>CATPBK010000137.1 GCA_955652705.1 Candidatus Dormiibacterota bacterium | reverse complement strand
GACGAGGTCTGGCACGCCGGCGACTGGCAGCAGGAGGAGGTCCTCGACGGGCTGAAGGCGCTGGGCAAGCCGCTCAGCGTGGTCAACGGCAACGCGCCCGACGACGCGCGGTATCCGGAGCGCATCCTGCGCGACCTCGAGGGACTGCGCGTGGGCATGGTCCACCGGCGGCCCCTTCCTGGGGACGCCTGGGCCGAGAGCCTCGACATCTGCATCCACGGCCACACCCATCGCTGGCGCGACGAGGTGAAGGGCCAGACCCGCTTCATCAACGTCTCCACCGCCACCGCGGCGTTCCCGACGCGAGACCGGACGATCGGCATCCTGAGCCTCGAGGGCAAGCGGGCGACGCTCCGGCGGATTCGACTCGGCTAGCCGCGACCTGGCAGGCTGGCGGCCAGTGCCGACGCCATCTCCTGGAAGCCGCGCGGGTAGTGAGCCTCCAGCCAGGCCATCGCCGCCCGCAGGTTACCCGCCTCCGCCGCGAGCTGCTGGGGGGGCGCCGCCAGGGCCAGCCGCCGGTAGTAGCGCGCGTGGAGGTCCCGCAACCGATCGGCCTCGCCGGCCGCGCGGAGCCGGTCCAGCGCGTACTCGCCCAGCGCTTCCAGCACCTGGTAGCGGGTGCGCTCCAACCGCCTGACCAGGGCTCTGTCCACCAGGTGATCCAGCAGCTCGAGCACATCGCGCTCGACGATTCCGTCGCCCGCCGCTACCCGCTCCGCCGCCTCCAGCGAGAATCCCGCTCGGAAAACGCCGAGCCGCCGGAAGAGGAGCCGCTCGCGGGCGCCCAGGTGCTCGAAGCTCCAGTCCAGCGTGGCGCGGAGCAGGCGGCGGCGCCCCACGGGCTTGCCGCTGGCGCCGATTAAAGCCGCGAAACGATCGGAGAGGCTGTCCAGGACCTCCGCCGGGGACATGACGAGGGCTGGCGCCGCCGCCAGCTCGAGGCAGAGCGGAAGGCCGAAGAGCAGGCTGCAAACGTGGGCCACGTCGGCGACGTTGTCCGCCGTCAGCTTGAACGCCGGGTTGGCCTTTCGGGCGCGGTCGCTGAAGAGCTGGACCGCGTCCGACCCGGCAAAGCCCGAGAGGCCGCGCGCATCAGCCGGCGGCAGGCCCAGCGGCGGCACCCGCCAGGTCCGGCCGCCCGCGATGTCGAGCGACTTCCGGCTGGTGGCCAGCACCCGCAGATCACGCGACGCCGAGAGCAGCTTCTCGGCGACCCGCGACGACTCCTGGAGCAGGTGCTCGCAGCCGTCGAGCACCAGGAGGCTGCGCCCGCGTAACGGCTGGCCGGCGACCTCCTCCACCCGCGGGCCGACCTGCGCCGGGTCGCTGACCAGGCCGAGCTCGACGACCCAGGCGCCGTCCGGAAAGCGCTGCCCGAGCGTCCGCGCGAGCTCCAGGGCGAGCCGCGTCTTGCCGACGCCGGGCGCGCCGGTCAACGTGACCAACCTGAAGATTCTCAGCAGCCGGTCCAGCTCAGCCAGCTCCCGCTCGCGTCCGATGAAGCTTGTCAGCTGGGCCGGCGCAATCCCAACCGCCAGCGCCGCCATCCCGAGCGTAGGATAAGGGCGGCGATGCTGGCGTCGGACGCCGACCGCGACCGCGTGCTTCAGCTCCTGAAGGAGCACTACGTAGCCGGGCGCCTCACCCATGACGACCTCGCCGGCCGGATCGCCGAAACGATCAGGGCCCGGACAGTCGACGACCTCCAGTCCTCGCTGCGAGATCTCCCTGCTTTTGAGGTGGGACATCCCCCCTTGAGGCGTCGCTCCGGGCGGCCGTTCGCGACGCACCCCCGTGGATCTGCAACCCTCCCCCCAAGGCCGGTGCCCGCCCCGGCCCCTTACCTCGTCGCGCCGCCGCTGCCGCACGTCTACCGATCACGCCACTGGAGCCGCGGCTACCGCCCCTGGACGCTCTGGCCGCTGCTCTGGCTCGGCTTCTGGATCTTCGGCAGCCACAACTGGTTCGCGGCCGGCGTGCTGGTACCGCTGCTGCTGATCGGCGGCGGCTGCTGGCTCCTGCTGCGCGGGAGTCGTCCCCGGCCGGAGCGATCGGCGTTGCCCCCGACCTCCCCGGCCCGGTTCTGACCCTCCCCTTTTCTGCCCCTCCGGTGTAGTCGCTGCGCGAGTTATACCGCGCCGGCGCCTTTTACTTCACGCAAAAATTTACGGATCGCCTCGTTCACCTGGTCCGGCTGCGTGAGGTTTGACGCGTGCGAACCTCCCTCGATGACCACCAGGCGAGCCGCCGGGAGCCCGCCGGCCAGGGCCTCTGCCCTCTCCATCGGGATGGCGATGTCGTCGTCGCCGTGGATCACCAGCGCCGGGACCGCGATCTCGCGCAGCCGTGAGGTGATGTCGTCGCGGTCCATCAGGCAGCGATAGACCGCGTCCACGCCTGTCGAGTAGCGCTCCCGCCAGGTGGCGACCCAGTCCGCGCTCCTCTCGTAGCGCCCGAGGATCATCGCGGCCACCATCTGTCCGAGCACCTCGCTGGGCCCGTCCGAGCTCCAGACCTGCGCCATCATCTCGTAGTCGCCCACCTTCTCCGGCAGCTCCAGGCCGGCCTGGGAGTCGATCAGGACGAGCGCCTCGACCCGATCGCGGCGCTTCAAGGCCAGGCGCAGCGCGATAAAGCCGCCCTGACTCATGCCGCCGACGACCGCCTGCTGGACGCCCAGCTGGTCCAGCAGGCCAGCCAGGTCGGCCGCGGAATCCCAGAAGGAGAACCGCTGGCCGTCCGACTTCGTCTGCCCGTGGCCACGCTGATCCCAGGTGATGACACGCCACTCGTCGCGCAGGGCGACCACCTGCGGCTCGAACATCGTTGCGTCCATCAGGAAGCCATGCGCCAGGACCAGAGGCACGCCGCCGCCACCGGTGTCTTCGAAGTGGATGCGCTGGCCGTTGATGTCCGCAAACGGCATAGCGTGTAATTCATATCGTGACCGAGGGCGGCGGGTTTGAGGGGGAAGTCCCCCACCGAGGCGCGACGCCAGGCAAGGCTGGTTCCTCGCGCAGCCGCCTCGACGACCTGGAATTCCTGATCGAGACCGCCGAGTCGCTGGCGGCCACTCTTGACCTGGACCAGATCATCAAGCGCTCGACTCGAGCGCTGGCCGTGCTCGTAAAGCGCCACGGTGAAGCCCCCGGCCGCGCTGCTTTCCACCGTCTCTACCGGGGCCGCCTGGAGATCTTGGAGGACGTCGACGAGGCGGGCGCCCATTACACCGGCGACTACCCGCTGGAGTGGAATCGAGCCGCCGAGCGGGCGATCCAGACCGGGCGGCCCAAGGCCGTGCGCGAGTCCGACCTGGCGCCGGAGATCCGCGCTCTCGCGAGCGAGCAAGGCTGGCGGGCGGGCGTCCTCGCCCCGGTCCGCGCCGGCGACCGGATCTACGGGCTGCTGATCGCCACCGCCCGGGACCGCGACCACTTCCACCCGGAGGACGAGCGGCTGATGGAAGTGATCGCCAGGCTCACTGGATTGGCAATCGGCCACGCCGAAAACCTGGGCCGCCACCGCCGCTCGGCTCGCCGGATGGTCGCCCTCGACGAGGCCAAGTCCGAGTTCATGCGGCTCGCGTCACACGAGCTGCGCGGCCCGTTGACGGTGATCAATGGCTACCTCTCGCTGGTGCTGGACGATTCCTTCGGCGAGCTTGCCCCCGCCGCCCGCCAGCCCCTGGAGCACATCGCCGCCAAGGCTCGCGAGATGGACCAGATCATCGAGCTGATGCTGGAAACAGCCCGCCTCGAGGACTCCCGCCTGCTGCTGAAGCTAGAGAAGATCGACCTGCTGGCCATCGTCCGAGAGGCCATCAGGTCCCAGCAGCCGCCGGGCGACGCTCGCATCGAGCTGAGAACACCAGTGCACAAGGTGACCGTCAACGCCGACCGCGAGCGGACCGCCATCATCGTCGGCAACCTGTTCAGCAACGCGGTCAAGTACTCACCGCCCGGCAGCCCCGTGCTGGCCCGCCTCTGGACCGAGAACGGCGCCGCGCTGGTCGCCGTGACCGACCGCGGCATCGGGATCGCGGCCGAGGATCTGCCGAAGCTCTTCACCCGCTTCGGCCGGATCACGTCGGGCCAGGCGGCCAGCGTCAAGGGGACGGGGTTGGGCCTCTACCTCTCGCGAGAGCTGGCGCGGCTCATGGAGGGCGACGTGGTCTGCGAGTCGGCGGCGGGCACCGGCAGCACCTTCACCCTCCGGCTGCCACTGGCCTAGCCCGACCTCTCAGGCGGTGTCGATCTGGGCCTTCTGGAGCCGCCCCGAGTAATCGACGTAGATCGACTTCCACTCCGAGAACTCGTCCAGCGCGCCGGTGCCCGCCTCGCGGTGGCCGTTGCCGGTGTTCTTGACGCCGCCGAAGGGGGTCTGGATCTCGGCGCCGATGGTCGGCGCGTTCACGTACACGATGCCGGACTCCAGCTCCCGCATGGCCTTGAAGGCGCGGTTGACGTCGCGCGTGTAGATGGCCAGCGAGAGCCCGTAGGCCGTCGAGTTGGCGTACTCGATCGCCTGCTCGAAGGAGGCCACGGGCATGATCGCGGTGGTCGGCCCGAAGATCTCCTCCTGGGCGATCCGCATACCCGGTGTGACGTCGGTGAAGACGGTGGGCGCGTAGAAGTTGCCGCTCGCGTGGGCGGCGTCATCGAGGATGTGGCCGCCGGTCATCAGCTTCGCCCTCTCGGCGACGCCCACCTCGGTGTAGGAGTGCACGCGCTCCAGCTGCTTGCGGTTGATGACCGGTCCCATCTCCACCTCGGGGTCGAGCCCGGAGCCGACCCTCATCTTCTCGGCGCGGCTGCGCAAGAGCTCCGAGAAGTCCGTCAGGACCCGCTCCTGGACGATCAGGCGAGACGCCGCGGTGCAGCGTTGGCCGCTGGTGCCGAAGGCGGCCCACTGGGCGCCCTCGACGGCCAGCTCGATGTCGGCGTCGTCCATCACCACTATCGCGTTCTTGCCGCCCAGCTCCAGCGCCACCCGCTTCAGGAGCTGGCCGCAGCGGGCGGCGATGATCCTCCCCACCTCGGCCGAGCCGGTGAACGAGATCGCCCGCACGCCGGGGTGCTCGACGAGCGCGCCGCCGGCCTCCTCGCCGAGGCCGTGGACCAGGTTGACGACGCCCGCGGGCAAGCCCGCCTCGGCGAGGACCTCGACGAAGCGCAGCGCGCAGAGCGGCGTGTCCTCGGCCGGCTTGAAGACCACGGCGTTGCCCGCCATCAGGGCAGGGAAGACCTTCCAGGAGGGGATCGCGATCGGGAAGTTCCAGGGCGTGATGCAGCCGACGACGCCGATCGGCTCCCGCCAGGTGAAGGAGATCTTGTCGCGCAGCTCGCTGGGCACGGCCTCGCCGAAGGGGCGGCGCCCCATCCCGGCGATGAACTCGCCCATGTCGATCGCCTCCTGGACGTCGCCGCCGGCCTCCTTCAGCACCTTGCCCATCTCGCGCGTCATGAGGCGGGCCAGCTCGTCCTTGCGCTGCTTCAGCAGGCCCGCCGCCCGGAGAATGATCTGGCCCCGCTCCGGCGGTGGCGTCCGCCGCCACTCCGGGTAAGCCTTCTCGGCTGCCGCTACCGCGTCATCGAGGTCGGCTTTGTCCGAGCGCGGGAAGCGGCCGACCACGTCGCCGCGGTCGGCGGGGTTCAAGTCCTCGAACGTCTGCCCGGAGCGGGCCGCCAGCCACTTTCCGCCGATGAAGTTCTGGAATTCCTCGGCCAGCGCTTACCTCCCTTGTTTGAGAGGATGGTGCATCGCCAGGGCCTGCTGCCGCTCGCGGTGATAGTCCTGATCGTGCTCAGGCCCGAAGAGGTCGGCGTCGGAGGCCAGTCGCAGCCGAGCCAGGGTGCCGAGCGCCTGGACCCCGTCCTGCCAGGTCAGCTTCTTGCCCTCTGCGCGCGAGCGCGCGTAGTAGCGGATCGGCACCTCGTGGATGCGGTAGCCGAGCCGCAGCACCCGAGCCGTGATGTCGGGCTCGATGTCGAACCGGGAGCCCTTCAGGTTGAGGCGCTTCCAGAGGTCGCTGCGCAGCACCTTGTAGCCGGTCTCGAGGTCGGAGATGTAGCAGTCGAAGAGCACGTTGCAGGCGAGGGTGACCGCCTTGTTGCCGATGACGAACCAGAAGCTGAAGGCGGTCTGGCCGGCGAAGCCGCGCACGCCGTAGATGGCGTCGGCACGGCCGGAGACGAGCGGCTCCAGGAGGACCGGGTAGTCGGCCGGATCGTATTCGAGGTCGGCGTCCTGGACCAGGGCAAACGGCATCCGGATCTCTGTGATCGCGCGTCGCAGCGCCAGGCCCTTACCGCCGTTGACGGCCTGCTGGAAGGCCCGCAGCCGCGGGTCCTTTTTCGCCAGCCCCTGGAGGATCTCCCAGCTGCGGTCGGTCGAGCCGTCGTCGACCGCGACCAGCTCGCCCACCTCGGGCCGGTCGAGGACGTGGCCGACGATGGTCTCAAGGGTCGGCTCCTCGTTGTAGATGGGCATCATCACGCTGAGCACGCGCTTGCTCGCCATGTCCGAGGGCTAGGTTAATCGCAACCGCCAGGCAAGCCCCTTCCAGCGCCAGGAGCAGGTAGTCGCCGTGCCGCAGCACGTATCCCTGGGCGAAGAGCCGAGGGACGTAGAGAAGCCCACGCACCTGCTCGGTGACCAGCCTGAGCCCGGGATCGGTATCCGCGTGGATGACGTAGACGAAGTTCGCCCAGAGCACGAAGTTCCAGGCGCTCAGCACGCCGGCGGCGGCCCAGGCGGCGGCCGGGCGGAGCCGCTCCGCGAGCGCCGCCAGCCCGATCGCAAAGTAGGGCAGCAGGTCGAGGAACCGCCGCTGCCCGAAGGCGAGCCCACCCCACCAGTCACCCACGGCGCCGTCGATCGCGGTCTCGATGGCCAGGCTGAAAGCCATGGCTGCCTTGAGCCGCCACCCCTTCACCCAGATGAAGCCCGCGAGGGCGGCCAGCGTCACCGGATGCCAGATGAAGAGACCGCGCCAGGTGCTGAACAGCACCTGCCAGTAATGTCCCGGCCAGAGCTTGAAGCCCTCCGGCGGGCTGGGCGGCTGCCACTGGCCGAAGATCACCTGGTCGACCCAGAGCTGGGGCGCGAACGCGACCAGCGCCCCGGGTAGCAGCAGAAGGATGCGCCAGCGCACGCGGGGGAGGTCGAGCAGCGCGACCGCCATCAGCGCCCCGTCCTGCGGCCGCACAAGGGCCATCAGGCCACCGAGGAAGCCGAGCAGCAGCATCGACCGCCCGCGGAGCCAGGCCCAGACAAAGAGCGAGACCGCGAGCGCGCTGAACGTGTGCGAGTAGCTCGGCGCGGCGACCAGGTAGAAGACGAAGGGGGTCGCGAAACAGACCGCGATGACCGCTACGAGCGAACGCGTGATCCGGTAGCAGATCGCCAGGGCCAGGAGCCCGGCCAGGAGCGAGGCCAGACAGTAAGCCTCCTGGTTCGCCCGCCCGAACTGATCCTGGCGCGCGAGCTGGGCGACCGCATAGAAAGGTAGCGCCAGCACCGCCGACCCGACCGGGTAGTAGTCGGCCAGGAGCCCGGTCCGGGTGTGCGTGTCCGCATGCAAGACGGTGACGCCGGCCGCCCTCGCAGCCGTGTACTCGTCAGCCAGGTCGAGATCGTGGTCGATGACTATCGAATGCAGGTACGAGAAGTAGCCGACCCCATCCCCATCGACCACCGGGTTGAACGTCAAAGCGAGGAAAAGGAGCGCAGCGAGGAGCCCGAGGGCAAGGCGCACCCGGTCAGGTTAGGGCGGCACCGCCCGGAGGTTGCCGACGCCCCCGACCAGGCGCCAGCGGCCCTCATGCACGAGCCACTAGCTGTAGTTAGCTAGGAGTAGAGGTGGTCGCCAAAGCTGGCTAGCCTGCTGTCACAGTACTAGCTCTTGATCCTCTAACAAGAACCGCATGACAAGGAGGGGACGATGGACGACGCGCGGCCTGCTGCCGACCCGCAGAGCATCCTGCTCTTCATGACCACAGAGCACTTCACTCTCCAGACCGCCCGAGGGATAGTGAATGCGGAGATAACCAGCCGCCTGCAGCTCTTCGTGAGCAGCCTTTCCGGCACCATCATCACCCTGGCACTGGCGGCCCAGCTGTCGGCGATGGGCTCTTCCTTCTGGACATTCGCGTTGATCCTGCTCCCGACCGTCTACTTCCTGGGAGTGGTGACCTTGGTACGCATCCTCCAGGCTTCGGACGAGTGGCAAAGGTACGGGCAGGGGATGGGTCGAATCCGTCACTACTACGTTGAGCTCGCGCCGGAGATGAGGCCGTACTTCGTTATGCCCGCCACGGACGACGCGGGGGCCAACCTCGCGGCCATTGGAATACGAACCCGAGCGTGGTGGCAGCGCCTCCTCACCGCCGGGATGCTCATCGTGGTCATTGACAGCATCGTGGCCGGCGCCTTCGTCGGTTTGTTGCTGAGCATCGTGCAGCCGCGCGGCACCGCCGTGTCAGTAACCTGCGGCGTGGCCGGTTTCGTGGTCAGTCTTGTCGTGCTCTACTGGTTGCAGCACCGCATGTTCACCCGGGCGGTGGCGAGTCTGTCAACCGTCTTCCCGGAGGTTCCCAGGAACGAGCCCACGACAACCTGAGGATCATGGCCATCAGGCCAGGCGGAAGCGGGCCAGGTAACTGCGGTAGGGTCGAGCGCGTACCAAGATGGGAACGTGCGTCTTCTGCGGGCAAGGCGCACCCGGTCAGGTTAGGGCGGCACCGCCTGGAGGTTGCCGACGCCCCCGACCAGGCGCCAGCGGCCCTCATGCACGAGCCAGTGGTGGCGCCCGCAGAGGAGCACCAGGTTCGGAAGGATGTTTGGGCCGCCGTCCGCCCAATGCCACAAGTGATGCGCCCTCGTCCAGTCGGGCGGCCGATCGCAGCCGGGGAACCGGCACATCCGATCCCTGGCGCGCAGGGCCCGTGCCTGGGACGGCGAGACCGTCCGGCGGGCCGCCCCCATCGCCACGGGCTGCCCTGCCTCGTTCATCACGATCGGCGTCAGAGCGCAGTCGCAAGCGAGCCGCCGAACCGTCTCCGCCGGCAGAGGAAGACCGTCCACCTCGCCGGCCGCCGCGCCCTTCAGCGTCGCCTCTGTCAACAGCACGGTCAGGTGTGGCTTCTGGCCGCCTGTCTGAGGTAGACCGCCGCCATCCAGCTGGCGCCGAACAAGCTCGACCAGGGCGTCGGCGCGCCTCTGTGCAGGTGTCCGGCCGTCTTGAGGGAGCGGCCCACTGAGAGCGCGCAGTGCGCTCTGCAACAGGGCTCCCCCTTCAGAGTCGAGGATGCCGTCCAGGAAGAAGATCCCGCCCAGCGACTGGCTCAGGTGCAGGCGTCGCCGCTCGTGGTCCCGGTTGGCGTCGGCCAGGGCGCCATCCGCGTCGATGCAGTGCTGGAAGAATCGCGTCTGAGCGGCAAACGCACCCGCGTCCATCTGGCGCGCCGCAACGAGGAGCGCCTTCTCCCCAGCCAGCACGTTGTCCGAACCGACCTTCTCCGCCGTGCGTGCGATGAGCGCGGCGTGCTGGTAGCCGATAGCGCCGGACGTGAGTGCGGCGTCCGTGCCGGGCAGCTCCGCCAGACGCCGCGCGAGCGTGACCCGCTCAGCGGCGCTTCCGCTGGAGAGGCGGCACCGGTGCCGCAGCCAAGACACTGTGCTGACGGCTCCATCCGCCGCAAACTCACGTGCGTGATCAAACCGCACAAGCGCATGCGCAAACACGGCTTCCAGCCGGTTACTGACGCGCCGGATCTCGACCAGCTCTTCACCAAGACCCGCGTCATGAACACGCTGGATCTCGCACTCTAGCTCATCAATCAGCGCATCAATTCTGGCTGTCGAACGCATGTTCGTATCGTACCAGAATGACGCGTTGGATGCAGCAATTTACAGATGAAACTTCCGACCGGTTTTAGCCAATTTGTACGACTTGCTTCCGGCCATGGCGATGACCATCCCCGTCAGGACCGCCGCTATGTCCAGGTCGTCGAGGTCGTTCGCAGCCAGCGATTCCCAGGCGTGAAAGTCGGTCGCCAGCGCGATCGCCGCCCGCAAAAGGCGCCGCCGCTTTCCCCGCACGTTCCACCCCGCCTCCAGCAACTGGTGCACCCGAGCCGCCCACTGGAGCCGGGGCCCGGCGATCTCTCGCAGGAGCGGCGCCACGCTCAAGTCGCGCAGGGCCCGGGAGAGCATCGGGGCCGTGCGCCGGTAGTACCGCAGCAGCTCGGGCAGGGCGGCCTCGAGCCTCTCGACCGGATCCGCGATCTCCATCCAGGCCTCGATGTCGGGTGGCGGGTTCCGCATCCGGTAGGTGCCGCTGCAGGCACCCAGCAGCGAGAGCTCGTCCGGGAAGTAGCGGTAGACCGTCAACCGCTGGACGCCGGCCCGCCGGGCGATGTCGCTGACGGTGGTGCGCGCCGGTCCGACGCTGCAGTGCAGCTCAATGGCGGCGTCCACGATCCGCTCGCGAACCCGGCTCTTGTTCTGCTGTCGCTTACCGATTTGCGAACGCGGCTGTTCACTTACAGGTTGCATCTTGGCTGCAGCAAGCGTAGCATCCGCACCGTCCTGAACAGCACTGTTCACAAACTGGGGGTGTAGTGGTGATCGAACAAACCCGCAAGCTGATCGTCGTCCGTCCGGGTGAAGGCGAGTCCATCCCGCCCACGAGCGGCCTCGGGTTCGACTTCAAGATCTGGGGCCACCAGACCGGCGGCCGCCTGGCCGTGCTCGAGCATCCGATCTCGGCCCGCCGCCTGGTCCCGCCCCACACGCACACGATGGAAGACGAGCTCTCTTACGTCCTCGAAGGTACCGTCGGCGTGCGGATCGGGGACGAAGTCGCCCTGGCCGAGCAGGGCACCTACGTGTACAAGCCGGTCGGCGTCCCCCATACCTTCTGGAACCCGACCGACGAACCCGCGCGACTGCTGGAGATCATCTGCCCCGCCGGCTTCGAAAACTACTTCGTGGAGCTCTCG
>CATPBK010000136.1 GCA_955652705.1 Candidatus Dormiibacterota bacterium | reverse complement strand
TAGCGATCCAGGGTCCGGCCGTCGGGGACCTGGAGTTCTGCTTCCGCGAGCGATGGGATGACCGAAGCCCGCTCAGCCGCGATCCCCTCGGGATCTTGCATGACCTGCTGCGTCACACGCATCGCAAGGCAAGCGCCTTGCCGCCAATGCCGGCCGACCCCCCGCCATGCGGAACGCACGCGGTCCAGGTGCTGCGCACTTACGCACGCCGCCGCCACGGCTATCCGTTCGCTCCTCAGGGTGAGCGCAGCGTGGCTCGCGGATTTCGAAAGGCAATCCGAAGAGCGCGCCGGCTCATTTACCTCGAAGACCAGTTCCTCTGGTCGACCGAGGTGGCGAGGACGTTTGCGGCTGCCCTTCAAGCCTCTCCGTCTCTGCACCTCATCGCGGTCGTTCCGAGATTCTTCGATCAGGCCGGAACTCTTACCCTGCGGCCGAACCAGGTGGGGCGGGAGCAGGCAGTCCAGGTCCTGCTCGACGCGGGGGGCGATCGTGTCGCCATCTACGACATCGAGAACCTCGCCGGCGTTCCCGTCTATGTCCACGCCAAGATCAGCGTGATCGATGACGTCTGGGCATCGGTTGGATCAGACAATTTCAATCGAAGGTCCTGGAGCCACGACTCCGAGATCGCCTGTGCTGTGCTCGATGAAGAGCAGGATCCGCGAGAACCCATCGATCCGGCCGGCCTCGGCGACGGCGCTCGCAAGTACGCGCGCGATCTCAGGCTGCAGCTGTGGCGCGAACACCTCGGCCGAGCGGATGGTGACGATCGAGATTTGCTCGATCCTGCTGAAGCGGTGGCGACATTCCGTGAGACCGCCCAGGCGTTGGAACGCTGGCATCTTGACGGTGGGCAGGGTGAGCGGCCGCCAGGGCGCGTGAGGCCGCACCCCCGGATCCAGCCATCGCGGACGACCAACCTGTGGGCCGAGCCCCTGTACCGAACGGTCTATGACCCCGATGCCCGGCCGTCAGATCTGCGACGCGCCGGCGACTGGTAGAAGCGACCGTCGCTGTCCACGCAGCGGAACCTGACGCGATAGAACGGCGCCGCACCGGCGCTAGAGGCGCCGGCACGGCCTTGCGAGCTGTCTTTTTGCCGGCTCCGACGCGCGCGCTTCGAGCAGCTCTTTGAACGTCTCCAGCTGCGCCCGGCCTAGTCCTGCTTGGCCCCCTCAGCTGGCTTTCCTGCCAGATGGTAGGTGAGGATGACGCATTCACCGACGGGCTTCGCCTCTACGAGTCGGAGTGCAGTCATATCAAGTCCATCTTGGAAGAGACGCTTTCCCTTTCCGAGTACAACTGGAAAGACCATGAGCCGGTACTCGTCGACCAGGCCATGTTGCGTCAGCGTCTGCACGAGCTGGGCACTTCCGTTGACCAGGATGTCTCCGCCCGGCCGCTGCTTCAGCTTCGACACCTCTTCCGCCACGTTCCCTTTGATGACTGTCGAGTTGCTCCAGTTGCCCTCTGGCAGGGTCGTTGAGACCACGAACTTGGGCATGCTGTTCATCTTGCCGGCGAAGCCGACTTCATCGGTCTGTGAGGGCCAGGCTTCCGCAAAGGCTTGATAAGTCACCCGCCCTAACAAAAGCGCGTCGCTAGCCATTACTTCATCGAGCTTGAACTTGTCACCCTCGGGTCCGCGCTCGAACTTGAAGGCCCAACCTCCGCGCTCGAATCCTTCAGCTCCACCCGGGTCTTCGATGACGCCATCGACTGACACGAATTCGGATACGACGAGCTTTCCCACTCTGAACCTCCTGGGGGCGGCAATTTGAGGCTCGCCCGAGACCACGCAAGCCGCTCTCGGGCCGAAATGCCTTGAGCGAAAGAGCCCTCCATGGTAAAGTCGCCCCCTACTTCAAATCAAACTAAGGGGGGAAGGGACTATGTCTAATCGACTCTCAGTGCAGGCCTATCTTGGCGCCGCCTGGCTGTTCCTGATCTTGATTCCGGTGCAGTTCTACTTCGCCGCCGCGGGGTCCTTCTCCAACCTGACGTACCAGCCACACCTGTGGCTCGGCCTGGGCCTGCACGCTCTCTCAGTGGTCCTGATCGTGATCGCCCTCGTGGGGCGGCTGCCGCGCCGGGCCCTCGAGTGGGGCGTTCTGCAGTTCGTCCTGATCGGGATCCAGGTCGGCCTCGCCCGGCTCCAGTTCCCGGGGTCGACGATCTCGGCTGAGCCGCAGTTCGTGCGCGACCTCGTGAGCGCGATCATGGTGCCGATTCACAACGCGCTCGGCAGCGGGTCCGGCATCATCGCCTCGCTCCACGGTCTCAACGCCCTCGCCATCGCAGCCGCCGCGGTCCTGACCGTCAGATACGGGCGCACCCTGTTGAATGCAGCTCGCACGTCAACCGTCGGGACGTCAGGCGCGGTCAAGCAGAGCGAAGGCGAATCGGTCCTGGCCGCGAAGAAGTAACCGAGCGACCGGCTGACCCGCCGCGCCCGGAACCGCGCGCCACGAACCGCGGGCAGTCGTCGACGATCAGGACGCGGATCGGCTGTGTCGGACCGGGACCCAGAATTCCACCCGGGTGCCGTGGCCCGGACGGCTCTCGCAGCGCCACCAGCCCCCGGCGCCGGCTGCCCGCTCTTGCATGGCCGTCAGGCCGAGGTGGCCGGGCGCGTTCGGCGCCGGTGCGAAGCCGACGCCGTTGTCGCTGATCGTAACCCTGACGCCGCCTCCCTCCGGCACCAGCTCGGTCTTGACCCGGGTCGCGTCCCGGGAATGCTTGCGCACGTTCACGAACGCCTCCTGGGCGATCCGGAAGAG
>CATPBK010000135.1 GCA_955652705.1 Candidatus Dormiibacterota bacterium | reverse complement strand
TGGTGGGCGGCGACGGGATCGAACCGCCGACCTCTAGCATGTCAAGCTAGCGCTCTCCCAGCTGAGCTAGCCGCCCGGTTCAGCCGAGCCCCTATTCTAAGCTCGTGCCCTCAGCCATCGGCAGACCCGCGCGCCGGCGCGAGGACCCCCGGCTGATCACCGGCCGCGGCCGCTATTCCGGCGACATCCGGCTCGCCGGCCTCGTCCACCTGGCCGTGGCCAGGTCGCCCCTCCCCCACGCCCGCATCACCGGCATCGACCTCGGCCCCGCCCAGGCCGTGCCCGGCGTGGTCGCGGCCTGGACCGCCGCCGACCTTCCGGAGACCGCCCGAGAGTTCGCCGACTGGGTGCCCCGTGGCATGAAGACACGCGCCCGGCCGGTGCTCGCCTCAGGGGAGGTGAACCACGTCGGCGATCCGATCGCCGTCGTGGTCGCGAACGATGTCTATGCCGCGCGCGATGCCGCCGACGCGGTCTTTGCAGACCTCGATCCGCTCCCCGCGGCGGGGACCGTCGACGCCGCCCTGGCGGCCGGAGCGCCGCTCGTCCATGCGGAGCTCGGTTCCAACGTGATGGGCAGCTCCAAGCGAGCCTACGGCGATATCGAGGCGGCCTTCGCCGGCGACTCGATCGCCATCCGCGAGCGCTTCAAGCTGGCCCGGATCTGCGGCGCCGCCATGGAGCCCCGGGCGGTGACCGCGACCTTCGACGGCGGCAGGCTGACGGTCTGGACCTCGACACAGCACACCTACGGCGTCCGCGACCGGCTGACCGACATGCTGGGCCTGGAAAAGGACCACGTCGAGGTGCTCGCCGAGGACGTGGGCGGCGGCTTCGGACCGAAGGCCGCCTCCTACCCGGAGGAGGTCCTAGTCGCACTCGCGGCGATGCGGCTCCAAAAGCCGGTCCGCTGGACGGCCACCCGCAGCGAGGACACCTCCACGACAGTCCACGCCCACGGCACCAGCTTCGACCTCGAGCTCGCCGCTGGCCCGGACGGCCGCCTGCGCGGGCTGCGCGGGCGGCTCTGGCATGACGTCGGCGCCTATCCCGCCTCTGGCAGCAATCAGCCCAGCCTGATCACCGCCCACATGGTCTCGGCCTACCACCTGCCGGCCATGAAGGTCGACTACGACCTGGTCCTGACCAATGCGGCTTCGACCGGCTTCGTCCGAGGCGGCGGCCGCCCGCTCGGCAACTTTGTGATCGAGCGCCTGCTGGATCGCCTGGCCCGCCGGCTCGACCTCGATCCGGCCGAGATCCGGCGCCGGAACCTGGTCCAGCCGGAAGAGATGCCCTATCCGACCGGGATCAAGGACGTCGTCTACGACGCCGGCAACTACCCCCGGCTGCTGGAGACCGCCCTCGAGCGAGGCGGATACGCCGAGCTGCGCAAGCGCCAGCGGGAACCGCGCCAGGGGAAGCTGCTCGGCATCGGCCTCGCCTGCTGCGTCGAGTCGAGCGGCTGGGGCACCGAGCCGGCCCGCCTGCGCGTCGAGAAGGACGGCAGCGCCCACCTCTTCATCGGTTCGACGCCGCAAGGCCAGGGGCACGTCACCGCCGCCGCCCAGGTCCTCGCCGACCGGCTGGGCTGGCCGGAGGATCGCATCGAGGTCACCGCCGGCGACACCGGGGCCGTCAGCTGGGGCCAGATGACCGCCGGCAGCCGCACCGCCGTGCAGGTCGGCAACGCAACCGCCCTGGCCGCCGGCTCGGCCCGCCGCTGGCTGCTGGAGCACGCCGCCGAGACGCTGGAGGCGAATCCCGCCGACCTGGTCCTCGAGGATGGCGTCATCAGCGTCAAGGGGGCGCCCGGCTCTTCAGTCCCCGCGGCCGATGTCCTCCCTGACACCGGCCTGGAGGTCGTCGAGACGTTCGAGCCCGAGCTCGCCAACGCCTACTCCAGCGGCTGCCACCTCGCGGTCGTGGAAGTCGACCCGGAGACCGGCGGCGTCGACATCGTCCGCTACGTGATCGTCCACGACACCGGACAGGCGATCAACCCGCTCCTGGTCGATGGCCAGCTCCACGGCGGCTACGCCCACGGCCTCGGCTACGCCCTCTTCGAGGAGGCGGTCTACCAGCCCGACGGCGGGTTCCAGAGCGCCAGCTTCCTCGACTACACGATGGCCAGCGCACCGGAGCTCAGCGTCACGCCCGAGCTGGTCTCGCTGGGGACGCCCACGCCCCACAACCCGGAGGGCTTCAAGGGCGCCGGCGAGAACGGCACCATCCCGGCTCCAGCCGCCATCGCCAACGCCGTCGAGGACGCGATCCGGCAGGTCCGCCCGGAAGCGGTAGTACGCGAGCTGCCCATCAGTCCGGCCCGCCTCTTCGAGACCCTGGGCTGACCGGCGAAGCGCTCCCATCCCCGCCGGCCGCGCCGCTGGTCAGCTGGCGCCGGAACCTGGCCGTGCTCTGGTTCGCCCAGTTCACGGCCATCTTCGGCTTCTCCTTCGCGTTCCCCTTCCTCCCCCTCTACATCAGGTTCCTTGGCGTCCACGACGAGCACCAGCTGGCCCTTTGGACGGGCGCGGCGGGCGGCGCCTCCGGCTTCGCGCTCGCCCTCCTGAGCCCAGTCTGGGGGCTGCTCGCCGACCGCTACGGACGCAAGTCGATGCTGATCCGGGCCATGGTCGGAGGCGGCGTGACAGTGGGTCTGATGGCCTTCGCACGAGGCCCGCTCGACCTGGTCTTTCTGCGGCTCCTCCAGGGAGCCTTCTCCGGCACGGTCGCGGCCACGACCACGCTGGTGGCGACCGGCACCCCCCGAGCCCGGGTCGGCTGGGCGATGGGCATCCTGAGCTCGGCGGTCGCCTTGGGCAGCGCGGTGGGGCCCTTCGCCGGCGGCCTGGCGGCGGGAAGGATCGGCCTCCGCAACACCTTCCTGGCGGGTGGTCTGCTGCTCCTGCTGGCCCTGGTCCCGGTGATCGTGGCCGTCCGCGAACCTCCCTTCCAGCAGGCGGTTCGCGGCAGCCTCGGCGTCCTGCCAAGTCTCCGGGCGGCGGGCGGCGGCAGCCTTGCGGCCGTCGCCGTCCTGCTTTGCGCGCAGACCCTTCTCCAGCTCGCTTTCAGCGGCGCCCAGTCGGTCATCCCGCTCAAGCTGATCGCGATCGTCCCGCGCGACACGGCAACCGTGACCGGCGTCGCCTTCGGGGTCGCGGGCGTCGCCAGCGCCACGGCCGCCGTCATCTACAGCCGGGTCGCCGCCCGCACCGGCTATCGCCGGCTGGCCGCCGCCGCCGCCATCCTCTCCGCTGGCGCGCTGGCGCTCCTGGGGGTGGCGCCGGACGTCACGCTGGTCATCGTGGCGACGACGCTCACTGGGTTCTTCTTCGGCACGATCGGTCCCGCCACCTCCGCCATGCTCGGCCTCGAAGCCCCCGTCGCCGTACAGGGCCGCATCTTCGGCCTCAGTGCCAGCGCCACCGCTCTCGGTTTCGCGCTCGGCCCGCTCCTCGGTGGCACGATGGCCGGAGTGGTCAGCGTCTCCGCCGCCCTCTACACGACCGCCGCGATCGCGCTCCTGCTGGGCATCCTGCTGACCGCCGCCGGCCGAGAACCGCAGCGATGAGGCCGCTCCTGGCGGTGCTTGCCGTTCTGCTCGTGGCCGCCTGCGGCAACTCTGGAGACAGCGGCCAGACGACCACCCTCGGCAGTCCAACCCCCCCCGCATGCCAGAATCGAGATCGGACCCACGTGATGTCGATGACCTCTCCCCCAGCCCAGACGATCGACCGCGGCAAGAGCTACACAGCCACGCTGCGGACCGCGCGCGGCGACTTCAAGATCGCGCTCGATCCGAACGCCGCCCCGGTCACCGTCAACAACTTCGTCTTTCTGGCCCAGCAGCGCTTCTACGACTGCCTGACCTTCCACCGCCGCGTCGAGGGCTTCGTCCTCCAGGGCGGCGACCCGAGCGGCGACGGCACCGGCGGGCCCAGCTACAAGCTGCCCAGCGAGGCCAACCCTGCCCCCTGGAAGACCGGCTCCGTGGGAATGGCCTCGAGCCCGGCCGGCATCAACGGCTCCCAGTTCTTCGTGCTGCTCGGCGACGCGCCGCACCTGGCCGGCGGCGCTTACAACCACTTCGGAGTCGTCAGCCAGGGCATGGAAGTGGTCCAGCAGATCCAGATCGGCGACCAGATCCTGGGCATCGACATCACCGCCCAGTGAGGTTCACCGGGCTCCTCCTGCTGGCGCCGGCGCTGCTCGGCGCCTGCGGCTACGCGCCGCCGGCTCCGAAGGGGCAGGCGCTGGTGACGGCAACCTCGCCGAGCCCGGTCGCGGGCGCGGACGACTTCAACGCCGGAGCGGGCAAGACTCCCGTCACGCTGCCCGACGGCCTCCAGTACATCGACCTTGTCATCGGCGCCGGACAGATGCCCCAGAAGTGCTCGAACCTGACCATGCACTACACCGGCTGGCTCAGCACCGGGACCAAGTTCGACTCCAGCCGGGACCGCAACACTCCCTTCACATTCGAGATCGGCGCCGGCCAGGTCATCAAGGGCTGGGACGAAGGCATCCAGAGCATGCGAGCGGGCGGGAAGCGAAAGCTGACCATCCCGCCGGCGCTGGGCTACGGCTCCTCGGGCCAGGGCTCCACGATCCCGCCTGACTCGACGCTCGTGTTCGTGGTCGAGCTGATCAGCGTGCAGCCGGGGCCCAGCCCGGCAGCCGACGGGTCCTGCCCGACACCCTCCCCCTCTCCCTCGCCCTAACCTCAGAAGCCGAACACGTGGGCGACGGCATTGCCCGTCACCGCGGCGATCGAGATGTAGAGGATCCCGTAGAGGAAGACCCAGACGATGTCGACGAAGTGCCAGTAGATGGCGCCGGCGGCGACTCCGACATGGTGCTGGGCGCTGAACTGGCCGCTCAGCGCCCGGGCCAGGACGACGACCAGGAAGATCAGGCCACCCAACACGTGCAGCCCGTGGAAGCCGGTCATCGTGAAGAAAGCTGTCGCGAACTCGTTGGCGGTGAAGGTGCGGAAAACTTCGGCGCGCAGGAACTCGTAGACCTGGCCGACCTCGAACGCCGTGCCCAGGACGATCGTGACCACCAGCCAGTTGATGAACCGGCGCCGGTTGCCCGCCTGGATCGCCAGGTGGCTGATGTGCATCGTCACGCCGCTTGAGAGCAGGACGACGGTGTTGACCGCCGGCACCGGGATCGGCTCGACTGGCGTGAAGCCCCCCGGCGGCCAGTGGGCGTGGGACGAAGCCAGGTAGAAGTAGGTGGCGAAGAGGCTTCCGAAAAACATGATCTCGGAGGCCAGGAAGATGTACATGCCCATCATTCCGGGCGCCAGACGCGGGTGCTCGGGCGCGCGCTCGCGGGGAAGGGCGGCTACCGCCATCTATTCGTGATGGGTCTCGACGCCGTGGCCCTCGCCGTGGGCGCCGTCGTCCTCGGCCGGGTAGAGGCGGACGTCCTCCAGCATCCAGCCGCCCACGCCGAGCACGAAGAGCACCACGCCGATCACGCCCAGGATGATCCGGACGACCGGCGCCAGCGGCACGGCGGCCAGGCCGGCGAAGAGGAGCCCGCCGCAGACCACGATCGGCCAGTGGCTGGACGGGAAGACGTGGATGCCGAGCTCGTGCGCGCGCTGGCGGAAGTCGACGACGAGCACCGTGTCCTCAACCGGGAGCTCGTCGTCCCACTGGTGGACGCGCATGCGGGAGGGGTCGTGCAGACGCCACGTCCGGTAGGCGCGGCCGGCCGCCTCGGCGTTGGGCCAGAGGCGGTAAGCGCAGTTCCGGCAGAACCAGCCGAAGCGGGCCGTCCAGAGCCCGCATCGGGGGCAGTCCAGACCGACAGCGGGGTTCAAGACGTCGACGAACTCGACAGTCCTCGCCTTCACTGCAGCCGATTCTACCAAGGCCCATCCTGGCCTCGGATGGACCGGCGACGGACTTCAACCCGCCCTTCTAAAATTGCTGCCTGGATGCGTTTCAGCCTCCGCCACGTCATCCTGGCCGCCTGGATCGCGCTTCCCGCCGCGCTGGCCGCCACCCAACCGGCGCTGGCGGCCGGTGGGACCAGCTGGATCTTCCCGAACCCGGTCTCTCCGAACGGAGAGCGGATCTACCAGCTCTACCAGTGGATCACCATCCCGGCGGTCATCGTCTTCCTGGGGGTCGAGATCGGCCTCCTGTACATCATCTTCAGGTTCCGGCGCCGGGGCCCCGACCACGTCGGCAAGCCGGTCCACGGCAACGTGGCGCTGGAGATCGCCTGGTTCATCGCGCCGACCCTGATCGTCGCGCTGATCGCCACGCTCTCCTTCCTCGAGCTCCAGCAGGACTTCCAGAAGCCGACCGACGCCGAGACCCAGATGAACATCACGGTCACCGGGACCCAGTTCACCTGGTTCTACGACTACCCGGACAACGGCGGCGTCCGGGCTCGCGACACGATGGTCGTGCCCACCGACACCTTCGTGCGCCTGACCTTCGAGTCGACCGACGTCATCCACTCCTGGTGGGTCCCGGCCGTCACCGGGAAAACCGATGCGGTGCCTGGCTACCAGAACTTCAGCTGGCTCAAGATCAGCTCCAGCAAGCTTGGCGACTGCGGCGGCGGCAGCGGCGACCACACCCAGACCGGCTGCAAGTGGCACGGCGAATGCGCCGAGCTCTGCGGCGTCGGCCACTTCGGGATGCAGATCGACGTCGAAGCCATGCCCCAATCGGACTTCCAGGCCTGGGTGGCAAAGCAGCAGGCGGCCTCCCGCCAGCCTTCGCCCAAGCCGAGTCCGTCACCTAAAGGACCCTGAGGTAGAGTGAGGCCAGAGTTGAAATGGCGACCGTAGCGAAGCCCGCGGCACCGGTCCTCCCGGCCGAGTACGACCGCACGTTCTGGAGCCCGATCACCGTCTGGCTCACGACCACCGATCACAAGCTGATCGCGCAGATGTACATGTTCACGGGCTTCATGTCGTTCTTGGTGGCCGGCATCTTCGCACTGCTGATGCGCGTCCAGCTCTCGGTTCCGAACAACACCTTCATCGGCGACCACGAGAT
>CATPBK010000134.1 GCA_955652705.1 Candidatus Dormiibacterota bacterium | reverse complement strand
GTGGTTGGGCCGGACGACTGGAGAAGAGCGCCGGCAGGTCGGGTTCGGTGATCATCCGCCGGGCCCCCGAACGCTCCATCGCCCAGCGCAGCTCCGCCTCACCCAGCGCCGGTGACAGCGGCATGATCACGCCCCCGGCCGCCGGGATGGCGAGTTCCAGGACGACGTACTCCCAGATGTTCGGCAGCCGGACCCCGACCGGCTCACCTGCTACCAGACCGCCGGCACGCAGGACGCGCACCAGGCGCTTCACCGACGCCGCCAGCTCGCCGAAAGTCACGGTCCGCCCGAGGTCGAACAGCGCCGGATCGTCCGGTCTCTCGGAGGCGTTCGCCTCCAGGTAGCTCAGCGGGTCATACCGACGGCGTATCTCGACCCTTGCCCGGTCAATCCTCTTTCGATGGCGCCGAGCCGGCCGTTTCCTTAGGAGCCGGCCGCGGAACCAGCTTGATGCCGTTCTCGTCGGCGTCCACGAAGATCGTGTCGCCCTTGCGGAAGCTGCCACGGAGCAGCTCCTCGGACAAGGGATCCTCGATCCGAGTGGTGATCACGCGCCGCAGAGGGCGAGCTCCGTAGACCTTGTCGAAGCCCTCCTTCGCGAGCCAGTCCTTGGCGGCCATCGAGACGTCCAGGTGGACGTCCTGCTCAGCCAGGTGCTTGGAGGTCCTGGCGAGCATCAGGTCGACGATCTGCCGGACCTGCTCCGGCGTCAGGCTCTTGAAGGTCACGACCGCGTCGATGCGGTTCAGGAACTCGGGGCGGAACATCCGCTTCAGCTCCTCGTCGATCTTCTCCTTCATAGCCTTGTGCCGGCGCTCGGACTCGGCCTCCTCGGTAGCCAGAGCGGCCTGGAAGCCGAGGCTGGACTGCGCCTGCGTCAGGTCACGGACGCCCAGGTTGGAGGTCATGATCACTATCGAGTTGGCGAAGTTGACAACCTTGCCCTTGGCGTCGCTCAAGCGACCGTCCTCCAGGATCTGGAGGAGCATGTTGAAGACCTCGGGATGCGCCTTCTCGATCTCATCGAGCAGGATCACCGAGTAGGGCCGACGGCGCACCGCCTCGGTCAGCTGGCCGCCTTCGTCATAACCGACGTAGCCGGGCGGCGATCCGACCAGGCGGGCGGTCGTGTGGCGCTCCATGAACTCGGACATGTCGAGCCGGATCAGGGCGTCCTCGGAGTCGAAGAGGAACTCGGCCAGCGCCCGCGCCAGCTCGGTCTTGCCGACGCCCGTCGGGCCCAGGAAGATGAAGGATCCGATCGGCCGGCGCGGGTCCTTCAACCCGGCCCGGCCCCGGCGCACCGCCTGCGAGACCGCCACGATGGCCTCGTTCTGGCCGATCACACGGTTGTGGAGGTCGTCCTCCATGCGCAGCAGGCGCGCCGTCTCCTCCTCGACCAGCCGGCTCACCGGCACGCCCGTCCAGGAGGCCACGATGTGCGCGATGTCCTCCTCGGAGACGTCCGGCACGATCTCGCCGAGCTTGTCGCGCCACTCGGTCTCAGCGGCGGCGTACTTGTCCTTCTGCTTCTTCTCCTGGTCGCGGAAGCTGGCCGCGGTCTCGTAATCCTGCTTGGCGATCGCTTCCTCCTTCTGAGCCTGGAGGAGCTTGATCTCCTTCTGCATGTCCTTCAGCTCGGGAGGCGTCGTCGTCAGCTTCATGCGGACGCGGGCGGCCGCCTCGTCGATGAGGTCGATCGCCTTATCTGGCAGCGCCCGGTCGGAGACGTAGCGGTCGCTCAGCACAGCCGCGGCCTTTATGGCCTGGTCGTTGATCGTGACCCGGTGGTGCTTCTCGTAGAGGCTCTTCACACCGTGCAGGATGTCGATGGTCTCGGCCAGCGAGGGCTGGTCGACGAAGACCGGCTGGAACCTGCGCTCGAGCGCCGCGTCCTTCTCGATGTACTTGCGGTACTCGTTGAGGGTGGTGGCGCCGATGCACTGGATCTCGCCACGGGCGAGTGCCGGCTTCAAGATGTTGGCGGCGTCGATCGCGCCCTCGGCGGCGCCGGCTCCGACGAGCGTGTGCAGCTCGTCGATGAAGAGAACCACCTCGCGCGTGCTGCGGATCTCGTCGAGGATCTTCTTCAGCCGCTCCTCGAACTCGCCGCGGTACTTGGTGCCCGCGACCAGCGCGCCCATGTCGAGCGTTAGCACGCGCTTGTTGAGGAGGCTCTCGGGCACGTTGCCCAGCGTGATCTGCTGCGCCAGGCCCTCGGCGATGGCCGTCTTGCCAACGCCCGGCTCGCCGATCAGCGCGGGGTTGTTTTTGGTCCGCCGGCTCAGGATCTGGATGACCCGTTCGATCTCGGTCTCCCGCCCGATCACCGGGTCGAGCGAGTTCTTCCGGGCGAGTTCGGTGAGGTCGCGCCCGAACTGGTCGAGGAGGGGCGTCTTGGAAGGCCGCTTCGGCGCCGGCTCGGCCTCTTCGACGGCGGAGTCGTGGAGCAGGCGCTCGATCTCGGCCCGGACCTTCTCCAGGTTCGCTCCGAGGTCCTCGAGCACGTGGGCCGCGATCCCCTCACCCTCGATCAGAAGCCCGAGCAGCAGGTGCTCGGTGCCGACGTAGTTGTGACCCATCCGGCGAGCCTCTTCGAAGGAGATCTCGATCACCTTCTTCACCCGGCTCGTCGGGATGATCTGCTGGATGATGATCCGCTCGTTGCGACCGAGCACCGACTCGATCGTCTGCCGGACCTTGCCGATCTCGACCCCGAGGTTGGCCAGCACTTTGGCCGCGAGCCCTTCGCCCTCTCGGAGCAGCCCAAGGAGAAGATGTTCGGTCCCGATGTAGCTGTGGTGAGACCTCTCGGCCTCTTCCTGCGCGAGGGTCAGGACCTTCTTAGCACGCTCTGTGAATCTCTCGAACGGATACAAGGTTGCTTATCTCCTTTGGGCTGGGACTCGTTCGACGGGGTGGACCAGCACCTCCTCACTTGAGCTACGGATTCCGACGGTCAGACGCTCAGCTAACTATAACGCTCGGGATTCTGAGTTCATTTCGGTGTGGAGGCCCATTTTGAACTCGTGGAGCGCCTCTGTCGGGTCCTTGTTAAGGACCGCGCCGACCGCTCTGCTGGTGGGCCTGGTGCCAGTTGTGTTCATACCCGGGACGGTCGGGTCTTACACGCTCGGGCATGGGGTGGACGTCTTCATCCTGCCACGCGCCTCGCTGGTCGTGGTCGGCGGCTGCCTGGCCGGGGCCGTCGGTCTCCTGGCCTGGCGTTCGGCGATTTCCGCCCTGGGCTCCCTGAGGCGGCTGGCGGGGCTCGTTCTGGGCGCTGTGGCGGTGTCGACGCTGGCGTCGATCGCCTGGCCCCTGAGCCTGGTCGGCTCCTACAGTCGCTACGAGTCGGGGCCGATGCGGGTGGCCTACCTCCTGCTCTTCTGCCTGCCCGTCTGGACCCTGCGCTCAACGCGCGAAAGGCGGCTGGTGGTGACCTGGTTCCTCTGCGGGTGTTCCGTGATCGGCCTGGAAGCTCTCTGGGCGTCGGTGACGGGGCAGGCGAGACCGGACGGAAACCTCGGGCAGTCGAACCTGCTTGGGGTGTTGCTGGCGATGGCGGTCCCGCTGCTGGTCGTGCGGTCGCTGGGGACGCCGTTGTGGTCGGCGCTGCTGGTGCCGATCGTGGGTGGGCTGGTGGTCTCCTCGTCTCGGTCGGCCTGGCTCGGGTGCCTGGCGGGGGTGGCGGTGCTGCCGGCCTTGCTGGCGCCGTCCTGGCGGGCGGCTCGCTGGCTCTGGGCCGGATGGGCTGCGGCGTGCCTGGCAGCGGTGGTTTTAGTGCTGGCGTCGCCGCTTCGGTCCCTCCACGCCGATACGGGTGCGGCGCGGGTGCACGTGTGGCGGGATGCGCTCGGATTGGTGGCGGCGCGACCCCTGTTCGGGTGGGGGCCGGACACGTTCGGGCTGGTGTTCGGGCGGTTCGTGACGGGCGACTGGGAGCCGGGCGTGACGTTCGACCGGGCCCACAACCTGGTGCTGGACCTCGTGGCCGCCCAAGGCGTGGTCGGGCTGGCGGCTTGCGGTTCGTTCTTCCTGGTCTGGGTGGTGGGGTGCTTTCGGGGTCGGTCGGGGCCTGGGTCTGGGGCTGGGTCTGAGTC
>CATPBK010000133.1 GCA_955652705.1 Candidatus Dormiibacterota bacterium | reverse complement strand
GGTGGTGCCGATGTAGAGACCGACCGGGTCCTGGGCGTCGATCGCCAGCGAATCGCGCAGCACGTTGGAGAAGCATTGCTGCGGGAGCCCGCGATCGAGCGACTCCCAGTGGTCGCCGCCGTCGCGCGTCCGGTACAGGCTCAGGCGGCCGTCCGCGACCATGTGAACCTCCTGGCTCCGGATCGGGCAGTTGTAGAGAGTGCGGTGGTCCTTCGGGTGCATCACGAGGCCAAAGCCGAAGAAGCTCGGCAAGCCGTTCTCGATGCGCTCCCAGGAATCGCCCCCGTCGGCGCTCCTGAAGACGCCGACGTGGTTCTGCTGGAACAGCACGTTGGCGTTGGCTGGGTCGCGCACAAGCTTGTGGGTGCAGCACGCCTGGGACTCGGCGAACTGGGCCGCCAGGTCGGCGTCGGCTGCCACCACGCCGTCGTTCTTCAGCTCCCAGCTGCGGCCGCCATCATCGCTCCGCGCCACGCCGACCGACGAGATGGCGAGGTACGTGCGCTCCTTGTCGGGCAGGATCGTGTGCAGGCAGAGCCCCCCGGCGCCGGGCAACCAGCGCTCCCGCGTGGGGTGGGACTCGAGGGCCTCGTTCATCTCCCAGGCCCCCGAGCCCGTCCGGCTGAAGAGCGCGGCCTCGGCGACGCCGGCGTGGAGCGTGCCGTCCTGGCTCGCGAGGCTCCAGACCTGGCGCAGCTTGCGAGGACTGCCCTCCGGAAAGGCGGGCGTGTCGATGGGCTCCCAGGTGCGGCCGCCGTCCTGGCTGCGGTGGAGGGTCGGCCCCCAGACCCCGCTCGAGAGTGCGGCGATCACCTCGTCGCCCTGTCCAGAAGCGGTGTAGACCTGCCAGCCGGCGTGGTGCGGTCCGGAGATCCGCCAGTCGTTCCGGCGCTCATCGGATTCGGCGATGAAGAGTCCCGTGTTCGTCCCGATCAGCAGCCTTATGTCCATCGCACCAATTATTAACGGTCGCGCCGACGGGGCGCAGGATCAGACGAGGGACGGGCAGACCCTCCCTCGCCGACCTGATCGAGTCGCTCTGTCAGCCGCCGGTGGCGGCGGCCGCCGGCTGCGGATGCATCACGTACTGGTCGACAAACCGGTCGATCATGTCGTTGACCTGGTCGGGTGCTTCGAGCATGTTGAAGTGACCTGCCCCCACGGTCCAGCCGTTTACGGCGTGCGGCAGCCACTCCTCCATCATGTGAGGCGGGTTGAGTGGCGGGGTGGCCGCGATGTGCAACGCGGGCAGTGACACCTTTTTCGCCACTGCCACAGCGTCGTAGGCCAATAGGCCACGCATCGCATCGGCACAGACGTGGGCTGGAGCCGAGCACATCTCATCGACGATCCGCGACTTGAGGTCGGCTGGCGATGTCGGTAGAAACAGCATGTTGACGAAGTCGCGGCGCGGCTGTTGGTTGCCCGCCTCACTGGAATCGACAACGTTCGTAAGCAGGCTGATGAACTCGGGCGACCACAAGAACGGCGCGGGGTCGACCATCACGATGGCGCGCACGGATTGGGGATGCTCGGCCGCCAGCTCAAGTACGGTGGAGCCTCCCATTGAGTGGCCCAGCGCGACGGGCCGGTCGAGCCCGAGCTTGCCGATGAGCCACGCCACGTCGTCGGCGTACTGCCGGATCGGGTAAGGCCCCTTCGGCTTGTCGCTCTCGCCGTGGCCGCGAAGGTCGACGGAGACGACCCGATGCCTGGCTTTGAAGTGGTCGTGCTGCGGCTTGAAGTAGGACCGGTTGCAGGTCCAGCCGTGCACGAACACGAAAGCCGGCTCGCCCTTGCCTTCGTCGACGTAGGCCAGTCTCACCCCATCGCGCTGAAGGACAGCCATGTCCCCTCCTTCGAGAGCATCTCTCGACCACGTGGCGGATTCGACGGCCGCCACCCCTTAGAGGCAAGACTAGACCGCCTCGACTGGCGGCGCAAGGCGCGCGTGCTTACGGGGTGCCGCCTGGGCTCGGCAGCTTGAGCCCGTATTTCTTCATCAGAGGCCGCGCCAGCTCAGGCATGAAGATCGTGTCGAAGCGCCGTCCGCCCCCGAAAAGCTGTTGCAGCGTCGGCTCGGAGGCGGACACCAGTCTGGCAAGCTCCTCGAACCACGCCTCCATCTCAGTCGAGAGCTTCGATTCGGTAGGCGTCGCCCTCCCGCACGACCCGGACGCCGGCCCCTTTGGCGAGCGGCTGGAGGAGCTGGCCGCAGAGGCCGAGAACCGCTGCCTCGTGCGTGGGCGAGTGGCCCGCCACCAATGCCCGGCCGTTCTCGGGAAGGCGATCGAACAGATTCCGAAGCACAGAGCCGAGGAGCGCCGACTCCTGCTCGACCAGCTCTGGGTCAGCCTCGCGGAAAGCCTCGAGGTCCTTGCCTGGGGCGCGCTTGGAGGCCTCCCGCCAGCGATCCTCCACCGCGGATCGGAATCCCGTCTCCACGATCGCGCCGCCTTCCACCCGCTTACCGGAGCCACAGAGCAGGCACGCTAGCGTCTGGGTGGCGCGCTGGGCGCCCGACGAGACGATGAGGTCATAGCGACCAGTCAGCCGGCCGCCCAGGGCGACGGCCGCTCGCACTCCGCCCTCGGTCAGGGCGTCACCCTCGCTGTCCGTATGCCGCAGCAGATCGACTGTCTTGGCCATACCGTTGATCATGACCGAGCCGTGTAACATTGCCCGGCTAGGTTCCCCCAGAGGGGCTCAAGCGCCACAGGAGGCTAGGGGAATTGTCCCGACTGATCCGAATTCTTCCGCTGCTCGTCGTGCTGGCCGCTCTGTTGCCGATGCCGGCCGGCGCCCAAGGCTCGAGCCCGTACCGACCGCTAGCAGCCGGCGAAGGAGTCAGCTCCGTCAACCTCGGCCCCGCTCACGTCGTGCGCCTCCCGGAGCGGCGGAGTCAGCCGCCGCCGGCGCCCGCGGGGCCGGTTCATTCCTTGCTCAAGACGAGATCTTTCGCAAACGCACCGGCGTCTACCTCTCCCGGACGGCCGATCGCCCCGGAAACCAACGTAAGGTCGGCACCCGCCGACTCGACCTTGTTCCGCTCGACAGACCTCGGCGCGGCGATACCGACGAAGGACACCGTCCTCGAGCCGAGCGCCTCCAACAACCAGAACGTCGTCTTCTACACGACCAACTGGTCGGCCGCGGTTTCGACGGATTCGGGCGCGTCGTTCACCTACATCAACCCGTTCACGGATCTGCCTTCTGCCGCGGCGGGGCTCTGCTGCGACCAGGTGACCATCTACGATCCCCACTACGACATCACCGTCTGGGAGCTCCAATACCTCAACGATGCCAACGGCGACGTCCAGCGGCTGGCGGTGGCGAACGGCCGGGCAGGCGTGGCCAGCAACTCCTGGCACTACTGGGACATCACCGCTCAGATGTTCGGATTCCCGACCGGCGACTGGCTGGACTTCCCACGTCTGGCGCTGAGCACCAACTACCTCTACCTCTCGACGAACGTCTTCACGAGCGCGAACAGCTCCATCACGACCGCGCTGTTTCGGATGCCACTTTCAGCCCTCTCGAGCCCCACTTCAACACCGACTGGGGTCGTGGTCAATGATCCGGCTGTCGACGTGTTCGAGCCCGTCTCAGGCGCAACGGACACCATGTACTTCGGCGCGCACTTCAGCCCAACTGACTTTCGCGTCTTCCGCTGGCCGGAAGCCGCCGGCTCGCCACAACTGGCGGACGTCACTCACCCCGCGTTCAACTACGAGAACGGCGACGGTCTTTGCCCGAGCCCCGACACCTTCAACATGTGCGGAAGGTCGGACTCGAGAGTGGCGGCCGGCTGGCTCTCGGCCGGAACACTGGGCTTCTTTTGGGCTGCGAAGCAGGGCGTCGTCGGAACTCAGACGTTCCCCTACCCATACGTCCAGGGAATCAGGATCGACGCGGCGACAGCGGCTCATGTCGACGACCCCCAGGTCTTCAGCTCTAGCTACGCATATCAGTACCCGGACGTCGCCGCCAACGCGGCCGGCCATCTGGGCCTGAGCATCGTGTACGGAGGCGGTCCGACAACCTATCCATCGTCGGCCATCGGAATTCTGGACGACTTCAGCCCGTCGGCCTTCAGCCTTCTCGCGGTGCGCAGCGGGGACCACGGGCCGTCAAACAATTCGTGGGGCGATTACCTGACGGTCCGGCCCGCCTCCGGGAACGGCCTCACCTGGGTGGGGACGTCCTACACGCTCCAGGGCGGCAGCGCGGGAAGCTCCGTCGGGCCTCGCTTCCTTTGGTTCGGCCGCTTACGCGACGATCCCTTCGCGCCCTCAGCCAGCAGCCACGACTTCAACGCTGTCGCGGGAACCAGCACGGGAAGCGTTGTCACGGCGAACTTCACGGGGCCGAGCGCGCACGCAGCCGACTACAGCGCGACGATCGACTGGGGCGATGGCAGCGCCATCGGGCCCGGAACGGTGGCCGGCACCGGCCAGGCGTTCAATGTGACCGGAAGCCATACCTATTCGACCACCGGCTCGTTCACGGTGACGACCGCGGTGTCGGACGCATTCGCCAGCACTTCAACCGTTAAAGGCGCTGCGACAGTCACCGCGACTCAAGCCGCGAACGACGTCAAGGTGAGTGCCAATCCGGCCAGCATCAGCGCCGACGGCGCCAGCACCTCCACGGTGAAGGCAATCGTCACCAAGCATGTGGGCAGTACGCCTGTCGCGGGCGACACGGTGAACTTCGCCTTGAGCGGCGCCGCTTGCGGATCTTTGGGCGCGCCGTCGGCGACCACAAACGCGAGCGGCAACGCCAGCGTCACCTACACCTCGTCAACGACGACTGGCCTTTGTACCGTAACAGCCACCGAGACGAACGCCGGCGGCAGTGGCGGAACGATCGTCACCCAGACCAGGGCTGGCGGCACCTACCATCCACTGGCTCCCTTCCGCATCCTCGACACGCGACCCGGCTCCCAGGTCGGCCCGTATAGCTCGCCGTTCGGTGCCGACACCGCGCGAGAGATCCAGGTCGGCGGCTTCCCAGGCTCTCATGTACCCGCCTCAGGTGTCTCCGCCGTCGTCCTCAATGTGACCGTCACCAACACGACTGCGCCGAGCTACCTGACCATCTACCCGGACGGCGCGGCGCGGCCCTTCGCCTCGAACCTGAACTGGACCGGTGGCGT
>CATPBK010000132.1 GCA_955652705.1 Candidatus Dormiibacterota bacterium | reverse complement strand
TCGTTTACCGCGCCTGCGGTTGCGGTCGCTGAGGATGTCCGCGATGGGCGCCATCACCCTGTCGACGGCGTGCCGGAGTTCGGCCCGGCTCGCCCGGCGCCGCGCGGGGAGCGGCATCAGGATGTCGTCGGAGAACGCCAGCCGCTCCTGGCGGACGCGATCCAGGTTGACGAAAAAGATCACGATCGCGACCGCCAGGCTGAGCCCGATCAGAATCGCGAGCGGCCCCGTCACGGGCTGAAGCCGAAGTTCGCCAGCACGTCAGCGGCTGTGACCCCCGACTTGCAGGGCGGGTCGGGCGTGGTCGCCGGCCCGTAGTCGCTGTGAGAGAGCAGCGTGTAGCGGAGGCCGCTCGACGCCATGAAGAGGACCAGGTACTCGGCCTGGCACTGCGAGACCGCGACGGTGAGGCTGGAACCACCGCCGGGACGCGACTGGATGCTGGTGACGCCGGTTGGGGAGCCGGTCTTGACGTCAAAGGTGGCGGCGCCGACCCGGATCACGTGCACGTTGGTGAAGATCGTCTTGGAGATCGCTCCCTTCGACGTATTGCCGGAGGCGATTATGTCGATATAATCCCCGGCCTGGATGTAGCCGCCCACGCCCACCTGCTCCCCGCTCGGCAGCGTGAAGGCCACGAAACCTTTCGGGATCGGGAGGAAGGCCGGCTCTTGACCAGAGATGAGGTCAGACGCGTTGATGACGACGTTGTTGGTGAGCGGCTGGCCCTTCCTGATGTCGGTCACCGGCACCAGGCCGACGACGTCCTTGACGTTGGCGAAAGCGCCCGCCGGCACGAAATCGGCCGGGAACTGCACGACCTGGAGCTGGTCTTTGCTGATGGGCGTCCGGCTCTGGAGGTCGGTCGCGGCCACGACCGTGGCGGTGTTGGCCGAAACCGTCGAGCCACCGCGGCCCGAGGTGATGACCACCAGTGAGAAGGCTCCAAGGACGACCAGCGCAAGGACGGCGCCGATGATGGTGAACGGGCGCCGCTGCCGGACTGTCGCGATCGCCTCTTGCATCTCAACCACGGGTTTCCTCCTGACGGGCGGCCAGCCCGGGCGAGCATTCTAGAGCATGGTTGGCCGACTTTCGGCGAGAAGAGGCATGCTCGGCCAGTCCCTCGTCGAGTTCGCCATCTCCTCCTTGGTCCTGGTCGTGCTCTTCGGAGGTCTTGTGGACGGCGGGCGGATGCTGCAGCGCATCGACGTGCTCAAGGAAGCCGCTCGAGAGGGTGCGCGTCATGGCGCTTCCTTCAACGCCGGGCAGAACAGCAACTCCTCCCTCGATGACACACATATCAAGGCCGCGGTCGATGACATCCTGACGGCGGGCGGGCTGCCGGCTTCCAGCTTCCGCAACCCTGGCAACTGTCCCACCCCGTCGGACGGCAACACCCTTCACAACCCGCCCTATCAGACCTCGTACATGCCGAACGTCCCCAACCAGCCCTGGCTCTACATCTGCTACAACAACTCGCTCTCCACGCTGCCGAGCAGCTCCAATGCCTATCAGCACCAGGACCTCAACGTGATCCTCGTTATGGGCTATGGCCCGCTCAGCTCCTTTCTTCCCCTGCCTGTCGCCGGTTTCGGGCTCGCGGCCAACCTGCACCTCTCCATCCAGGGTCATTGACGAATGAGACGCGCGGAACGGTCGCAAGCGCTGGTCGAGTTCGCCGTGGTGGCTCCAGTCCTGCTCCTACTCACCTTCGGAATCATCGACTTCGGTCGCGCGCTCTTCTACTACGTGACCGTCCAGCAGGCGGCCCGCGAGGGAGCCCGGGCTGTCGTCAAGGCCTCGACGCCGCTGCCGTCCAACGCTGACATTCAGAGCATCGTCAGCTCGCAGTCATTCGGGATCGTGACCGCCGCGCCTTGTTACAACGGTCCGATCACGGCGGCCACGCCGCCTCCGAACCGGGCCTGGGTGTTCGTAACCGAGCCGAACCCGCCGGCCAGCATCGAAGGCTCGCCGCCTCCAGATGCCCCCGGAGGCGAGCCTGGCGCGTCCGCATCGGGTTCCTGCAGCGCGATCAACCCCGCCCAGGGCAACGACCAGCTCCAGGTCACCGTTATCTACACCTACGCGCCGGTGACGCCTCTGGTGAGCGGCGTCATCGGCAACCTGCTGACCTTTCGGGCCGTCGCCATCTACCGGACGGAGTACTGAAAGAGGCAGTGGTCTCGCGACGCGCCCAGCGCGGCCAGGCGATCGTGATGGTCGCCTTCATGATGACCGTGCTGCTCGGGTTCGTCGGACTCGCCATCGACAGCGGGCGGGCGTTCACCGCTCGCCGGGACATGCAGGGCGCGGCCGACGCGGCCGCGCTGAAGGCGGCCGACACGTACGGGACCGGCCTGGGCTGGGCGGCTGCCCAGTCCGGGGCGGCCACGCTGTTCGCGAATGACGCCCAGATCTACTCCGCACCCGCCTGTGGGGGCTTCGCCACCCCGGCCCTGGGCGGAGCCCCGATCACCACCAACTGCTCCTTCCCGGACGGGACCGCCCTGACCTTCGTTGCCAGCGACCAGGGGCCCGCGGGGCAGACTTTCGCGGTCAACGCCCAGCGCAGCCTCGCGCTGGCCTTCATCCAGGCGCTCGGACTTTCGCCCAACATCACCGTCAAGGCGGCCAGCGCTGCCACGGTCAACGACGTCTCCCTTTACCCGACGCTCGGAGCCTTGAGCACCTCCTGTCCAAACGGCGGCGCCGAGACGCAATGGCCTCTCGCCTTCTTCGAGTTCTCACATCCGCACGTCCTGGGCGACCTGGTCGCCGACGGCGGCTTCTACAGCAGCGCCGGATCACGTGAGTTCGTGGCGGGCAACGTCCAGGTCGCGCCCAGCTCTTTCAACTGTCAAATTCCGAACCAAGTGAACCTGACCTCCAACTTCCAGTGCTGGCCCAGCGGGCTGGCGCCGCCTTGCGGGCTCGGCAACGTCCTCGGCGCCCTGCGCCAAGGCGTCGGCAATCAGGTCTACCCGGGCGTTGCCGACCCTGGCTACCTGCCGCCGGCGGCCGGCTCCCTCCAGGGCAACCCGAGCACCATCGTGAAGCTGCAGCCTGGCATCTACAGCTCCAACCCCAACTTCGGAGGCGGCTGCTACTTCCTCACCCCCGGCCAGTACAAGTGGCAGAACGGGCTTACGGTGAACGGCGGCTTCGTCAGCAACGAGCTCAAGCCACCGGGCGAGTGGGCTTACGGAAGTCCTAACACAGTGAAGTCAGCGACGCAGTTCTGGGACAGCAATGGTGTCAAATGCGGTGGCGACTTCGCAATCTCGGCGGTTGCGAACGCAAACCCGATCGCCTATAGCGGGACAATGGGAGTCGAGTTGACGAGTGTGCGCAGCGACAACGGTGTCGCACGTGAAAGCGCCCCCAGCTACTGCCAGACGGTCTCCCTTAACGGTACGAAGGCAGTCGAGATCGACGTTAGTAATGTCCCAGGGGCGGACAGCTACAACGTCTATGGCTCGCAGAACAGCTGCAGCGAACCCTTCCTTCTTGTCGGCAACGTTGACAACAGCGCCGGCTGCGCAGTCGGCCGGAGCACAGGCATCATCAACTGCCGGACGGAGACGAACGCGACCACGTCCGGGTGCCCCTCTACAGTCGATTCACCTGCGTGCACGCTGGGACATGTCGTAGGCATCGTCGACAACATCTCGGTCGGCAGCTGGATACAGCGGGCAAGGATTTGGCCACCACCCCCGGGCGCGCCGCCTCCCGACCCCGCCACCGTGCCGTATGCGCCGTCTGGCTATCCGGTGGCCGCCCCGAACCAGAACGCCGCCCGCGCCGGCTCTGCCCCGGACGCAGGCATCAAGGGGGACCTCGCCAATGAGAACTTCTGCATCCAGGGCGGCGCGCCGCCCACGGTCTGCGCGACAGGCACGATTACGCCAGGTGGCGTGCAGTTCTACCTTCCCGGCCCCAACTGCATCAACCTGACGGGGAACGGCGACACCTACGTGTTCGGCGGCTACCAGTACAACTGGCTGCTGGTGTTCGAACCACCCGGCAACGCCTGCAGTTCCCCGGCGCTGACGCCAGACCCAGGCATCCCCGACAGCTACACCGGCAACAACCTGGTCGGCGCCGGCTTCTCCGGCTTCATCGGCGCTGTCTATGCCCCCGCCGCGAAGATTCGAGTCACGACGAACGACGCGCTGCGGGCGCCTGTCACCGGCGGCTGGCTCGCCAGCTGGATCCAGCTTCAGCTCGGCGTCAACAAGGACGGCTCAGTGAACAGCGGCGGAACCGAGGGCTACCTCGTTTATTCGTCCGGGGTGTCGCCGGTGGTTCCCGTCTCCAGGCTGACCGGCTGAGCCTCGAGCTCGCCGGCGTCGACCAGGTCGACCGCCACCGGCTCGAGGTCATCGATCTCGACCCCCGCCGGCTCGAGGTCATCGACGTGGGCCCTGGGCTCGTCGAACAACACTTCTTCGTGCGGCTCTTCCGGCTCGCCCGCTGAAAGCAGCGCCGGCTCTCGAACCGGCGCGACGGGCTCAGCGCGCTGGGCGGCAGGCTCAACCTCCCGGGCGGGGCGCTCGACTCGTCGCGCGGCGACCACTCTGGCCGGCTTCTTCGGCGTGGCCGGCTTCTTTGGAGCGGGCGGGGGTTGGACGCGCTCCATCGCCTGAAAGACTTTGCTCAAGATCGTGTCCGCGGTGATCGCCTCGTCCTGCGCGAACTGCAGGTTCAGCCCGTAGGCCACTGCCTGCAGCAGAAACGCGTTGGCTCGGTAGGTCACACCCAGCTGAGAATGCCGGTCGGCGACCAGCAGCTTGGCCTGGGCAGCGCGGCTCAGGTCGCGACTGGCGGTGGTCGGGCTGATCCTGACCATGTCCGCATAGGCCCGGATCCGAACGTTCAGGCCGTTGAACGCTTCCATCACGGCCTTTGACAGGCGCGCCTCCAACCCGAGGTAGACGACCAGGCTCTCGATTACTGACTGGACGCTGCGGCGCGCATTAGTGCGGGTGGCGCGCGGGTTGCGGCGGCCGTGCTGCTCGCTGGCTGGGATGTTCCAGAGAGGAACGAAGACCTGCTCGGCGGCCGCCCCCTCGCCGGCGGCTCCGCCCCCGATTGCCTGCTTGGCCGCGGAGAGCAAATCGCGGACTTCTTCTTGAAGCACGGGCGACGCCGCCACAATCTGCTTCGCCAGCTGTTCCACGGGGGAGCCGCCAACTTCGCTGTACATCTGCTCCAGCGCCTTCGGCAGAGGTGGCGGCTGCTGGCGGTCGGAGCTGAAGGGGACTACAACGACCTCGCGGACCACCGAACCGGCCGGTTTCTTGCCTTCGTCCGTGATGAGCGGGTCCTTGATGACCGGCATCATGCTTTCTGACCCTGCGGGGATGAACCTGGCGAACTCCGGGTCGAAGAGCCGATCGGGGACCTGGACGCCGTAGAAAGCCGCCTTGTCGAGCAGCTTCGGGATGTAGCCGGTGGCGTTGTACTCGAGGTGCAGGTCCGCGCCCATGCCCAGCACGTAGATGTCGCGCATGATCGGGCCGTTGGCGTCGTAGCCGAGCACCTCGGCGACCTGGACGATCTTGCGCCGTCCGTCGGGCATCCGGGCCTGGTGGACGAGCAGGTTGATGGCCGAGGCCACCTGGGCTCGGACAGCCTCGTAGGGGAGGTCGATCGACGCCATCATCACCATCGTCTCCAGGCGCGACAGCGCGTCTCGCGCGGAGTTGGAGTGAATGGTTGACATCGAGCCGTCGTGGCCGGTGTTCATCGCCTGCAGCATGTCCAGAGCTTCGCCGCCCCGTACCTCGCCGACGACGATCCGGTCGGGGCGCATGCGCAGGCTGTTGCGAACCAGCTGGCGGATCGTCAGCTCGCCCTTACCCTCCACGTTGGCTGGGCGGTGCTCGAGCGAGATCACGTGTGGGTGCTGGATCTGGAGCTCGGCCGCGTCCTCGATCGTGATGACGCGCTGCACCTCGGGGATGTACGAGGAGAGGACGTTCAGCGTGGTGGTCTTGCCGGCGCCGGTGCCGCCCGAGACCAGGATGTTCATCCGGCCGACCACGCAAGCGCGCAAGAAGTCGGCCATGGCCGGGCTCAAGCTGCCCTCCCGGAGGAGGTCGTCGACGTCCATCACGAAGTCGCGGAACTTCCGGATCGTGAGCGAGGGGCCGAGGATCGAGGCCGGCCGGATGATGGCGTTGATGCGGCTCCCGTCGGGCAGCCTGGCATCCACCATCGGGCTCAGCTCGTCGATATGGCGGCCCGTGATGGCGACCATGCGGCGGATTGTCTCCAGCAGCTGGTTCTCGTCGTCGAACTTGGCGTCCTCGACCTTTTGGATCATGCCGTTGCGCTCGACGTAGACCTGATCGGGACCGTTGACCATGATCTCGCTGACGGAGCTGTCCCGGAGCAGGTGGTCGAGGGGCCCGTAGCCGACCGCTGTGAGCAGGATGTTCTCCAGGAGATCGGTCCGCTCGGCCATCGTGAGCGTGAGCTGGTCTTCTTCCAGGAGCCGATCGACGTGCAGCCGAACAGCGCGCGCGAAGGATTCCATGTCGCCCATGGAGAGATCGGCGTCTTTGATCTGCGAGAGGCGATCTCGGTAGAGGGTCGCCAGCTGCATGATGCGGGACCGGCCGTCAGTCGCGTCGGTGGCCCGTTGCTCGCCGACCTGGTCGGTGCGGCGGCGGCGGGGAGCGGTCATCCACTGGTTCAGACCAACGCCCCAACGATCCACGAAGCGGATCTCGAGGAGCGCGCTCTTGGAGACCACCGCCGAGATCACGAACTCCGTTTCGGGCACTCGCATCCGAACCGTGAAGCCCTCGGCTCCAGATGGCAGCGAGGAGAGGTACGCCTGGATGTTGTCGCCATCCCGGAAACCCATCAGGCCCTTGCGGTCGTCGGTGTCGTCGCCAGGATCCTCGTCGAGCCCTCCCGACCGGATGGATCCGAGCGCGACGTACTTGATGTTGGCGAGCGGGATCCAGGTCAGCTCGCGGTGGGCGCTGCTGGCATAAATGGGATAGCCCTGGCGGACCAGTCCGATCGCCTCGGACTGGCCCTCGATGATCTGCCCACCGAGCAGGTGAACGCTGACATCGATCCGCTGGGTGCCGAGGGCGAGTTTCGGCGTTCCCCGGAGGTCGATCTCCTGCGTGTTGTGCTGGGCGCTCATAGCGGGGCGGGCTCGGGGAGCGAGGCACCTACCTCTCCCCGCGGCCACGGAATCCTAGCACCAGGAACGCGCTTCCGAAGCTAAAGGGTCAGTCGGTCAAAGTCGCTAAAGCTGGACTTCGGTCCCGTCCTGGGCCCACCGGGTATGAAAGTCGCCCGGCCGGTCGACGCGCCGGTAGCCGTGCGCCCCGAAGAAGTCGCGCAGCCCCTGAATGAGCGCAGCCGGGCTGCGCTCCCGCCGGTATCCGTCGTAGTAAGCGAGCGCGGACGAGAAGGCCGGCGTCGGGATGCCCAGCTCGACGGCCAGCGCGGCAACTTCCCGCCAGGCCTGCTGGCAGCGACTCACCCCCTCCACGAAATATGGCGCGAGGAGGAGGTTCCGCAGCTCGGGGTCCTCGGCGTAGGCATCGCGGATCCGGTTCAAGAAACGCGCCCGGATGATGCAGCCCCCTCGCCAGATGGTGGCCAGGGTGCCCAGTTCGAGCTCCCAGCCCTCCTCCTGGGAGGCGGCCGCCAGCTGCTCGAAGCCCTGGGCGTAGGCCACGATCTTTGACGCATAGAGCGCGTCACGGATCGAGTTCACAATCGCCTCAGTCGGCCGGCGCCGGCCATCGGGTCCTGGCAGCACTTTGGAAGCCGCCACGCGCTGCTCCTTCTCCGCTGAGAGGAAGCGTGCGAAAACCGCTTCGGAGATGGACGTCGTTGGCACGCCGAGGTCGAGCGCCGACTGCGAGCTCCACTTGCCGGTTCCCTTCTGGGCAGCCTCGTCCAGGATTACGTCGACCAGCGGCCGGCCGCTGCCGGCGTCGACCTTCGCCAGCACCTCGGAGGTGATCTCGATGAGATACGACTCCAGGTCGCCCTCGTTCCAGGTCCGGAAGACTTCCGCCAGCTCGCCCGCCTCGAGCCCGGTCGCGTGGCGGAGCAGGTCGTAGCTCTCGGCGATCAGCTGGATGTCGGCGTACTCGATCCCGTTGTGGACCATCTTCACGTAGTGCCCGGCGCCGTCGGGCCCGATGTAGGCGCAGCAGGGAGTGCCGTCGACCTGGGCGGCGATCGCCGACAGGATGGGCTCCACCTCGGCGTAGGCTTCCCGCGTCCCGCCCGGCATGATGCTCGGGCCCTCCAGCGCCCCCTCCTCCCCGCCGCTTACGCCGGCGCCGATGAATCGCAAGCCCTTTGCCTCCAGTTCACGCGTCCGGCGCTGGGTGTCCCGGAAGAAGGAGTTGCCCCCGTCGATCACGATGTCGCCGGCCTCCAGGTACGGAAGCAGCTCGCCAATGGCATCGTCAACGGGGGCGCCCGCCTTGACCATGAGCAGGATCGGCCGCGGGTGCTGGATGGCGGCCACCAGCTCGGCCGGCGAGCGGGCGGGAGTGAAGTCGCCCTCCTTGCCAAACTCCTGGACGAAGTGCTCGGTGCGGCTCCAGGTTCGGTTGTAGAGCGCCACCGGGAAGCCGCGGCGAGCGATGTTCCGAGCCAGGTTCTGGCCCATCACGGCCAGCCCAAAGACGCCGAACTCTGCCTTGCCCATGCGCCTCAGGACACTACGCTTGTGCCATGAACCAGGACGATTTCGACGCCACCGGCGCCGCGGAGACCCGCCCGGACGGAATGGAGGTCGTCGACGTGGAAGTCGGCAGCGGCGATGAGGCCCTGCCCGGAAAGCGCGTCAAGGTCCACTACACCGGCTGGCTGACGAGCCGCCAAAAGTTCGACAGCTCCCGGGACCGGGGCGACCCCTTCAGCTTCGAACTCGGCGCCGGCCAGGTCATCAAGGGCTGGGACGAAGGCGTCCGCGGGATGCGTATCGGCGGGCGCCGGAAGCTCACCATCCCGGCGGCGCTCGGCTACGGCGACCGTGGCGTGGGTCCGATCCCGCCCGGTGCGACGCTGGTGTTCGCGGTGGAGCTGCTCGGCGTCGGCTGAGGCTCGGGCCCGCTCGCTCGGTAGCCGCGCAGCGTCGGGCTGAGCAGAGCCAGCACAACGATCCCGAGAGTGCAGAGCAGGCCGCCCGAGACCACCGACAAGACCGGCGAGAAGAGCGCCGCCACCACTCCCGCCTCCAGGTCCCCGAGACGCGGGCCGGTCGTGACGACCATCAGGTTGAAGGAGCTCATTCGCCCTCGCATAGCGTCGGGCACCGTCAACTGCAGGATCGTGCCCCGGAAGACCGCGCTGATGAGGTCGGCGGCCCCCGCTATGGCGAGCAGTGCGAGACCGAGCCAGAGCAGCCGGCCGGTGAGGCCGAAGCCGGCGATGGCCAGGCCCCAGACGGCGATCGCCCCGATGATCACTGCACCCTGGCGCTCCACCCTTGTCACCCAGCCGCTCAACAGCGAGCCGGCGAGCGCCCCCAGGGCGGGAGCCGAATAGAGCAGGCCCAACCCGCTCGGCCCGATCCGGAAGACGCTGAGAGCCAGGGCCGGGAAGACGGCGGTCGGCATCCCAAAGATCATCGCGTTGAGGTCGGCGGTGAAGATCGCCAGCAGGATCCGGCTCCGGCGGACGTAGCGGAGCGCCTCCAGGAGCGCCTGCCAGCCGCGGGCAACCTGGACACTGCTGGGCGGCTGCGGCGCCAGGCTGGCAACCAGGGCCGCCGAGGGCAAAAAGCCGAGCACATCCAGGCCGTAGGCTGCAGGCAATCCAAGGCCGGCTATCACAACGCCCCCGAGGGCCGGGCCGACGATTGCCGAGCCCTGGAAGAGGACCTGCCGCAGCGAGAGCGCCGCCGGCAGCAGCTGCCGGGACACGAGCCGCGGCACGGTGGCACTGCTGGCAGCCTGGTCCAGCGACATGGCGCCGCTGCCCAACGCACCGAGGACGAAGATCAGCCAGATAGGTTCCGCGGCAGACACCGAGGCGAAGGCGAGGCCGAGCGACATTAACGCGCCGACCGACTTGGCGGCCAGCTGCACCCGGCGACGGTCGAAGCGGTCGATCAGGCCCCCGCCGGAAAGACTGGCGGCCACGATCGCGACCGCCTGCGCCATGCTCAAAAGGCCGACGGCCAGCGAGGAACGCGTCACCACGTAGACCTGGTATGGCATCGCTACGATGACGATCTGGCGTCCGATCAGCGACCCGAGCTGCGACGCCCAGAGCACCCGGAAGTCGCGTGACTCGCGCAACGGCGTCAGGTCGACCAGCAGTCCGCGGAGGCGACCCATCGCCTCCGAGCGTAACTAGCTCAGCTCGAGGGCGAGGTAGGCGATGCCGCCCCGCCCGACGACCCAGGCCGTGCCCACCCAGTGGAACGGACCGAGCACGAACTTGCGCTGCTGCGGGTTGTTCATGAACGACGAATTCAAAGCGGCGTCGTCGATTCCCTGCGCGGCCATGCCGAGCTCCTCGTGGCCGTTGGCTCCCAGGCCGCAGGCGAGAACGGCTTTAACTCCCTCGCCAGGTTCGAGCACCTGGCTCGCGGCCAGCCGCGCGGCCCGCCGGTGAGCGTCGGCCGCGAGGCACGTGTTCCAGCGCAGCGGGTTCAACCCGGCCGCCGCCCGGTCGGCGTTGATCAGCGACTGCTGGCGCGAGACGACCTCCCAGGGTTGGCTGCTGACGAGCGTCGACGCCGGCGACTGCCGCATAATGCGGACCCCTGGGCTCGGTCCGGCGGTATGCGGCACGAGGGCCGAGAGCAGGTTCGTGCCCTGCCCGGGCCCGAGCGCGATCAGCATTCCCATCAGGAACCAGAGTCCCGCGGCAAGCCAAAAACGAGACTCCGATCTTTCGTCTGAACCCACCCAGTTCCCTACCTAACGCATGTCCGTGCCGACGCTTGTCTGCGCAAGGTTACCCACGAATGGGTTGCTTGGCTAGATCTCGTCGGTGGCAGCCAAGCTGGCGGCGAGATCGAGGGCAGCCAGCAGGTTGGCTTCGCGGGCGAGGCCCCGGCCCGCGATGTCGAAGGCGGTCCCGTGGTCGACGGAGGTGCGGACGAACGGCAGCCCCAGCGTCACGTTCACGCCCGAGTCGAGGCCAAGGATCTTGATCGGGATGTGGCCCTGGTCGTGGTAGGCGGCGATCACGGCGTCGAACTCGCCGAGCGCGGCCCGGGCGAAGACAGTGTCGGGCGCCCAGGGCCCGGAGGCGTCGATACCGGTGCGCCTCGCCGTCTCCACGGCGGGGCGCAGCTGCTCCTGGTCCTCCGACCCGAGCAGGCCGGACTCGCCCGCGTGCGGGTTGATGCCGGCGACCGCGATCCGGCAGTTGGCGATCCCTGCCGCGCGGAGGAACGCGGCGGCCAGCTCGATGCAGGTGACCGCTCGTTCGGTGGTCGCCTGCCGCACAGCTTCGACCAGGCTCGTATGCGTGGAGAGATGAACTACCCGGAGGCCGCCGTTGACGAGCATCATGGCGAAGCGGTCGGTGCCGGCCAGCGCGGCCAGGGCCTCCGTGTGGCCGGTATGGGGGACCCCCGCCAATCGCCAGGACTCCTTGTTGATCGGGCAGGTGCAGACCGCCGCCGCCTCGCCGGCCAGGGCGGCTCGAGCGGCGCGCTCGACGTATTCATAGCCGGCCCGCCCGGCTTCCGCGCTGTTGGCTCCCCAGGGCAGGCCGGCCGGCACATTGCCCAGGTCGATCACCTCCACCAGCGAACCGATCGGAGCCACCGATGGGGAGAGCCGGCCGGATTCGATGAGCAGCTTCTGAGCCGCCTCCAGGCGCGTCAAGTCACCCACCAGAACGCAGTTGGCGGGCCGTCTGTCCTGAGCCATCGCCAGCACGCTGATCTCGGGACCGACCCCGCTCGGATCGCCCATTGTGACTGCGATCGGTCGCACCAACTGATAGCCTGACTTAAGCAGTGGATGTAGAGGCGCAGGACGCGCCGGTGCGCGTGCTCTTCATCGAAGACGACCCAGCCGTTGCCCAGATGTACCAGCTCAAGCTGCAGCTCGACGGCTACCAGGTCACCATCGCGCGGGACGGCGAGGCCGGGCTCCGGATGGCGCGCGAGGACCCGCCCGACATGGTCTTCCTCGACATCAGGCTGCCAAAGATGGACGGGCTGGCTGTGCTGGAGGCGATCCGCGCCGACGACAGCACCAGCCACCTGCCGGTGGTGATCCTCTCCAACTACGCTGAGAAGGAGCTCGTCGAGCGCGGCCTCCGGCTCGGCGCGCTCGAGTACCTGATCAAGAGCAAGACCAACCCGGGAATGCTCTCCGGCGGAATGGACGGCTGGCTGTCCAAGGGCTGAAGTCGACCGAAGCTGTCGAGCGCCTGCGCCAAGCCTGGGCGGGCGAGGTCCGGGCCGGCGCCGTCTATAGGATCCTCGCGGAGCGCGAACGCGACCCGCGGCGAGCCGATCTGATCCGGGAGATGGCGGCCGCCGAGGCCCGCCACCGGGCCCGCATCGAGGACCGGCTGCGAGAGCTCGGAGCGCCGATCCCGAACGAGTCCACGGTGCGGCTCCCGACCTGGCTCCGGCTGCAGGCGTCGATAGCGCCGCTGCACCGGGTGCTGGCGCGCATGGAGGCGGCGGAGCAGGAGGAGATCACCGGGGCCTACAAGCGCTCGACCGGCGACGCCGAGACCGACCGGCTGTTCGCTTCGATCCGGGCCGAGGAGCAGTCTCATTCGCGGTCGCTGCGCGGCATGCGCGAATCCGGCACGCCGCCGCCCGCGGCGACCGCCTCCCCAGCCCAGACCAGGCTCGACCGCATCCTGGGCCGGGAGCGTTGGCACCGTACCGGAGCGGGCTGGATCTCGGGCGCGATCTACGGCGCCAACGACGGGCTGGCGGCGGTCTTCGGGATCGTGTCCGGCGTTTCCGGCGCCACCGGCGGATCGAACCTGGTTCTCACCGCGGGGCTGGCCGGCGCGGTCGCCTCTGGCCTCTCCATGGCCACCGGCGCCTTCCTGGCCGAGCGTTCCGAAGGCGAGGTCGCGGCGGCCAACCTGGAGCAGGAGCGCCGCGAGATCAGGGAGCATCCGGAAGAGGAGCGCGAGGAGCTCTCGCTCTTCTATCAGCTGAAGGGGATCGACAAGAAGTCCGCCGACACGCTCGCCGAGAAGCTGTCCGAAGACCCGGACGCGATGCTCAAAGTGCTGGCCGCGGAGGAACTGGGCAGCAGCGCCGAGGCCGCCGGCAACCCGGTCCAGGCGGCGGTCGCGGCCGGCGTCAGCACCTTCCTTGGGGCGATGATTCCGGTCATCCCTTTCTTCTGGCTGCGAGGCCAGCTTGGCGTCCTGGTAGCGGCCGCGGTGTCGCTGATCGCCCACTTCCTGGTCGGCGCCGCGAAGTCGCTCTTCACGCTGAGGAGCTGGTGGGCGGCGGGCCTCGAGATGACGCTGGCGGGGGTGATCGTAGGCGGGGTCACCTACGTAGGCGGCCTTCTCTTCCAGGGACACTGACCCCGACTTCGGTCGGACGACACATACTGTGTTTTCCAGGTCGGGTGCGTTCGTAGGGGGGACTTCGCGATGGTTGACTGGTCTCTCAGGCGCTGGGTCGGGACCACGGGCCTGGCCTTCGCGGTTATCCAGCTCGTAGGCTTCGCCATCTTCTTCGTCGCGGGCGTCCCGCCCAGCCTCAACGACCCGGCCAAGCTCGCTGCCTATCTGCGAAACGGGGCCGCCATCGTCACGACCTCAGCCCTGCTGTTCTACCTCGGTTACGGCTTCTTTTTTATGTTCCTGGCCGGCTTGCGCGGCCTGATCCGAACCGCCGGCGAGGCCACCGAGTGGCTCGGCACCGCGATCTTCGGTATCGGCATCGCCCTCGCGGTAGAGGCGATCATCAGCATCGGGTTGATCCAGGTCGCGGCAATCGACGCCGCCGGAAAGTCGGACCCCACCGCGGTCCGTGTCCTCTACGAAGCCAGCGCGACGCTGGCCGGTGCGCCTACCACGATCACGGCTCTCTTCTTTCTGGCGGTAGCCGCCTACGCCATTGGCCGGACGGGAGTGCTTCCGCGATCGGTGCAACTCGTTGGCTGGATCGGTGTCGTCGTGATCGCGGTAACCATACCCGCGGCCTACGGCGGCAATGATCCGAACGGCTTCTACACCGCCAACGGCCTCGTTCAGATAATCGCGACCGTGATGTATTACGTCTGGCTGTTGGTCGCGTCGGTCGCGGCACTGCGGACGCCCAGAACCCGCTGAGGCCGGCGCTCAGCACAGGCAGCGCCGGCCCCGCCAGCCGGGAAAGAGGTCCGCGACCTCCTTCCCCAGCAAGCAGCCCCTACATCAGGCCGACGACGTGACCCTCGGGATCGGCGAAGAGCGCGATCGTGGTTTCCGGCGCCACCTGGGTCAGCGGCATCAAGACCTTCCCACCCAGTTTCTCGACCTTGGCCAGGGTCGCTTTGGGGTCCTCGGTATGGACATAGAAGGTGACCCCACCGGGCGCGCCATCCGCCGCGGCGCCGATGCCGCCGGTGATTGGATGCTCGTCGCCCCGCAGCATCCCGTAGCCGCCAGGGTTGTTGGTGTCGAGCTTCCATCCGAACGCTTCCGAGTAGAAGCGCTGTAGGGCCGGGCCGTCCTTGCCGGTGACTTCGAAGTGGATTACGTGGCTTGCCATGTTTACAGCTCCTCTTGTTCAAAACGATTCAGCCAGACCCCGTGCTGGCCGTTACCTAGACGACGAACAAGGATCGTCCGAAATCGACAGCGGCCAACTTGCGTTCGGCGAAGTCCAGGCGAACGCGGTCCACTGGTATGCACAGCCCCGGTCGCCCGTGTAGGGTGAGAATCCGGCGAACAAGTGGGGACGGCTGTGGCACCGTTTCTGGGCTCCTGGACTCTCATGATGGCGGCGATGATGCTGCCGTCGGCCGCGCCGATGATCCTCCTGCACCGGCGTGGTGTCAGCGCTCCGGGTCGGATCCAGTCCGAGCTTCGGACCGCCCTCTTCATCGGCGTCTATCTCCTGGTCTGGGCAGCTGCCGGCGTCGGCGTGTGGATCGGGGCTCGGATCACCGATGCGCTCCTCCCCATGGGGGCCCGGGCGCTCGCCGTGGCAGCCATCTTGCTTCTCGCCGGCGTCTACCAGTTCACCCCGCTCAAGACGGCCTGCTTACGGGTCTGCCGCAGCCCGATGGACTTCCTCCTTACCCATTGGTACCCAGGCTTGAGGGGCGAGCTCCGCCTGGGCCTGGAGCACGGTATCTACTGCCTGGGCTGCTGCTGGGCGCTGATGGTGGTGTTCGTGGGCGCTGGAGCGATGGGTCTGCTGTGGGCCGCAGTCATCGCATTGGCTGTCTTCATTGAGAAGGTTTTGCCACGGGGAGTTGCGTTTGGTCGAGGAATGGGGATCGCACTTATCGCCGGCGCCGCGTTGGTTGTGACGCGACCCGAGATCGCGCAGTCTTTGGTCGGGAAGATGTGAGGTTTGGGAGGGAAGGACATGGCAGCCGTAAAGCCGACTAACTGGATGATGAAGGGTCAGGTCATCATCTCCTGCAACTGCGATTACGGGTGTCCCTGCAACGTCAACGGGCGTCCCAGCACTGGCAAGTGCGAGGGCGGCTGGACCTGGCATATCGAACAGGGGTCGTACGGCGACCTGCGACTCGACGACCTGAACGTCGGCCTTTACTGCAATTGGCCCGCCGCGATCCACGAGGGAAACGGGGTCGCGACCAGCTTGATCGACGAGCGCGCCGACGAGCCGCAGCGGGCCGCGCTGCGAGCGCTGGTGGAAGGGAACGCCGGCGGTCCCTGGGGGATCTTTCGCAAGACCTTCAGCGAACTGCACGGCCCCCGGTACGTGCGCTACGAGGTGGATGCCGACACGACGCTGCCGCGAGTTCTGGCGCCCGGCGCGGTCACAGTCGAGATGGAGTACATCCTGAATCCGGTCACCAAGGAGACGATCCACCCGCGCGTCGTCCTGCCCGAGGGCCTCGTCGTGAAGGAGGCAGCACTTGTCGGCACCAAGCGGTTCACGGTCAGCGACGAGCACGTGAGCTACGACCACTCAGGCCGGTACGGCGCCTTTGGGTTCTTCCAGTACTTCGGGGCTTAGCCGAGCGGAGCGACGGCCGGCACTGTGTATGGAACGAAGACGCCTGGTCCTACGACGTGCCCGGTTTCGCCCCATACCGAGCTTGTCGCGGGATCCCGCCCATCACTTGCAACAGATACCCAAAGAGCGCCACTGGCCACCGCCGAACTCCACCCCACTCGGCGGCCGCTGGCCCGTCCAGAATGTCCTGCGACAAGTGTCCGGTATGTCCTGAGACAGGACAATGGCGGAGAGGGAGGTGTCTGATTTCAGGACATAGAGGACAGATTCGGGGCCTTCGTTAATTCCTGATCTCAGACGTCGGCCTGGAGCAGCTCCTGGGCCTCAGCGATGGCCGGCCCGGGTGTTTCGAGTTCGTCCGGCTGAACCCATGACGCCGGCCCTCGGCGCCTGATCGAAGCTCCAGCTTGGAGGAGGACCTTGAAAAATCTGTCCTCGATGTCTTGAGACAGGACAAATGGCGGGGTGTCGTGGACACTTTTCGAACTTTCGAAGCCGGCCGGGTGATGTGACTCAGCGTTCGAAGAGCCCTAACCTAGAGGGTCTTTCTCACGATCACGGTATTGCCGGCCTCCCGGTAAGGTTCGAAGCCAGCGCTGAGATACATCCTCAGGGGGCCGCGGTAGCTGCCCTGCGGAGTGCCGTCGCCCTCCTTCGGTGGGTAAGCCTCGACCGCGCGCAAGCCCTTGCTGCGCAGTCGCTCCAGAGCCTCCTCAAGCAGGCGAGTGGCCACCCCGTGCCCGCGGTACTGCGACGCGATCACGAAGCACGCCACTGAGCCGACCCCCTGGTGATCGGCCACTTCAAGTGCATATCGGCGCGCCAGCCCGGCCAGCGCCGTCGACTCGCCGTAGTGGCACCAGGCGACCGGCCGCTCGCCGTCGAAGGCGAGCAGTGCAGTGACGCGACCGGCGCTGACCAGCTCCGACATCTCCTGACGGTTGTCAGCGGCGGTGCGGGGCGCACTCTCGTCGTCCGTGCCGTCCCAGAGAGGTTCAATGCAGTAGCAGGACTGCCAAGCAGGGTAATCGCGAAACGCCTCCTCGTCGAAGAACCTTTGGTAGGCGGCCAGAGTCTCCAGGGTGAGATCCCGAATTTCCAGCGGGCCGATCTCGGGCAGACGTTCCAGAGCTGCGCGCGCCACCGGGTCGACGGCGAGGGCAAGCCCGTCCAGAATGGCGCCGCCCTCAGTTTCGAGCAGGCGCAGGGCCGGGCCGGAACCGTCCCAGGAGAGTGTCACCCGGGTGCCGTCCCGCTCGGGGCTCAGCTCCCAGGTCACCTCATGAGCCGGCGCTGCGGCGAAGGGCGGGGCGAAGACAAAGCGCGTGCGCAGCCTAAGCAGCAGTGGCGCTGCCAGCTCCAGCACCTCGGATTCCTCGGCGGGCTCGCCGCGAGTATCCAGCCAGTGCACTTTGGCGCCGGGCTCGAAGGTCCCGTCTGGGGTGAGGCGGTAATACCAGTCGCGGCGACCGGTCCCAACCAGATGTTTCCAGATCGCCTCGGCGGGAACGGCCAGGTGCTTGGTCTTCACGGTTACCAACGTAGCGGTTGGTGGATGGTCACGATCCATCGCGGAAACTGGACCTTCGGCTCAGCTAAAACTCGAGAGGGTCCCTAGGCACGGCTGCCAGTGACTCTCCTCGTCGACCGCCTCATAACCGACCAGGAGCCCATACGCCTCGACACGAGTCAGAAAGCGCCGCTGCCCAAGATCCACCCGTTGGGCGACACCCTCTGGCTGTCATGGCAGGTCAACAATTGGATCAACGAACTCGGGTCGCCGCCGCCCCAGACCTCGGCCATTCAACGCATGATCCCGTTCTCTGCCTCGAAGTTGGTCGCTGTGTCACCGACTGGTGGCTAGCTGAAGCCGGTTAGGCCGCGCACAGCGCGGCCCGGCCCGCGAGGCGGGCCGAGGGGGGAGGCGATGTCCCCTGGGGACATCCACGGGCGCGAGCCCACTAGTGAAAATGGAGTCCCGGCGTAAGCCGGGTCTCCGGCAAGCCGCCGTGGCGGCTTGGCGGAGAGGGAGGGATTTGAACCCTCGAGGCGGTTGCCCGCCTACGGCATTTCCAGTGCCGCGCCCTCGGCCGGACTAGGCGACCTCTCCGCGACGCCGACCCAGTCTACCCAGCGCTACGCAAGCTCCCATGCGCCCAGCCGTTTCCTTGAATGTCTTGATACGTGCCTTGATCGCTGCCGGCGGCGTGTTGCTGATGGCCTGCGGCACCGCCCCGTCCGCCGCCAAGCCTTCCTCCTCGCCGCCGCCGACCCCGCCGGCCTCCTGCGCCGATCGGCTATCTGGCGGCGGGCCGCTGCAGGCCCATTTGACCGGCCTGGGCGTGCGCGGCGACCGGCTGCTGGTCGACTTCGACAACAGCACACCGGGCTACGTCGTCCTGCCCCAGGCTTCCACCGACTTCATCGCCTCGCCGAGCGGACTGCCCGTTCACCTGGCCGGCAGCTCCGGGGCGAGCATCACGCTCCGCCACGTGCCCAGCGGCACCTTCACCGGCAACCGCGACCTGAAGCCGACCGGCTCGGTGATCAAGGAAGCCCGGATCCTCCAGGACTTCGAGGGCGTGCTCACGATCGGGATCGGATTGAGCCGCCCGGCCTGCCTCGGCGCGCCGGCCCCGCCCTCGATCACGCGTTTCGTGGTCGGCTTCTAGCTGCGCTGGTCGAGGGACCCCAGGACCCGGATCCCCGCCGGGCCGGCCACGATCGCCGCGGCCGCCAGGCCCGTGAAAAGACCGTGCTCGCAGACTCCGGTGACACTCTTAAGCGCGCGGCCCAAGCCAGCCGGGTCGGGGACGCCGCCGGCGATCGCGAGGTCGAGGATGTAATTGCCGTTGTCCGTCACGTAAGGGGTCTCCAGCCCGCCACGCAGCTGCCAGGCGCCGAACGTCTCCAGCCGGCGAGCCGTGCCAGCCCAGAGGAAGGGCAGCACCTCGACCGGCAGGACGCCCGCGCCGAGCTGGTCTACCAGCTTGGATTCGTCGGCCACGATGACGAACCGGCGCGCCGCCAGGGCGACCAGCTTCTCGCGGAAGAGCGCGCCACCGCGACCTTTGATCAGGTTCAGCGAGGGATCTATCTCATCGGCCCCGTCCACCGCCAAGTCGAGCTCCGCCGGCGGCTCCTCCAGCACCTCCAGGCCGAGGGCGCGCGCCTGTTCGGCCGACGCGCGCGAGCTGGCCAGGCAGCGCACGTCGCGCCCACGTAGGCCGGCGATGAAGTGTCGGGCCGTGGTCCCGCTGCCGATCCCGAGCAGCATCCCCGGCCGGACCAGCTCCAGGGCACGGCGCGCTGCGGCTGCCTTGAAGTCCTCAGCCAACCGCGCGCCGGATCGCTTCGATCCCCGCCGCGACGCCCTGCTTATAGCCGAAGATCGCGCTCCCGGCGACGAGCAGGTTGGCGCCAGCCTCGACGACCAGCGGGGCGGTCCTGGCGTCGATGCCGCCGTCCACCTCGACATCCAGTTCCGGCGCCAGCTCGCGGACGCGTCGCACCTTCTCGGGTGAAGTCTTGATGAACTTCTGGCCGCCGAAGCCGGGCTCGACGGTCATCACGTTCACCATCGCCACATAGGGGACGATCTCGCTCAACGCCGACACCTCGGTCGCGGGATTCAGCACCACCCCCGGCTTGGCGCCCAGCTCGGCCACACGACTCACCGTCCGGTATAGCGAATAGGTCGACTCCACCTGGATGAGCACGTAGTCCGCGCCCGCCTCGACGAAGGCCTCGACGAACACTTCGGGCTTCTCCACCATCAGGTGGACCTCGAGCGGCAACCGCGTGACGCGCCGGACGGCCGCCACGATCCCGGGGCCCATCGTCAGGTTGGGGACGAAGTGGCCATCCATGACGTCGATCTGGATGCGGTCGGCACCGGCGGCTGCCGCCTCCTCAACCTGCTCGCCCAACCGGGTGAAGTCGGCCGAGAGGATGGAGGGCACGATCTCCACAGTGCGCGTCACGCCGCGGCCGCCTCGCGATCGACGAACCACTCCGCTCCGGGGATCATCCCCGCCGGCACTTCGCCGCGATGGGCCCGCCGCAACGCCTCGGCCTTCTCGGCTCCGGTCGCCAGGAAGATGACGCGCCGGGCGCCGCGCAGCGCGGAGAGAGTCAAGCTGACCCGGTCAGGCGGGGGCTTCGGCGCACCCCGGACGGCGACCGCCCAGCCTGTCGCCTGCAAAGCGCGGTGGCCGGGAAAGAGAGACGCACAGTGGCCGTCCGGGCCCAGCCCGAGCAGGACGAGGTCCAGCGGCTCGAGCCCGGCTACGACGCTCGCGTAGAGCCGCGCCCCCTCCTCCGGCCCGAGCTCGGCCGGCACCCGGTGCACCGTCGCCGGCGCGACTCGGTCCAGGAGCGATTGGCGGGCAATCCGGTAGTTGCTCTCCGGGTCGTCCGGAGGCACGCATCGCTCGTCGCCGAAGAGCACCGTCACGCGCCCCCATTTCACGTCCATGCCGGCTAGCAGCTCGTACGCCCGCCGGGGCGTCGTGCCGCCCGCCAGCACGAGCGTGCGGGCGCCACCGCGGAGCGCCTTCGCGATCTCCCCGGCAGCCGCCTGCGCTACGGCCTGGGCGTCGGCCAGCACTCTCACCGAAGCGCCTCCAGCAACTCGCCGGCGCGCTCCAAAGCACCCGTGTAGACCTCGTCTTTGCCGGCGGCGACCAGCTCGGCCAGGAGGACGGCGTCATCGGTACTGCCAAGCGACACGAGGCGGGGCGGGAGCTCCCTGCCCCCCAGGCTGCCTTCGGTGAGGACGCAATCGGGGTGCTCGGGGTCGCGCCGCTTCACGAGGCTGAGGGTCTGCGAGCGCCAGACGGCGTCGATCCGGACGGCCGCGATGTCCCCTTGCGCCAATCCCTCCAGGCTGACCGGCCGGGTCTGCAGCTCGAGTCGCTGCCCGCCTCTCGCCTCGAAGTGGGCGACGACGACCCCGCCCCGGCCTCCGACCGCACGCTTCAGCTCCCAGTCCAGCGCACCGGCCATCCACCCGGCCAGAAGCGCCACCCCGGTGCGGTTGCCGCGGCCTTCCCCGATATAGTCGAGGCCCACCGCCCCGATCCCTCGGAGGAAGCCGCGCCGCTCAGCAGGATTGAAGAACTGGGCCAGGCCGACCCGCCAGGGCTGCAGCCGAGCCCACTGGAAGTCGCCGAGCCAGAGCCGCTGGCGCCGGCCCCGGGCCAGGTCTGCCAGCTGGACTACCTGCTCGTAGGGCCGCTCGAAGCGCGCCGAGTCCACGAGCAGGTACTCACCGACCTCGGCCGCCTCGGCGAAGCGCTTGGTGCCGATCGGGGGCGATCCGATCCACCAGAGCACTGTGCGCAGGTCGCCTTCGAGGAGCGGTTCGACGAGGCTCGGGATGTGGTTGGCGGTTGGCCCTTCCACGCGCAGGAAGACCTGCTCGTACTCGCACATCATGCCGGCCGCCAGCGGTCGCGCCTGGACCGCGACCCGGGCTTCGATGTGCGTCCGCTTCGATTCCGGCTCGTCGACGACGAAGATCGCGCGGCAAGGGTGCCCGGCGGCCAGCCGTGCGACCGTGGCCGCAGCCTCCTCGGCGCTGCTCCAATCGCGCGCCACAACCACCAGATTCAGAACGCTGTTTCGCGGTCGGATGTGATCCAGCGCCTGGCCTTCTTCGCGCGCGACCGCGGAGCGCACCCGCCGCATCTGGGCGAGCACCTGGGACATCGACTCGACTGGCCCCCGCCACTCCTCGCGGACCGCTTCGGCGGTGGTCACGGGTTGTACCACTCGAAGCCGTCGCGCTGGATAAGCCGGTCGGCCGCGGGCGGTCCCCAGGTGCCGGCTTCATAGTTCGGAAAGTCGGGCCCCTTCTTCGCCCAGCGCGCCTCGATCGGATCGACCAGCGCCCAGGCCGTCTCCGCCTCGTCACTGCGCGTGAACAAAGTCGGGTCGCCGATCAAGCAGTCGACGATGAGCCGCTCGTAGGCGTCCGGCGCCTCGATCAGGAACGAGGACAGGTACATGAAGTCCATGTTCACGCTTCGCATCTTGATGCCGGCCGCCGGGACCTTGGCCGCGAAGCGCAACGTGATGCCCTCGTCCGGCTGGATGTGAAGCGTGATCGCGTTGGGCTCGGCGTCGCGCATCGCCTGCCGGCCGAAGGTCAGGTGGGGCGGCCGCTTGAACTGCATGCGGATCGTCGTCGACCGCTTGGGCATCCGCTTGCCGCAGCGGAGGTAGAAAGGCACGCCCGCCCAGCGCCAGCTGTCGATTGCCAGCCTGATCGCCACGAACGTCTCGGTCGTCGATTTCGGATTCACCGAAGGCTCCTGCCGGTAGCCCGGCACCTTCTCGCCTAGCACCCAGCCCGGCCCGTACTGGCCGCGCACCGCGCCTTCGTCGACCTCCTTCCCCTCCAGCGGGCTGACCGCCTTCAAGACCTTCACCTTCTCGTCCCGGACCGAACCGGCGTCGAAGCTGACTGGCGGCTCCATCGCTACCAGAGTGAGAAGCTGGAGCTCGTGATTCTGCACGATGTCGCGCAGCGCCCCGGCGCGGTCGTAGTAGGCGCCGCGCCCTTCCACCCCGAGCTCCTCGGCGACGGTGATCTGCACGGCGGCGACGTACTGGTTGTTCCAGACCGGCTCGAAGATCGAGTTCGCGAAGCGAAAGGCGAGGATGTTCTGGACGGTCTCCTTGCCGAGGTAGTGGTCGATCCGGAAGACCTGGTCCTCCCGCATGACCTTGCTCAGCATCTCGTTCAGCTCTCGCGCGCTCTTCAAATCGTTGCCGAACGGCTTCTCGATCAGAATGCGGCGCCAGCCCCGCCCGTTTGAGCGCGTCATGTGGGCGGCGCCCAGGTTCCTGACGATCAGGGGGTAGGTCACCGGCGGCGTCGCGCAGTAGTAGACCCGATTGCCGGAGGTCCCCCGTTCTTGGTCGAGCTCGTCGAGCAGGCGGTCGAGGGCGGCAAACCCGGCGGTGTCATCGAAGGTCAGCGTCCGCCACCGGAACCCTTCCAGCAGCGAGGCCAGGACCCTTTCGTTCACCGGCTGGGTGCGCGAGAACTCGCGGATGGCCTTGCCGGCCAGCGCTTTGTAGCCCTCGTCGTCGAGGTCGTCCTTGGCGGCGCCGACGACCCCAAAGCCGGCGGGCAGCAGGTGCTGGGCGGCCAGGTTGTAGATCGCCGGCAGGAGCTTGCGCCGGGTGAGGTCGCCGCTGCCGCCGAAGATGACCAGCTGGCTCGGGTCGACGACCCGGTAGTCCTGGAGACCGGCGGCGAGCGGGTTCGCCTCGACCGTCCCCGTGGAACCGCCCGGGGTCACCAGAGCATCAGCCGTGGCCCGCCGGGCGAATCGCGTGGCCGCCGAACTGCTTGCGCATCATGGCCACCAGGCGGTCGGAGAAGGAATTGGTATCCCGGCTCCGGAACCGCTCGAACAGTGAGTGGGTGATGACCGCCGCGGGGACGTCCTCGTCGATCGCGGCCTGGACCGTCCAGCGACCCTCGCCCGTGTCCTCGACGTAGGCCTTCAGGGTGCTCAGCTCGGGGTCCTCGGTGAGGCCCTTGGCGATCAGCTCCATCAGCCAGGAGCGGATCACGGTTCCCTGGCACCACGCGCCGGCGATGGCAGCGAGGTCCATACCGGGAAAGGTCTTCGATCGCTTCATGATCTCGAAGCCCTCGCCGTAGGCCTGCATGAGCCCGTACTCGATCCCGTTATGGACCATCTTCACGAAGTGGCCCGATCCTTCCGGGCCGGTGTGGACGAGTCCGCCGCCGGGCGGCGCCAGGTCGCGCAGGAGCGGCTCGCAATGCTTATAGATGTCAGGCTCACCGCCGACCATCAGCCCGTAGCCGTTCTCCAGTCCCCAGATGCCACCGCTGGTACCGGCGTCCAGGTAGTGCACTCCCTTCTGCTTGAGGACCTCGGCGTCCTCGAGCGCCCGCTGCCAGTTGGTGTTGCCGCCGTCGATGACAATGTCGCCCGCCTCCAGCAGGCCGGCGAGCCGCCCGAGAGTCGCGCTGGTGGGGTCGCCGGCCGGGACCATGACCCAGATGATTCGAGGCCGCTCCTGGAACGCCTTCACCAGCTCCTCCAGGCTCAGCGCGCCGACCGCCCCCTCCCCCGCCTTGGCTTTGACAGCGTCGGGCGACTGGTCGAAGGCGATCATCCGATGGCCTTTGCGGAGCAGCCGGCTGACCATGTTCCCGCCCATCCGGCCGAGACCGATCATGCCCATCTCCATGGCGCTTCCTCCCTTCGCCCGCTATCGGATCGACTTCTCGGCCGCCGCCGCCAGCTGGGCCCAGCCCCGGGCCGGGTTGCGGCCCAGGCTGACCCGCAGGACGGGCAGCTTGCGCGAGGTCAACGACTGCAGGTCGCCGAGGGCCTGCGCCTGCTTCAAGACGCTGAACCCGTAAGGCTCCCCTGGAATCGGGACGTCCTTGGCGTCGTCCTGGACGACCTGCAGGAAGAGCCCGACGGGCGGGCCGCCCTTGTGGAGCTGCCCGGTCGAGTGCAGGAAGCGCGGCCCATACCCCGCGGTGGTCGCCAGCTTGGCCCTGTCGCGGACCAGCTCGCGGAGCTCGCGGATCGCCTTTTCGGCGGCCGCAGTGCGCTCGGTATAGGCCATGATCGCGAAGTAGGAGCCCGCCTTCTTTGCTCCTAAGAGGCGCTTCAGCTCCGGCCCCGCCTTGGCGGCCGGCACGGACTCGGCCTCCGGCAGGCGTCCCCGCGACCGGAACGAGCTCAACACCTTCCTGGTGTTGTCCTTGGATTCCTGAACGTTGGGCTGGTCGAAGGGATTGATCTCCAGGATCGACCCGGCGACGGCCGTGGCGATCTCCCAGCGCAGGAACTCGCCTCCGAGGTCGAGCCTGTCGCGCAGGCTGAGCGTTACCACCGGCTGGCCCGCCCGCTCGATCGCCTCGACCGCCCGGTTATCCGGGTCGCTGAACATCCGGATCGAGACAAACAGCCGGTCGTCGCCGTAAGCCGCCGGCTTGCCCAACGGCTCGCCCTCTACCGGCACAATCCCGCGGCCCTGCTTCCCGGTCGACTCGGCGAGCAGCTGCTCGACCCAGTAGCCGAAGGTCTTGACCTTCGGCGAGAGCACCAGCGTCAGCTTGTTGCGTCCGCCCGTCGCGAGCTGCCCCATGACGGCGCCCAGCCAGACGCCTGGGTTCTTCTCCACCGGGATGTCGGCCGAGCAGGCGTGGGCCATCTCGGTCGCCCGGTCGAGGACCTCGGCGAAGTCGATGCCGCCGAGTGCGGCGGGCACGAGGCCGAAATAGCTGAGCACCGAATAGCGGCCGCCGATGTCAGGCGGGTTGAGGAAAACCCACCGGAAGTCGTTGGCGCGGGCCAGCTTCTCGAGGGGCGTTCCCGGGTCGGTGATGGCGGCGAACTGAGCGCCTGGCTTCTTCCTGGACCGCGCTGAGACCAGCTCCCGGAAGTACGCGTAGTGCGAGAGGGTCTCCGTCGTCGTGCCCGATTTGCTGGCTACTACGAAAAGGGAGCCGGCGAGGTCGATGGACCGCGTCAATTTCAGAATCGTGGCGGGGTCGGTCGTGTCGAGGACGTGGAGGCGCGGGTGGCCGCTAACGTGGCCGAAGGTGTTGCGCAGCACGTCCGGGCCGAGGCTGGACCCGCCCATGCCGAGCAGGACAACATCGGAAAAGGTCTTGCCAGCTCGGGCCAGGTCTCGCAGCTCGCCGGTCTTGGCCTCCATTTTCTCCACCACGTTCAGCCAGCCAAGCCAGCCGGCGATCTCCTTCTGCTCGGCCGTGTCTTTGCTCCAGAGCGTGCCGTCCTTAGCCCAGAGCCGGCGGGGCGCGTCCTCCTTCTGGAGCCTGGCGGCCTGCTTCTCGACCGCCGGCTGGAGAGCGCCCAGGCTCTGCCACTGCCGCGGACCTTTGCCGGACCTGATGTCGCGAGCAGCTTCGCGCAAAGTCTTGCCGAGGCTCAGATAGGACTTGGCGAAGAGCTCGACGCCCTCCACCTCCAGCTCCTTGGTCACCTGGTCGAGGTCGATCCCCACCTCGGCCAGCTCTTTCAGCTGCCGCTTGGCGACGTCGACGTGCTCGTCGAGCGAACGCCTCACCTCGCCGTGCTCGCGGAAGGCGGCCAGTGTGTTGGGTGGCACGGTGTCGACGGTGTCCGGTCCGATCAACTCTTCGACGTACATGGTGTCTGGGTAGCGCGGGTCCTTGACCGAGGTGCTGGCCCAAAGGCAGCGCTGGACCTGCGCGCCCGCCCTGGCCAGAGCCTCCCAGCGGGGCCCGCTGTGGAGCTGCTTGAACCGCTCATAGGCCATCTTCGAGTTGGCGATTCCGGCCTTGCCGAAGAGCCGCTCCAGCCGGCGCCTCTGCGCCGGCTCCGCGGCGGCCTCGACCTTGGCCTCCAGCTGCTTGTCCACCTTGGAGTCCACGCGGCTCACGAAGAAGCTGGCGACGCTGTGGACCTTGCGGAGGTCTCCGCCTTTCTTCTTGAAGTCCTCGAGCCCGCTCAGGAACGACTCCACCACTTCCGCGTAGCGCTCGACGGAGAAGATCAGCGTCACGTTGATGTTGACTCCCTCGCCGAGCATCTGACGGATCGCGGGTAAGCCGGGCCGCGTGGCCGGGATCTTGACCATGACATTGGGTCGGGAGGTGCGCTCGTGGAGCTCCCGCGCCATCGCGACGGTGCGCTTGGTGCTGGCGGCAACCGTTGGCGAAACCTCGATGCTGACGAAGCCATCGCGACCCTTCTCGCGGTCGTAGACGGGCCGGAAAACGTCCGCGGCCTGCTGGATGTCCTCGACCATCAGGTCCCAGAGGATGTCGTCGGGCTTGCGCTTGGCCCGCACCAGATGCACCAGGGCTTCGTCGTAATCGGTAGACCCGGAGACGGCCTTCTCGAAGATCGTCGGGTTGGAGGTGACGCCGCTGATGCCCTCGTCACGCAGCCTGGCCAGCTCACCCGAGGTGATCAGCTGGCGGCGGATGTTGTCGTACCAGAGGCTCTGGCCGAGGGCGTTCAGCTCCTTGATGGGGTTGTTGCGTGCAGCAGTCATCGCTTTCCTCCAGTCGCTGGGCCTTTCGGCTTCAGGATGCCATGCGCGCCGATGAAGAAAGGGCCCGAAGGGCCGCGAAACCCTTTCTTCATAGGTCCGCCAGCAGATGACGTCGTACGAGGGCGTCATAGAGCGCCTCCTGCTTCCTGGTCTGCAACGCGTAGACCGGTCGCGTGGCCGCCCTTGCCCGGTAGGTCCGGCCGACCTCGGTCGGGAGCTGGTCACCGTTAATGACGCCCACGTGCTCCAGCGCCATAACGGCCGCCCCGCGGCTCGATGCCTCCCTCGCCTTCGACTCGGCGACGGGCTTTCCGATGGCGTCGGCCATGATCTGCATCCAGGCCGGGGAGGCGAGCAGGCCGGCGCCATTGGCGACGAGGCGCCGGACGCCCGGCAGGACCTGGTCGAGGCGCTGGTCGACGCGGTGGAACTCGATCGCGACTGCCTCCAGTCCGGCCCGGACGATGTCGTTGGCGGTGGTGGCCTGGGTCAGTCCGGCGATGGCGCCCGTGGCGTGGGAGGCGAAGCCGGGACTGCGCTCGCCGGCCAGGAGCGGCAGGAAAGTCAGCCCGTGGGCGCCCGGCCGCATCCGGCGCAGCTTGCCCTCCAGCGTGCCGATCTCGAGGTTGAGGTTGGCCGCCAGCCAGGCGTAGAGGTTGCCGCCGTTGCTGAGCGCCCCGCCAGTGACGGAGCGGGCCGCGTCGAGGCGATAGCACCAAAGCCCGTCGGGGATGCGCTGGGGCAGGCCCTTGGCAAGGACGCGCAGAGCACCCGACGTCCCGACCGTGAGGGCGCGCTGGCGGCGGTCGACGCACCCACTGCCGAGGTTGGCCAGGGCGCCGTCTCCTAAAGCGCAAAGGATGGGGACGCCTTTCAGGTCGGGCCAGCGCACCGCCCATTGGTGGCCGAGGCGGTCGCCCGCCACCCCGAGCTCGGGAAGCGACTTCGTGTCCACCTCTAGGTGTTTCAGCAGAGGCGCATCCCAGGACCCGTCGACGAGCTTTAGAAGCCCGGTACCCGAGGCCATGGAGACGCTCGTCCGCGGCTCGCCGAAGAGCCTCCAGTGGACCAGGTCCCAGAAGCTGAGCCAGCGCACCGGCCGGCTCCAGAGCTCCGGCCGGACCTCCTTCAACCAGGCCAGTTTGGCCGGCCAGTAGGTCGGATGCAGGAGGCAGCCGGTCCGCTGGTGGAGCCGGTCCGCGTCCAGCTCGCGCCGCAGCCGTTCGGCCTGCCGCCAGGACCGAGTGTCGGCCCAGAGATAGACCGGCGTGACTGGGCGGCCGCGATCGCTGCAGGCCAGCAAGCCGTGCCAGAAAGTGGAGACGCCGACCGCCAGCAAGCGCCGGCGCCGGCGGGGGCCGGCTTCGTGCAAGAGGCTGTCGAGAAGGCTCGTGACGAGGCCGAAAAGCTTGCCGGCGTCGACCTCGTACGTTCCGTCGCGTCCGACTTTCGGCCGATACGGGATGTGGACTTCGACGCCCGGCACGACGCGAGCTTCAGTGTCGTAAAGGAGCGCGCGCACCGAGGATGTCCCAATGTCCAGCGCGCCTACGAAGCCCTCGGCCAGACCACCTAGTCTAGTTCTCTGCCTGACACGCTTCTGCCCATTTCGGCGCTGGAAAAGTTTGCCACGGACTGCTGCCAGGCGATGGGCGCGCCGGACGACATCGCGACCGCCGTCGCCGGCCACCTGGCACGCGCCAACCTGGCCGGCCACGACTCCCATGGGGTTCTCCGAATCGTGCAGTACGCGAGGGAGGCGGACCAGGGAGTACTCCGGCCTGGCGTCCGCCCCGCCCTGCTGCGCAAGCGTGGTGCCGTCGCCATCGTCGACAGCCGCCACGGGTTCGGCCACCCGGCGACCGCGCTGGCGCTGGAGTGGTGCCTGCAGTCCGCCCGCCGGCACGGCCTGGCCGCCGCCACGGTGGTGCGCGCCAACCACATCGGCCGCCTCGGCGACTACACGGAGACCGCCGCCGCGGCCGGCCTGGTCGGGATCGTCACGGTTGGCGTGGTGGGCGCCGGAGGGGTGGCGCCGTTCGGGGGCGCTGCCCGGTTCCTGGGCACCAATCCCTGGTCGATCGGAGTCCCCGCCGAGGGTGACGCCATGGTCTTCGATGCCGCCACCTCGGGCGTTGCCGAGGGCAAGGTCCGGCTGGCCCGGGCGAAGCGGGCGCCGGTCTCGCCCGGTGTGATCGTGGATAGCCAGGGGGCAGCCACCACCGATCCGAACGACTACTACGCCGGAGGCGCGCTGCTCCCGATGGGCGGCCAGGTAGCCGGCCACAAGGGCTACGGACTGGCGCTGTCCGCGGCCCTCGTAGGCGGCTTCGCCATGCTCGTGGAAGGCACGGCCACCAGCGCGGGAACCGGCTCAACGCAGGGCCGGGAACCCTGGATGGCGGGCGTTTTCGTGGAGGCGATCGACCCTGACTGGTTCGGCGACGGCGCTGACTATCGACGCCGGGTCGCCGCCATGCTCGAAGCGCTCCGCGCGCAACCGCCCGCCGATGGCGTGGCCGCCGTCCTGGTGCCTGGCGATCCCGAGCGGCAGAGCCGGGAGCGGCGCCGGCGCGACGGCGTCCCGGTTCCGGAGGCGGTGCTCAGCGAACTGGGCGGGGTGGCGGCACGGCTCGGCGTAGAGCCGCTGGAGCGCCGGCGCTAAGGGACAGGCGAGGGCGAAGGCGGGGAGTCGACGCTGTTGCCCGGGCTCTTCGCCGGCGGCGCCAGGCCCAGCGCGAGGTCCATGCGCTTGCTGTCGGCGGCGAAGTCCTTCTCGAGCTGGCGGACCTGGCCCAGGTGGACGGTGTCGTTGTGCTCGGAGAGGCCCCGCTCGACCTCCGTGGGCGTCTTCGACTTGACCGCGAGCAGCCTGTCCCGCACCTGCTTCCAGCGAGCGTCGTGAGCCTTCCCGCTCAGCCTGGCGCTGGCGTCGCGCAGGTAGGAGTAATAGGCGGACAGCGAGCTGACGGTGAGGCCGCCTTTGCCTTTGGCGGCCATGCCCTCCGCGTCCTGGAACCGCTGGTTGGCCAGGTCGACCTCGGTGCCGGCCTTGGTCACCGGGTCGGACGTGAGCGCCAGCACGACCCGCTGGCCCATGGTCTTGACCGGGTAGAGCTGGCCATCCGGCTCGCTCAAGCCCGCGGCCAGGGCCAGGCCCGCGCCGCCCACGAGCGCGATCACGAGCGCCGTCCCGAGCAGGAAGAAGTTGCGGAACGGGTGGTGTGGCGCCGGGTGCCTGGCCGTGCGGTGCGGCAGGCGATGCTGGTGGACCCAGCTGGCGCGGTGGTGGTCCCCGGCGGCCAGGAAGCGACTCCGCGCTCGGTCGCGCGCCCCGGGCGGGGCGGGTTCCTTCGGCATGCGTTCAATCCGCTCGGCCAGCGCGACCAGGTGCTCCAGCTCGCCCGCGGCCGGCGTCAGCCCGGTCGCGCCCGCCAGCGACGCGCCCTCGCGCCGCCGGCTCAGTGCCTCTTCCAGCTGCTTGGGCGTCGACTCCACCAGCATCAGGCGGCCTCCCGCGCGGCCAGGAGCCGCCGCAGCGCCTGCAGCGCCCGGTGCTGGAGCGCTCGCACCTGCCCGCGCCGCCGCCCCGTCCCGGCCGCCGCCTCCTCGACCGGCATACCGACCAGGAAGCGCATGGTGAGCACCTCCTGCTGCTCGGGGGTCAGCTCAGCCAGGGCCGCCCGGAACTCATCGACCTCGTGCACCGGGTGGCGCCCGGGAGTCGGTTGCCAGCCATGCGCCCGGAGCTCGCGGGCGGCCAGGTACTGGAGCCAGGGGTGCAGGCCGCCCGGGAGGTGGTGGTACTTCGGGAACCCCTCGAGGGCTTTGAGGAACGCCTGCCCGGTGACCTCCTCGGCCACAGTGTGGTCGCCCACGCGCGCGAAGACGGCCCCATAGACGGCGTCGAAATACGTCTCATAGATCTCTTCGAGGGCCTCCGGTTCGTAGCGCTGCGCCCGGATCACCAGCTCGCGTTCATCAGCGGCGGATCGGGGTGCGGTAGGTCTGGGGGGCATGTCTTCTTCCATACGCTGCGGTTGGGCCATTCCGTATAACGATAGCGGTGCGTTTCGTATACGAGAACAGGTTGGAAGCGAGCTGGGTCCGCAACCAGGGGTCCGCCTGCACCTCGGCGGCGGTCCTGGCGGCCCTCGGCGGACTGGGCGTGGATTCGCTGCCAGACCTGGCGACCGGATCGACATTCCTGGCGGGCTCCGAGTTCGGCGCGCCAGCGCTCCTCGACTACGTCTCCCTGCCCGGCCGCCGGGCGCCGCTCGACCTCCGGATCGAGTCGCTGGCTCGCGCCGGCGGATTGCGCGTCAACTCTCGAACCGGGATCGTCGTCCCGTTCTGGCCGCTCCGGCCGCGGCAAGGCGAGGGTCTCATCGTCCACCTCGCCTGGGGTCAGGAGAAGTCGGACCAGTACGGTACCTGGGGATGGAACCCGCTGCACCCGGCGACTTACTCGACCGGTGGGCACAGCGTGGTGCTGGTCCGAGTGGAGCCGCCCGGGTGGACGGTGCTCGACCCGAACCTGGAGCACCTGCAGGAGTGGCCGCGGCCGGGGATCGCCACCGCGGCGACGCGGCTCAGACCGCTGCCAGCAGTGCGCTGACTCAGTCCCCGGCCAGCTCCTCGATCTGCTTGACCATCCCGTCGAGGATGTCGAGTCCGCGATCCCAGAACCCCGGGTCTGTGATGTCCATGTCGAGTGTCCTGACCAGCTCGTCGGGGCGCGTCGAGCCGCCGGCGGCGAGGAAGTCCAGGTACTTCTGGACGAAGCTGGGCCCAGCCTCCTGGTAGCGGCGGTAGACGGAGAGTGCCAGCAGGTTGCCGAAGGCGTAGGCGTACACATAGCCTGGCGCGAAGATGAAGTGTGGGATGTAGCTCCACCACGCCTTGTGGTCCTCGGTCAAGGTGACCGAGTCGCCGAACATCGGCCGCAGGGAGGCCTGCCAGACCTCGCCGAGCTGGTCGACGGAAAGCTCGCCTTCCTTCCGGCGACCCGTGTGGGCGGCGTCTTCGAAGCGGTTGAAGGCGACTTGCCTGAAGACAGTGGCGAAGGCGTCCTCGACCTGGTGGCAGAGCATCGAAAGACGGACCTTGGGATCGCGCTCGTCGGCCATGATCCGGTCGAACGTGAGCGCCTCGCCGAACACGGAGGCGGTCTCGGCGAGGGTCAACGGAGGGTGATAGTCGAAGATGTTCTGCCGCGCGGCGAGCCGGTCGTGGAGGCCGTGGCCGAGCTCGTGTGCGAGCGTCAGCGCGTCGCGCAGGCGGCCGGTGAAGTTCAAAAGCACGTATGGGTGGAACTTGGGCGTCACGCCCATGCAGAACGCGCCTCCGCGCTTGTTCTCCATCACCGGCGCGTCGATCCAGGGCTTCTCGAAGAATTCCCCCAGCAACCGCCCGGCCTGGTCTGAGAAGCGCGCGTAAGACCCGAGCACGAGCTCCTTCGCGTCCTCCCAGCTAAGCTCCGTGCTCACGTCTTCGATGGGCGCGTAGCGGTCCCACTCGAACAGCTCGTCGACGTTCAGCAGGCGCTTCTTGACGCGGTAGTAGCGGGCCACCATCTCGTAACGGCCGGTGACCGCATCGACCAGCGCCTGCACCGCCTCGTCCGAAGTCTCGTTGGCCAGGTTCCGGAAGCTGACCCAGTTGGGGTACTTGCGCAGGCGGTCGTCGATGGCGCGATCCTGGAGAACGGTATTGAAGACGTAGGCGCGCGTCCGGATGTCCTGGCGCAGCGCCTGGGTCACGCTGGCGCTGGCCTCGCGCCGGCGGCTCCGGTCGGGCTCGTGCAGCCGGGCCAGGGCCTTGTCCAGGGGCATCGTCTCGTCACCGATCGGCACCTTGATGGCGGAGGCGAGCTCCTCGAAGAGGCGGACCCAGGCTGACGTCGAAACCGGCGCGCGGTCGGTGAGCAGCCGCTCCTCCACCTCGGAGAGGTTGTGCGGCCGGTACTTCCTGGCCTCCTCGACCGCATGCCGGTACGGCGCCACCCGGGGATCGGCGAAAAGGCTGGCCACCTGCTCGTCGGTCAGCTCGGCCAGCTCGAGCGGGAAGAAGACGGTATGCCGGCCGCGCTGCGAACCGGCCTCCTCCACCCGTGCCACCAGCCGACCGGCCGCGGGGTCGGCCGTGTTCTGGCTGTGCAGCAGCTGCGCATACACCGCCGGCAGCGAGACGCTTTCCTGCATCTGCTCCAGCCGCTCGAACATGTGGGCGAAGTCACCCGGCTCGAGTTGGGTGACCCGGCCGCGGTAGTCGGATTCGAACCGCTCGGCCTGCTCGAGACCTTCCGCGAGCACCGCCTCGATCCTCGGATCAGTCGGTGATGAGTAGAGGTCGGAGAGGTCCCAACGGACGTTTTCGGCGCCCGTCGAAGTCGTCGCTTGTGCCACCGCTGATCAGGATAGCCGGGCGGTCAACTCCTCCACGTCGGCCGGGCTGGGCCAGCGCTCCGCGTAGGCCCCGCGGTTCACCGCCGCGGTCACGTCGGACAAGAGCTCGGCCAGCTCACCCGCCGCGACGGCGTGCTGGTACTCCAACGGCGTCTCCGCCGGTCGTCGCCGCCGGCGCAACCGGCGCTGGATCCGTTGGTAAAGGCGGAGCAGCTCGAACTGGCCCGGGCTCCGCGACCGAGCCCAGCGGCGCCGCCGGGTCCAGACCCAGCCGCAGGCGGCGACCAGGACGATCAGCAGCGCGGCCAGCCCCGGCCCAACCGCCAGCGCGCCCAGCGAGCCCAGCGCCGCAGCCGGCGCGCCGATCGTGAGGTGCGGGATCAGGCGGGCGAGCCCGGAGGTGGCCCAGCGGTTGGGGAACCGGGTGGCCGCCAGCGGGTCGAAGCCGGGCGAGGGGTCGACCGGCACCCAGCCGTGGCCGGGGAAGTACGCCTCGACCCAGGCGTGCGCGTTGCGGGCGCGCACCACCGACTGGTCCAGCGTCGGGCTGTACTCGCCCGTGGAGTAGCCGGTCACCAGGCGGGCAGGCACGCCCAGGCTGCGCAGGAGCAGCGTCTCCGCGGTGGCGAACTGCTCGCAGTAGCCGACCTTGGCGTCGAAGAGGAACCAGTCGATCGGATCCTGGCCGGGAGGCGCCCGGCCCAGGTTCTGCGAGTAGCGATAAGGAGCCGAGCCGAGCTTCCGGGTCAGGGCCATCACCAGCTCGTAGCGCTCGGCGGTATCGATCCCGGCCGTCAGCTGGCCCGCCAGCCCCTTGGCGCGCTCCGAAAGCGAACCGGTGTCGTAGTACTGGGGATAGAGCTCTCGGTCCGGGTCCTGGCCGGCCAGCCTCCTGAGAGAGCCGGGCGTGTAGTCGGGCAAGGCGGAAACCACCGAGTAGGTGGTGCCGGCCGCGTGCGGCGCCGGCGCCCGCCAGTCTCCGTAGTAGTCGCGCCTGATCTCGGCCGCGGGGTAATAGATGCTCTCGACGGGGGCGGCGGCGTAGATCACGCCGGCCATGGGCTGAACGATCCTGTAGACCTGGACGAAACTGCCGAGCTGAGGGCCTTGGGGAGGCGGCAGCTGACGGGCCTCCACGTAGGCATGAAAGGTCTGCGTCTCCGAGTGCGTCGCGGTCCAGATGCCCTTCTCGTAGCGATCGAAGACGAGGCCGCGCCAGTAGCCAGGAGCGCCGGTCCGGACGTACATGACGACCTGGTCGCCGAGGCGACCTCGGTAGCGCAGGTTGACGTTCGCAGTGGATCCGCTCGGGTCGGCTCCGAACTCGACCAGCGGCAAAGCCGGGTTCTCCAGCTCGCCGCGGAAAGAGACATAGCTCGGCAGCGAGATGATGAGCGGGCCGGCGGGCCGCGCCGACGGTTGGGGGAGCAGGACGAACGCGCCCCCGCCGAGCGCCACCGCGGCGATCAAGGCAGCCGCCAGCGGCGCCCGGGGCACCAGAAAGTGGGGCGCACCGATTCGCTTCAAGTGCGACGCCGTCCAGAAGCCGGCCAGGCAGAGGAGCCAGGCCAGCACGATGGCAGCGAAAGCGGTGTCCCAGGCGAACACGGCCGCCAGGTAGAGGAGCGCCAGGCTCATCCACATGGTCGAGTAGAGGTTGCGGCGGGTCCGGAGCTCGAAGCTGGTGACCGCTACCAGCAGCATCACGAAGTTGGCCTGAGGAAGGTTGCCGCCAAAAACGGCGAGAACGCTGTCGAAAACGAAGTAGGCCAGGCAGGCGAAGACCAGCCCGGCGATGACCGCCTGCCGGATCCGCTCGGGCGGATCGTGCCGACGCCGGTGGCTGTAGGCATGGCCGGCGCCGGCGAGAAGCAGCGTGCCGGCCGGGGCGAGGTACGTCTGGCCATAAACCGCGATCGCCAGGCAGCCGACGGCGAAGGCGGCGAATGCAAAGGCCCGGGCGACGCCGGAATCCTCGACGGGCGACCAGGGAAGCAGCCTCACAAGGGCCATTCCGTGCCGGCGGCCTGGTAGGGCACCTCCAGCTCGCCTTCCCCCACCAACCAGGCCCGCACGCCGGCGCCGCGGGCCTGCAAGTCCTGCAGCGCGTCAAGCGCCGGCCCCCCCGGTCGCGTCAGGAAAGCGATCGCGTCCATAACGCGAGGCGGCCCCGACGTGTCAACCGGCAGATCGGGGTAGAGCGCTAGCCATTCGAGGATCGACCAGAGGCTGCGGCTCTCATCGAGACGCGACGGCTCCCGGCCCGGACACCAGGCCACCACCCGGCCGCCGGACCGGAGGCAGTCCCAGGCCTCTGAAGCAGCCAGGCGCGCGACCTGGTCGGCGGCTGCGGGACTTGCCGGCGCGGGGTCCAGAAGGAGCCCGACGATGCGCCGACCGGGCGGTTCGAACTCACGCACCACCAGCTCCCCGCGCCGGGCGCTCGTCCGCCAGTGGATCCGCCGCAGCGGATCGCCGGCCCGGTACTCGCGCACGCCGTAGAGGTCGTTGCCGTGACCGGGCCGGACGGCAGTGAAAGCCGATTCCACCTCGCGAACCTGCACGGACGTGGCTAGGGAGCTGAAAAGCGGCAGCACGACCGCCACCCGCTGGTCGGCGTGGCGCTGCCGGTGATGGAAGAAGCCGAGCGGGTCGCCGGTCTCGAGGGTCAGCGCCGAGGCGGCGAGCGACCCCCGCGGGACCGGCCCCAGTCGCTCGACCCGGCGCCAGCCGGCGGCTGGAACGCGTCCCGTGCCGACCGAGACGTGGCGCCCGCCGACATCGATTGCGAGGCGGGCTGGGCCGCGGGCGCTGCCGCCGGTGACGGTAAGTGCCAGCTCGAGGTCGACAACATCCCTTTCGAACACGGGGGCCGGCAGGGGTGCATCCCGGAACGCGGCCTCGGGCAGGTCGCCGGAGGGCGAGAGCGGCGAGGACTCGACGGCCAGGAGGCGGAGAGAGGCGGCGACTCCGCGCGAGTTCCAGCGGGAGTAGCCGAGCATGGCGAGCGCGCCGGCCCAGAGCAGGAGGCCGAAAAGGAAGAGCCAGGCCACCTCGCTGGTCGCGCCGTACAGGTAGATGACCGCCCCGAGAACCAGGGCCCCGAAGAGCCTCCAGCTCGGCCTCACGCTTCCACCCCAGCGCGGTGGCCCATCGCGGCCCCCTTACTTGGGGGGCTCTGCCCCCCCGACAACGCCGGCATCAAGGCTCCGGCTCGCCTGCGCTCGCCCGCCTGCGGCGGCCTTGACACCGGCGCGGGCTGTGCGGAGC
>CATPBK010000131.1 GCA_955652705.1 Candidatus Dormiibacterota bacterium | reverse complement strand
GTCATGAAGGCCAGCCCCGGCCGCAGACCAGGGTCGAGCCGGACCGGCGCTTCCACCGCACCCCGGCGGGAGACGACGCGGACGCGCTCGCCTTCGGCGACGCTGAGACGGGCTGCGTCCTGGGGGTGGAGGTCGATGCTCTCGCCGCGCCGGAGCGGCGAGGCGTAGCGGCTCGACTGCACACCGGTGTTGAAGGAGTCCAGCCGGCGCCCGGTCGTGAGCCGGATCGGGAAGTCGGGCGTGAGCTCGTCGACAGGTGGTTCGTGCTCCACCACGCTGAAGGGTGCGGCCGGACCGCCTCGCGGCTCCGCCCAGAGCCGGGTGTGGAGCGTGGGGGTGCCGGGGTGATCCTCGCTCGGGCAGGGCCACTGGATGCCGTCCAGCGCCTCCAGCCGCGGATAGGTCATGCCCCGGTGCATCGGCGAGAGGCTACGCAGCTCAGACCAGACCTCCTCGGCCGAGCCGTAGCTCCAGGACTGGCCCAACCGGCGCGCGAGCTGGGACGCGATCTCGATGTCGTCGCGCGCTCCCGGCGGGGGCTCGACCGCCTTGCGCACGCGCTGCACCCGCCGCTCGCTGTTGGTCACCGTGCCCTCCCCTTCGCACCAGGACGCGGTCGCCGGCAGGACGACGTCGGCCAGCTGGCAGGTACGCGTCAGGAAGATGTCCTGCACTACCAGGTGCTTCAAGCCCTCCAGCAGGCGCAGCGCCCGGTGCTGGTCGGCCTCCGAATCGGCGGGGTTCTCACCCACGATATAGAGGGAGGTCAGGTCGCCGCGTTCCATGGCGTCGAACATCTGGCTCAGGTGGAGGCCGCGCTGGGGTGGGATGACGCACTCCCAGGCGACCTCGAACGGCGCTCGCGTCTCCGCGGCTTCGACGTCCTGGAATCCGGGCAGCCGGTTCGGGATGGCCCCCATGTCGCCGCCGCCCTGCACGTTGTTCTGGCCCCGCAGCGGGTTCAAGCCCGAGCCCTCGCGGCCCACGTGGCCCGTCAGCAGCGCCAGGTTGATTAGAGCCAGCACGTTGTCGACGGCGTTGTGGTGCTCGGTGATGCCCAGCGTCCAGCAGATCTGCGCCCGCGGCGCCCGGGCGTAAGCCAGGGCGACCTCCCGGATCACGGCGGCGGGGATGCCGGTCAGCTGCTCCGCCCGCTCCGGCGGATAGGCCTCGACGCAGCGCCGGTAGTCCTGGAAGCCGACCGTGGCGCGTTGCACGAAGTCCTCCCGCACGAGTCCCGCTCGGATGATCTCGTGGGCGATCCCGTTGGCGAGCGCGATGTCGGAGCCGACCTCGAGCCCGAGCCAGAGGTCGGCCCAGCGCGCCGAGCTCGTCCGGCGCGGATCGACGACCACCAGCTGGGCGCCGTTGCGGACCCCCTTCAGCACGTGGTGGAAGAAGATCGGGTGGGTCTCCCGGGCGTTCGATCCCCAGAGCACGATCAGATCAGCGGTCTCGATCTCCCGATAAGAGCTGGTTCCGCCTCCCGCCCCGAACACTGTCGCCAGACCGACGACGCTCGGAGCGTGTCAAGTCCGGTTGCAGCTGTCGACATTATTGGACCCAATCACCTGGCGGGCGAACTTCTGCGTAATGAAGTTGAGCTCGTTGGTCGCCTTCGAGCAGCTGAAGAGGCCGAAGCCGGCGGGCCCGCTCTCCGCCAGCTCCCGGCGGAACCCGGCCGCGGCCCGGTCGAGGGCTTCTTCCCAGGTTGCCGGTCGGAGCTCGCCGCCGTCTTTGACCAGCGGTTGAGTCAGCCGGTCGCCGCCCATGCCCGAAGTCTATGCGGCCGCCTTTCCGGATTCTTTATCCTGCACTCCCTATGCCCAACCCGAAGATCACCTACATCGGCGCCGGCAGCTCGGTGTTCGCGGCCCGGGTCATCACCGACCTGGTCGCCACGCCCGGGCTCGAGGGCGGCACGTTCGCGCTGGTCGACCTCGACGCCGAGCGCCTCGACCTCTCGCGGCGGATCACCGAGAAGGTGGTCAAGGTCTCAGGCAAGGACTGGGAGGTCCAGACCTCCACCGATCGGGAGGAGCTGCTGCCCGGCACCGACTACCTGATCAACTCGATCGAGGTGGCTGGACTGGCCTGCGTCGAACCCGACTACCAGATCCCCCTCGAGTACGGCGTCGACCAGTGCATCGGCGACACGATCGGGCCAGGCGGCATCTTCAAGGCTCTCCGGACCGGTCCCGACTGGCTGGCGATCGTGGCCGACACGCAGCGGCTGGCCCCGAAAGCAGTGGTCATGAACTACACCAACCCGATGTCGATCCTGACGCTGGCCGCCGACCGCACGACGGACCTGCCGGTGGTCGGGCTCTGCCACAGCGTGCAGGGCACGTCGCGGCTGCTGGCGGGGTTCCTGGACGTCCCCTACGAGGAGCTCGAGTGGCGCTGCGCCGGCATCAACCACAACGCCTGGTTCACCAAGCTGGCACACGACGGCGAGGATCTCTATCCGCGACTGCGCGAGCTGGCGAGCGACCCCGACGTCTATGAACAGGAACCCGTGCGCTTCGAGGTCATGCTCCATCTGGGGGCCTTCGTGACCGAGTCGAGCGGGCACTTCTCCGAGTACGTCCCCTACTTCCGCAAGCGCCGCGACCTGCTCGAGAAGTACATCCGGCCCGGCTACCTGGGAGAGTCGGGCTTCTACGCCCACAACTGGCCCCACTGGCGAGAAGCCAGCGCCAGGCACGTGCGCGAGATGCTGCACGGCGACGTTCCCCTCGAGATCGACCGCGGCCACGAGTACGCGTCGTACATCGTGGAGGCCATCGAACTCGACCGGCCGCTGGAGATCCACGGCAACGTCAGCAACGACGGCCTCATCGAGAACCTGCCTCCGGGTTGCGTCGAGGTCGCCTGCCGCGTCGACAGGCAGGGCCTGCACCCGTGCAAGTTCGGCCCGCTGCCCGAGCAGCTGGCAGCCTTGAACCGCTCCCATATGGCGGTCCACGAGCTCGTCGTCCAGGCGCTGCTGGAGCGCGACCGCGAGAAGGCCAAGCTGGCCCTGATGCTCGACCCGCTGACCGCGGCGGTCTGCTCCCTCGACGAGATCAGCCGGCTGTTCGACGAGATGTGGGCGGCCGAGCGGCCCTACCTCGCCGCCTTCGAGTAGCTCGACTCCCCGATAGCCTGACTATCACCTTAGGAGACTTCGTGGCACGGCGAGATGGCTCGAGACGAGCTGCTGCGGGTGCTGACCGGGGCGCTCGGCGACCTGCTCCGGCGGGCGCGTCCGGAGCGCGGCTGACGCTTACTTGAGCTTGCGAACCTCCTCCATGGTGAAGGCGCGCATGGTCTCTGTCACGGCATTGCCGCGGCCGGCCACCACGAGGGCGAGCTTGGCGGCGGTCTCGTCATTCGGAACGTCGATGACCGCGACCTGGTCGAAGCGGCCCATGGTCAGGTAGTTGCCGATCACTTTGCCTCCCGCCTGCTTGATCCGTTCGGTCACCTGATCAACGCGATCCGGCAGGTCGGCGGCGTTCTTGCGGCCCTGATCGGTCCAGCGGATGAGGGTGACGTAGACGGGCATCTGTCATGCCTCCTCAAGCTCAGTGGGAAACCGACGGCGGCGTAGCTAGTCTAAGCGGGCGCGTCCACCAGCTGGCCCTCGAGGACCAGCTCCGGCTCCGGCTTCGGTGGCGCCTCCAGCTGGCGGAGGCGAATCAGCGGGCCGGAGAGGATGAAGAGCGGGGCCAGGAGGCAGATGCTGGCGCCGATCAGCATCGTCTGGACCACGCCCAGCGTGGTTCCCAGATAGCCCCCCAGCAAGGTCCCGATCGGGATGGCGCCCAGGATCGCCACTCGGACTGTGGCGTTCATGCGGCCCTGCAGATGCGAGGGCGTCATGGCCTGGCGAAGGCTGACCTGGTTCAGGTTGTAGATCTCGCTGTTCACGTTCTGGAGCAGCTGCGAGGCGGCCAAGAGGACGAAGGGCATGCCGAACATCGAGAGCGGCGCCGTGAAGAGGCTCAGCGCGAGAAAGAGTTGTGATAGAGCCAGCGTCCGCCCCAGGCCCAGCTGCCTGACCCAGAGCGGGGCGGCGGCCGCACCCAGAACGAAGCCGAGGTTGCCGACGGCCAGGACGACCCCGACCAGCCAGGGCGGCAGCAGGAGCAGGCGGTAGGCGAAGACCAAGCTGACCGAGGCGAACATGAAGACGCCGACGTTGGAGACGCCGGTGGCGGTCGCGATGGTGCGCAGAACGGGGTTCTTGACTACGACATCGACGCCCTCGCGAAGCTCCTCGATCAGCGAGCGCCGGCGCCGGCGCCGGTCGCGTCCTTCCGGCCCGTGGATCGAGAGAAGCAAGAGTCCGGAGAGGAGGTTGCCGGCGCTGTTGGCGATCAGAGCGCCCGCCGGACCCAGGGCCTGGATCGTGAAGCCCGCGAGGGCCGGGCCGCCCACCAGGGCCGGCGCCTTGGCGACATCGATGGCTGAGTTGGCTTGCAGGATCTCGTCCCCTTCGAGGGTCGCGGGCACGAACGCCATGTAGGCGGTGTCGAAGAAGACGCCGAGCACGCCGGTGACGGTGGCCACGACGAAGAGCTGCAGCAGCGTGATCGTGCCGGTCAGGACGCCGAACGCAAGAGCGGCGAGCATGAGCCAGCGCCCGACTTCCGCGGCGATCATGACTGGGCGGCGCGGGAGCCGGTCGATGATCACACCGACCGGGAGCCCGACCAGCGGCGCGGGCAGCCAGGGCAGCGCCGCCAGGATGCCGACCTCCATCGGGCTGGCGTGCAGCGACACGATCGCCACGGTGGGAATGGCGAGGGCGCCCATCTGGCCGCCGAAAGTGGAGAGGACCTGGCCCTGGAGCAGCCGCCGAAAGGCGCGATGACGCGGTTGCTGGTCGTTGAAAAGCAGGCCGAAAACAGTCATGCGTCCCTCACGGCAAGTGGCCTAACGCGTGAGCGCGACAAATGATTGCGCGCCGCGCCTGGTCAGTCCAGGATTCCGTCCGCGAGCTCGCCGCTCAGCACCGGCCTGACGCTGCCGCCGACCTCGATCAGCGAGGGCAGGTCGCCGGCGGAGTAGGCGAGACGGATCTTGAGGAAACTCTGCCTCCCCATCCGCGTCCCTTGCTCGCTGACAAGGTCCACTTGCGGTGCCTTCGGAGCGAGTCCGTACCTCACCGCGAAGGCTCCCAGTGGCCCGCTTCCAGAGCCGGTCGCCGGGTCCTCCCAGATGCCGAGGGTGAGCGGCGCGAACATCCTGCTGTAGAGCCGGCCCGGACCCGCCTGCGCAAAGATGAACACCGCCTCCGCGTCCCGGCCGGCAAAGGCCCGGCGCAGCGCGGCCGCGTCGCATTGCGCGGCATCCACAGCCCGCGGCTCGCGCAGGGCCACGAACAGAAAGGGATTGCCGGTGCTGGCGACCTGCATCGGTATCCCCTCCGCCAGGTCGGACGGCGCCAGGCCCAGGGCTTGCGATAACGCGCTGCGGTCTTCGAAGACACTGCCAAAGCTGACCTGGGGATGCGTCATCCAGAGGACCGCCGGCTCGGTCGCCGCGGCGATCCGGACGGGCACCGGGCCGATCCCCTCTTCGAGTACCAGGTCTTCGGCCCCGGCGGGTACGAGGCCCTCGTCCCAGATCACCCACGCCGTCCCGATGGTCGGATGGCCGGCGAAGGCCAGCTCGGCCGTCGGCGTGAAGATCCGGACCCGCGCGGCGTGCGCCGGGTCCGCCGGAGCCAGCACGAAGGTGGTCTCCGAGATGTTCATCTCCCGCGCGAAGTCCTGCATCCTGCCTGCGTCCAGGCCGTCAGCGTTGAGGACCACGGCGAGCTGGTTGCCGGCCAGCGGCCGCTCCGTGAAGACGTCGACGGTCCGAACCCGGTAGCTCACCGCACCTAGTTACCTCAAGCGGTTACCGCAAGCGGGCGGGCCGCCTGTTCGGCCAGCACCTTGCCCAGGCGCCTGGCATCGATGGCGATCTGGCGCAGGTTGCCCGTGATCGGGTTGGAGTAGCCGATGAAATAGAGGCCGGGCGCCTTCAGGTGCGATTCGGGCGCGTGCCGGGCCGGGCGCCCGCGCGGGTCGAGGACGTCCAGGTGCCCGACCAGCGGGTCGAGACCGCGGCTATACCCGGTGGCTGCGATGACGGCGTCGGGCCGGACCCGGCGCTCGCCGCACATCACCGACTCCCGCTCGAATCCGGTCACGCCGGGCACCACCTTGATCCGGCCCCGCTTCAGCTCGCCGAGGAAGCCGACGTCGATGAGCGGGATCTGCTCCTCCTGGACACGCGTGCCGACTCCCTTTTCCGGCGCGCGGATGCCCCACCTGGAAAGGTCGCCGATGAAGAGCTTCTGCATGAGCAGGCTCAGCGCGTCGATGGCCGGCACCGGCAGACGGCACATCAGGATGCCGAGGTGCTGCGGCGCGATGCCGCCGGGGTTGTCGCGCCGGACGATGTTGGGCGGCGTCCGGATGGAGATCCAGACCTGCCCGGCGCCGCTCTCGACCAGGTCGGTAGCAATCTCGGCGCCGGAGTTGCCGGCGCCCACGACGAGGACGTCGCGGCCCCGGTACGGCTCGGCGTTGCGATAGCGCGAGGAGTGGACCAGGTCGCCTGTGTAGCCGTCGGCGCCCGGCCACGCGGGCAGCCGGGGCGTGTGGTTGTAGCCGGTCGCAACTACGACCTGAGGCACTTGCCTGAGCCCGCGGCTCGTCACAAGCCGCCAGCCGTGGGCGCCGCGATCCACCCGGTCGAGGCGCGTGCCGCATTGCACCGGCAGCTCGCTCTGGCGGGCGTACTCCTCTAGGTAAGTTACGAAGTCGTCGCGCGCCACCCAGCGTCCCATGCGCTCCGGGATCTGGATCCTGGGCAGACTGGAGAGGCGGCGGGTCGTGTGCAGGTGGAGCCGGTCGTAATGGCCGCGCCAGCTCGTCGCCATCGAATCGGCCGCCTCCAGGACCTGGACTCGGAGGCCGCTCCGGCGAGCCTCCGCGGCCGCGGCCAGGCCGGCCGGGCCCGCCCCTACGACGATGACGTCGGGGTCGTCCATCCGCCTAATTGTCTGACGCGCGCCCGCACAGCCGCCGTTGACGCGGCACCTCGGCCGGTGCTAGGTTCGGCGCACGTCCACGAGCCACGTCCACTTTGCGGGGGAAAGAGCGTGAGCACCAGCGAGGACCTAGTCCAGCGCGCCGACGCCAATGACCTGGCTCGGTTCGGCTACAAGCAGGAGCTGAGGCGGGCGCTGGGCGTCTATTCCAGCTTCGCGATCGCCTTCTCGTACATCTCGCCCTCGACGGGCATCTTCACGCTCTACGCGCTGGGAATCGGCATCGGCGGCCCCTTCTTCATCTGGAGCTGGCCGCTGGTCGTGCTCGGACAGCTCATCGTGGGGCTCAACTTCGCCGAGGTCAGCTCGCACTTCCCGGTCGCGGGGTCGGTCTACCAGTGGACCAAGTACCTGGCGCGGCCTTCCTACTCCTGGTTCACGGGCTGGATCTACCTCTTCGCCGGGGTTCTCACGGTGACTGGGGTGGACGTGACCATTCCGATCGTCCTCATCCCGCTCCTGAACGGTCTCGGCATCCACGTCGACAACACGGCATCGGTCCAGATCACGATCGCCGCCATCGTGCTGATCTCCACGACTCTCCTCAACATCTTCGGAGTCCGGCTGGTGGCGCTCGTCAACAACACCGGCGTCGTCTTCGAGATCCTCGGCATGGTCGTCTTCGCCCTGATCCTGCTGATCTTCTACTCGCACCAGTCGCCCTCGGTCATCTTCGATACCAAGGCGCTGGGCACGGGGCTCGGGAACCAGGCCGGTGTCTTCCTGGCCGCGATGTTCATGTCGCTCTTCGTGATCTACGGATTCGACACCGCCAGCACCTTGGCCGAGGAGACAAAGAACCCCCGCCGAGAAGCGCCGCGCGCGGTCCTGGCCGCGATCATCGGGGCCGCCGTGATCGGCGCGATCTTCCTCTTCGCCACGCTGCTCGCCATCCCGGGCGACATCGACAAGTACGTCGCCCAGGTCGGGGCCGGGAAGGCTGCGCCGCCGGTCGACATCATCACCGGCAACCTGCCCCAATGGGGAGCGAACCTCTACCTGCTGGTGGTGCTGGCGGCAATCTACGTCTGCTGCCTCGCCATCCAGACCTCGACGATCCGGCTCGCCTACGGCATGGCCAGGGACGGCCAGCTGCCACTAGGGCGGATCTACAACCGGGTCAGCCCCAGCCTCCATACGCCGGTCGGGACCGCGATCGTCGTCGGCGCCCTGTCGGCGATTCCACTCCTCTACTACGCGGGGGCCGGGACGATCGCCATCGTCGCGACCGGGATGATCTACTTCGCCTACCTGCTCGCCAACCTCGCCGTTTTGCTGGCGCGGCTGCGCGGCTGGCCGGCCGAGAAGGCCCCCTTCAAGCTGGGCGGCTGGGGCCTCGCCGTGAACATCCTGGCCCTGGTCTGGGGCGGCAGCATGCTGCTGAACTTCCTCTGGCCTCGCTCCGGCAGCAACCCGGCCTTGAGCGCGCTGCCGAACATCGGCATCGGCGGGCCGATCGGGAACCTCCCGATCTTCGAGGTCACCGTCGGAATCATCATCGTGGTGGGCGCGATCTACTTCCTCGCGGTCCAGCGGCGTTCGCTGGCCTCGGCCGAGATCAAGCCGGCTACGGAGATCGGACGCTAGCTGAGGCAGCACGCCCGGGCCGTAGTCATCGGCGGTGGCGTTGGCGGCTGCGCCATCCTCTACTGGCTCGCCCGGCTGGGCTGGACGGATACCGCTCTGGTCGAGCGCTCGCGACTCACCAGCGGGTCGACCTTCCACTCGGCCGGGCTGGTCGGCCAGCTGCGCGGCTCGCTGACCTTGACCCGGATGATGATGAACTCGGTCGAGCTCTACCGGGCCCTCGGCGCCGAGGTCGGCCTGGAGACCGGCTGGCACGAGGTGGGTTCGCTCCGCCTCGCCTCGAGCCCCGAGCGGATGGAGGAGCTGAGCCGCCAGGCCGGCTGGGCCAAGACCTTCGGGCTTCCCCTGGAGCTGGTCTCGGCCCAGGAAGCCCAGCGCCGCTTTCCGCCCCTGTCCGTTGAGGGCGTGCTGGGCGCGGCGTTCCTCCCCACCGACGGCTACATCGACCCGAGCCAGCTCACCTTCGCCCTGGCTGAGGGCGCCCGCCGGCGGGGCGCCGAGATCCTTGAAGAGACCAGGGTCGAGGGCATCGAGGTGGAGGGACGGGTCCGCCGCGTCCTGACCGACCGCGGTCCGATCGAGACGGACCTCGTCGTCAACGCGGGCGGCATGTTCGCGCCCGAGATCGGCCGCCTGGTTGGCGTGACCGTCCCGATCATTCCGATGGCCCACGAGTACCTGATCAGTCGCCCGTCCGGCCTGCCGCTCGACATGCCGACGATGCGAGACCCGTCGCTGCTCGTCTACTTCCGGCCCGAGTCCGGCGGCCTTGTGATGGGCGGTTACGAGCGCGACCCGGCGCCCTGGAGCCTGGATGGAGTCCCGGCCGACTTCAACGGCCGGCTCCTGGACGAGGACTGGGGCCGTTTCGAGCCGTTGATGCGAAACGCGATCGAGCGGGTGCCCAGCCTGCGGGACGCCGAAGTCGTGCGCTTGGTCAACGGCCCGGAGGCGTTCACGCCCGATGGCGAGTTCATCCTCGGCCCCACAGCCGTGCCGGGGTTCTGGGTGGCGGCGGGCTTCTGCGCCCACGGCCTGGCCGGGGCCGGAGGCATGGGACGCCTGGTCGCCGAGTGGATCGTGCAGGGGCGGCCCGGCCTGGACGCCTGGGAGATGCATTCCCGGCGCTTCGGCCGCCACTACGCCAGCCGCGACTACACGCTCGCTCGGACCGTCGAGGTCTATTCGACCTATTACGACGTGAAGTACCCGGGACATGAGCGCAGCGCCGGCCGGCCGCTGCGGGTATCGCCCGTTTACGGACGCCTGCGCGATCTGGGCGCGGCCTTCGGCGAGAAGTCGGGGTGGGAGCGCGCCAACTGGTTCGAACCCAACGCGGGCCTCGGGGACGAGAAGCTGCGGCCACGCGGCTGGGCCGGGCGCCTCTGGTCTCCCGCGATCGAGGCCGAGCACCGGGCCTGCCGGGAGGCGGCGGCGCTCTTCGACTTCACGTCGTTTGCCAAGGTCGAGGTGGGCGGGCCGGGCGCGGCCGGCTTCCTGGAGAGCCTCACCGACAACCGCGTGGCCCGCGGGGTCGGCTCGATCACGTACACCCAACTGCTCAACGAGGGCGGCGGCATCGAGTGCGACTTCACAGTCACCCGCCTCGCCGAGGACCGGTTCCGGATCGTGACCGGGACCGCGTTCGGGCAGCACGATCTCTGGTGGATCCGTGACCACGCGCCCGCCGGGGGCCAGGTCCGCGTCGAAGACGTCACCTCCGCCTCCGCCTGCATCGGGATTTGGGGTCCGGCTGCACGCCGCATCCTGCAGCCCTTGACCACGACCGACCTCGGCAACAGGAGCTTCCCTTACATGACTGCCCGCGAGCTCGTCGTCGGGTCGGTCCCCTGCCTGGCCCTGCGCGTCACTTATGTCGGCGAGCTGGGCTGGGAGCTCTATTGCCCGGCGGAGTTCGGACTCCGTCTCTGGGACACGATCTGGGAGGCGGGCGAGCGGTTTGGCCTCAAGGCGGGTGGCTACAAGGCGGTCGATTCCCTGCGGCTCGAGAAGGGCTATCGGGTGTGGGGCGCGGATATCGGACCCGAGGCCGATCCGTACCAGGTGGGCCTTGGCTTCTGCGTGAAGCTCGAGAAGGGCGATTTCCTGGGCCGCCAGGCCCTGCTCGAGGCGCGCGAGAAGCCGGCGGACACCGTTCTCGCCTGCCTGGTGTTGGACGATCCGCGGTCGGTGGCGCTCGGGTCGGAGCCGGTGCGTGTCGGGAGCGAGGTGGCGGGCCGCGTGACGAGCGGCGGATTCGGTTACACGGTCGGCAAGTCGATCGCTTACGCGTTCCTGCCCGCCGGCGCGGGCGCCGTCGACACGCCTGTCGAGGTGGAGGTCTTCGGGACCTGGGTGCCCGGCCGGATCGCAGCGGAACCGCTCTACGACCCCGGCGGCGAAAGGGTCCGGATCGGCGTTGACGCCGACGCCGCACAGAGCGTCAGGTAGCCCTCGAACTCGGGGTCGGCGGCCGCCGCCTGAAGCCGCTCGAAATGCTTGGCCGCGTAGCCCTCAAAGTCAAAGGCTAGCTCGGAGATCCGGGTCTGGACGGCGCCCCACATCGCTTCTCGGAAGTCCGACATCAACCGCATGACGCGCAAGGCGGCCAGGTCGGCTGGCCGCTCTTCCCCGAAATAGGCGACCAGGAGCTTACGGTCGTGTGCGAGCTCGAAACCGTGGTTTACGGAGAGGTTGGCCAGGTCGAAGAACCGGTCGCCCATGCCGGCGTACTCCCAGTCCACGATCCGGATCTGGCCGTCGTCCAGGAAGTTGGCGTTGAGGAGATCGTTGTGGCAGGGCACGGCGGGCTGCGTTCCGCGCGCCGCCCGGATTCGCTCGGAAAGAACATGCGCCGCGTCAAAACCGGATGGCAAGCGACCGCCCCGTATAACCACGACACGTCCGTACTCCTCGATAACCTGGTGCGCGTCAAAACGCCCCGGGATGGAGGCGGCTCCGTGGACCTTGCGCAGGGCGGCCGCCACCCGCTCGATCGTCGCCGGTTCGCGGACCTGCTCAGGGGTCAGGGGCCGGCCATCGATGAACCGCGTCACGAGCCAGCCCTCCGGCTCCACGAATGCGTGCACCTCGGGACCGACGCCGACCTCGGCCGCGCGCCGGCCGGCGGCCTGCTCGATGAAGCGGTCGATGCCGAGCAGCTCAGTCGACTGCCCGCCCATACGGAGCACGTAAGCTGCTCCGTCGACCTCAACTTTGAAGTTGTGGTTGGTGATCCCGCCGCCCAGGGCGGTCCAGCGCGCCCCGCGACCCGGCCAGAGCCGCTCGACGGCGGCGGCGGCCTTCACAGCGGGGCGGATGCTAACCCGGCCGCGACCCGGCCGTGCTTGAATGTCGGAACCCGTGGGGAGGGCAGAGCGAGGGAAGGGATGGTGGAGATCGGCTCGCCGAAGGTGAACGACGCCAGGCCCCCGGTGCAGGCTGCGGCCGCCGAGCGGCCCGCCCTGCGCCTGGAGCAGGTCCGCAAGAGCTACGGGCAGGTGCTGGCGGTCGCCGGCGTCGACCTGGCCGTCGCCGAGGGCGAGTTCTTCACACTGCTCGGTCCCTCCGGTTCGGGCAAGACCACGCTGCTCCGCCTGATCGCCGGGTTCGAGCGGCCGGACCAGGGACGGATCGAGCTCGGCGGCCAGGACGTGACGTCGCTGCCGCCTTACCTCCGTGACACGAACACGGTATTCCAGGATTACGCCCTGTTCCCGCACATGAGCGTCGCGGAAAACATCGGCTACGGGCTCAGGGTGAAGGGCGTCGCACGCGGCTCGCGGGGCGAGCGGGTCGACCGGGCGCTGCGCATGGTCCGGCTGGAGGGCCTCGGCCACCGGCGGCCCAACCAGCTCTCGGGCGGCCAGCGCCAGCGGGTCGCCCTGGCACGGGCGATCGTGAACGAGCCAGAGGTCCTGCTGCTGGACGAGCCGCTCGGCGCTCTCGACCTCAAGCTCCGCCAGGAGATGCAGCTGGAGCTGAAGCGGATCCAGAAGGAGGTTGGCATCACGTTCGTGTACGTGACGCACGACCAGGAGGAGGCGCTGACGATGAGCGATCGCATGGCGGTCATGACCCTGGGCCGCATCGAGCAGGTGGGACCGCCGGTCGAGGTCTACGAGCGCCCGGCGACGGAATTCGTGGCGGGCTTCATCGGCATCTCCAACGTGTTGGAGAGGGACGGGGTGCGCTTCGTGGTGCGGCCGGAGAAGGTGCGGATGCTGGTGGCCGGGGAGCGACCGGCAGCCGGGTTGCACACCGAGTCGGGGACTGTCGACCAGGTGGTTTACGTCGGCGTGACCACCCGCTACCTGGTGCGGCTCGACCGCGGGGAAGAGCTGGTCGTCGTGCGGCAGAACGTCGAAGCGGCGGGGCCCGCCGGCTGGGTCGAGGGAAAAAGAGTCCAGCTGGCCTGGGCGCCGGAGCACACTTTCGTCCTGGAACGCGCCAAAAACGGAGGGCAAGAGCAGAGATGACGCGAAGCAAGGCGACCTCGATCCGCTGGACCCAGGTGCTGGCCGTCGCCGCCGCGGCGATCGTCAGCATCGCCGCCTGCGGCGGGTCCACGTCTGGCGGCAGCACGGCCAACCAGCCGCCCACCGCGAACATGAAGCCGCTGGCCTCCATCGGAGCCGGGGAAGGCCGGCTCAACCTGATCGCCTGGGAGGGCTATACCGACGCCAGCTGGACCGATCCTTTCACCCAGCAAACGGGCTGCAAGGTGAACGCGAAGTACGCCGGCTCCTCAGACGAGATGGTCACGCTGATGGCGAACGGCGGCGGCGGCCAGTACGACATGGTGTCGGCTTCGGGCGACGCCGACCTGCGCCTCATCTACGCCGGCGATGTGCGCCCCATGAACACGGCCCTGATCCCGGACTGGAGCAACTTCCAGCCGCAGTTCAAGTCGCCCTCGTTCAACACGATCAACGGCGTGCACTACGGGATCTCACTGCAGTGGGGTCCCAACACGCTGCTTTACGACACGACGAAGTTTCCGACGGCGCCCACCAGCTGGAGCGTGATCTACGACTCGAAGTACTCAGGGCTCGTGACAGTGCCAGACAACCCGATCCAGATCGCCGACGCGGCGCTCTACCTGATGAAGCACCAGTCCAGCCTCAAGATCACCGATCCCTATGAGCTGACGCAGCCCCAGTTCGACGCCGCGATCGCGCTCTTGAAGCAGCAGCGGCCGCTGATCAAGAAGTACTGGGGCCTGGCCTCGCAGGAGATCTCCCTCTTCCAGAACGGGGACGTCGTGGTCGGCGCGGCCTGGCCCTACCAGACCAGCACGCTGAAAGCTGCCAACGCACACGTCAACGACACCATCCCCAGCGAGGGCGCCACGGGCTGGGCAGACACCTGGATGCTGGCCACCAAAGCGCCCCACCCGAACTGCGCGTACCTCTGGACCAAGTACATCAGCACCCCCAAGGTGCAGGCGCAGCAGGCGATCAACTACGGCGAGACGCCCGTCAACAGCAAAGCTTGCACCGAGATGGACGCCATCCAGGCCGGATCCTGCGCGCAGTACCACGCGGACGCACCCGCCTCTTACTTCAACACCATCAAGTTCTGGAAGACGCCGATCGCCACCTGCGACGACGGCAGCCAGAGGTGCCTGCCTTACTCGAAGTGGCAGCTGGGCTGGACCAGCGTGACCGCCTGACCTCGTCCCGCGAAGATGGCGGCGAACGCCGTGCTGCGGCCGCGCGCGCCGACCGGCTGGGCCCGCGCCCAGGCCCTCGTCTGGCGGCGTCCCTGGCTGCGGGCGTCGCTGCTCCTGACCCCGCCGCTGGCCTGGTTCCTGGTCGTCTATCTGGCCTCTTTAGCGCTGCTGCTGGTGACCGCCTTCTGGCGCATCAACTCGTTCACCACGGCGATCGAGCGGGTCTGGAACCTGGACAACTTCCAGACGCTGGCCACCGACGCGACCTATCGCACGATCATCGCCCGCACCGTCGGCATGGCCGCGCTCGTGACGATCACGGACGCCTTGCTCGCCTTCCCATTCGCGTACTACATGGCCCGCCTCGCGTCACGCCGCGCCCAGACGCTTCTCTTCGCGGCGGTGCTGCTGCCGCTTTGGGCCAGCTACATCGCCCGCGTCTACTCCTGGATCCTGATCCTCGCCCACAACGGGGTGCTGAACTGGAGCTTGCTGGCCGTGCACCTGCCGGCCGCCAACATCGGCTACACGAACGTGGCGATGTGGCTTGTCTTCTCCTACGTCTGGCTGCCCTTCATGATCATCCCCACCTACGCCGCCCTGGAGCGAATCCCGGAGTCGCTGCTTGAAGCGGCGGCTGACCTTGGCGCGCGGCGCTTGCGCAGCGTGAGCGACGTCGTCGTTCCTCTCGCCCTCCCGGGGCTGGTGGCGGGCTCGATCTTCACCTTCTCCCTCACTCTGGGCGACTACATCACGCCGATCCTCGTGGGCGGCGCCGGTTCCAGCTTCATAGGCAACGTCGCCTACTCCAACGTCGGCATCGCCAACAACGTCCCCTTCGCGGCAGCGCTGGCCACGGTGCCGGTCGCGATCATGGCCGTCTACCTGCTTGGGGCCAAACGCCTGGGCGCCTTCGAGGCGCTCTGAGCGCATGGAAGGCCGCTTGGCGCGACTCGGCCTCCAGGCCTGGAGCGCGTTGGTGCTGCTCTTCCTCTTTTTCCCGATCCTCCTGATCCTCTTCTACGCGTTCAACAGCTCGAACGTGGAGAGCTGGCCGATCGCCGGAATCTCGGTCAAGTGGTTCGCGGTGACCTGGAATGATCCCGAGGTCCGCGCCGCGCTCTTCCTCTCCCTACAGGCGGGCCTGACGGCCACCGCGCTGGCGCTGCTGCTCGGTTCACTCGCGGCGTTCGGCGTGCACCGCCTGGCGTTCTTCGGGCGCGATTTCGTAAGCCTTCTCTTCGTGCTGCCGCTAGCGCTGCCAGGGATCATCACCGGGATGGCGCTGAACGCCTTCTTCAACTTCAACGGCCTGTCCCTCTCGATCTGGACCATCGTGGTCGGCCATACCACCTTCTGCATCGTGGTGGTTTACAACAACGTGCTGGCCCGTCTTCGGCGCACGCAGGGATCGTTGGTCGAGGCCGCCATGGACCTCGGCGCCAACGGCTGGCGGGCGTTCCGCGACGTGACGCTGCCGCTCATCTCCACCGCGGTCGTGGCCGGTGCGATGCTGGCCTTCGCACTCTCCTTCGACGAGGTGATCGTCACCACATTCACCGCAGGAGCTCAAAACACGCTGCCGCTCTGGATCTTCGGGGCGATCCGCTTCGGACAGCGGCTGCCGGAGGTCAATGTTGTGGTGTCCTTCGTGATCCTGGTCACCATCGTCCCGGTGGTGATCGCCGCGCGGCTCACCGGTGGCGAGGGCGTGGCCCGGATGCAGGCCGGCGGCCGCAACTAGAGTTAGCCGGATGGCGCTGGTCTCCATCAATCCCGCCACCGAGGAGGAGCTGGCCCGCTTCGAGGAGGATTCCGAGGCGGACGTCGAGCGCAAGCTGGAAGCTGCCCAGCAGGCTTTTCGGAAGTGGCGCAACGAAGCGTTCGCGACCCGATCGCGCCTGCTCGCCGAAGTAGCCCACGTCCTGCGCCAAAAGAAGGACCACTACGCGCGCCTCGCCACCGAAGAGATGGGCAAGCCGATCACGGAGGCGGAAGCCGAGGTCGAGAAATGCGCCGTGACCGCCGACTACTTCGCCGAGCACGCGGAGCCGATGCTGGCTCCGCGCGACCTGCCCAGCAACGCGCCCAGGGAGAGCTACGTGCAGTACCGGCCCTTGGGCGTGCTGCTGGAGGTGATGCCCTGGAACTTCCCCTTCTGGCAAGCGTTCCGGGCCGGGATCCCGGCGCTGGTGGGCGGCAACGTGGCGATCTTGAAGCACGCCTCTAACGTGCCGCGGTGCGCCCTCGCCATCGAGGAGGTGTTTCGCGAGGCCGGCTTTCCGGCGGGCGTCTTCCAGACGCTCCTCGTGGGCAGCTCGAAAGTCGATCGCCTGATCAAGGACGAGCGGGTCACTGCGGTGACGCTGACCGGCTCCGACACGGCCGGCGCCAAAGTCGCCGAGGCAGCGGGCAAGGTGCTCAAGAAATGCGTGCTGGAGCTCGGCGGCTCCGATCCGTTCATCGTGCTCGCGGACGCCGACCTCGAGCAGTCCGCGACGGTGGCCTGCCGGGCACGAAATCAGAACAACGGGCAATCCTGCATAGCGGCCAAGCGGTTCATCGTCCAGGAGCAGGTGGCCGACGAGTGGGAGCGCCTCTTCTGTGAAAAGGTGGCGGCGTTGAAGGTGGGCGACCCGCTCGACCGCGGCAACCAGGTCGGGCCGCTCGCACGCGGCGACCTGGTCAAGGGCCTCGAGGACCAGCTTCGGCGCTCGCTGCGGGCTGGGGCGCGGGCGGCCGTGGGAGGCAAACCGCTGGGCGGGCCGGGTTACTACTTCCAGCCGACGGTGGTAACCGGAGTCGATCGGAACATGCCCGTGATGGCCGAGGAGACTTTCGGTCCGGTCGCGGCGGTGGTCCGCGCGGCTGACGAGGAGGAGGCGATCGCGATCGCCAACGCTTCCCAATACGGGCTGGGCTCAGCGGTCTGGACCGAGCCGGAGCGGGGTAAACGCCTGGCCGGCCGGATCGAGGCCGGCATGGTGTTCGTCAACGGGATGGTCGCCTCGGACGCCCGCCTACCGTTCGGTGGCGTCAAGCGCTCAGGCTACGGGCGCGAACTCTCCGAGTTCGGGATCCGGGAGTTCCAGAACATCCAGACGGTCTGGGTCGGCTAGTCGGCCGGACGCCTGCCGCATGACGCGGCCGGTTACGGCCAGAGCAGGTGGCCGAGCAGCATCCCGATCACGACAGCCAGCGCGTAGGTCAGCCGCGGGACCCGCCGGGCGACCGCGCGCACTCCATTCGTCAGCGGGTCGCGGCCCGTGGCGATGGCGCGCGTCTCCTGGAGCATCAGGAGGAAGGCGGCCAGCGCCAGAACTGTGAAGATGAGCGAGAGGATCGCGGGGGGGTTGAACCGCAGGTTCATGCGCCGTCGCCACTCGGCGAAGTGGCCCCCCGGGCAGGACCCCAGAGGAAGTGGCCGAGCAGCATGCCGACCACAATCGAAATGGCGAACGCCCAGCCCGGGTAGGCGCGCACGGTGTCGTGAATGTAATCACTGATGGGCCTCTGCCCCGTGAGCAGCGCCCAGGACTCGTATGTGAGCAGAAGGAAGATCGCACCGAAGAACGCGGTCACGGTCGCCGAGAAGATGACGTCGAGCCTCATGCGGTTCCAGCCGTGGATAACGCCGCGGCGGCGACGCCGGTTATGCGACGCCTGTGTGCTTGCTAGACACCTACGGGCTCCCTGACCAGGAAGACCGTGGTGCGGCCCGGCCTCGCTTCGGCATTGATGATCAGCACCTTGGCCTTCTTGGTCCCGACTCCCATCGCCTTCCGGAGCCGGGCGTCCTCGTACGGGAACACGTGCTCGTCGATGCGCCGCATCGCGGCCTCCAGGTCGGGGACGATCTTCTGGCTGCCCACCACCAGGAGCAGGCGGCCGGCGCCGCTCGCGTAGGGGCCGAGCTGGCTGGCCGAGTACGAGGCCACCACGAGGGCGCCGTCCTCGGTGACAGCCTGGACGCTGCCGAGCATGAAGTCCGGGGCGCTGCTCAGCTTGCGGATCTCGCGAGCCTGGGTAGCGCGGTCCATCTTCTGGTAGCGGGTGCGCACGGAGTCGAAGCGACCAGAGTCGTGCAGCTCCGCTAAGAGGCCCAGGTCCTGCAGCGTCTTCGACACGCCCGTGTGCACCTCGGCGCCCTCAGGCACCAGTTCCAGGATGCGCCGGCGCGCCTCTTCACCCGTGTCGACGACGACGGCTTCGATGTTGTTGGACTCCAGCGCAGCCGCGACTTTGGCGATCACAGCCTTGGAGGCGGGTTTGGTGTGCGACGGGTCGGTGCTCGGCGCGGTCTTCATGTCCTGGGCTGTTCCTCGAAGGTGTTGTGTTTGCTGGGCGCTGGCGGGGACGGATGGGAATCGAACCCACCTGGGACGGCTCAGCACCGCCCCACAGACGGTTTTGAAGACCGCGAGAGGCACCAGCCCCCGAACGTCCCCGAGGCTCGCTAGAAAAGCGAGGTCAGCTTCGCCTTGAGATCCACCTTCATGTTCGGCCGGTAGCCCACGGCGCGCTCCACGGCGAGGCCGTTCTTGAAGAGGATCACGGTGGGGATGCTCATGACCCCGAGCCTGGCCGGGGTTTCGGGGTTGGCGTCGATGTCGAGCTTCAGCACCTTGGCTTTCTCGCCAAACTCGCCGGCGAGGTCCTCGACGATGGGGGCGATCATCCGGCAGGGTGCGCACCAGGCCGCCCAGAAGTCGACGAGCACAGGAATGTCCGCTTGCAGGACCACGGCTTCGAAGTCTGCGTCGGAAACCGCCGGGACACCGCCCACGACCGCTAGGATACCCCGCCGCCAGGGCCCGATTTGGAGTCCGACCTGGACTCCGACTTCGATTCGGTTTTCGACTCCGACTTAGGCCCTGACTTCGTTTCGGACTTCGAGTCGGAAGTCGACTCGGACTTCGATTCGGTCTTCGACTCCGACTTCGACTCCGACTTCGACTCCGAGCTGGACTCCGACTTCGACTCGGAGCGGCTGCCCGAGTTCTTGTAATCGGTCGTATAGAAACCGCTGCCCTTGAAAATCATGCCGGCCGGGTAGAACAGCTTGCGCAGCCGCCCCAGGCACTCGGGGCAGGTTTTGAGCGGCGGGTCGGACATCGACGCGAGCACCTCCAGCTGGTGCCCGCATTGCTCGCATTCGTATCCGTAGATGGGCATCTTTCTTACAAGAACTCTAGAGGGTGGGTTGGTCGAGCCTTTGCAGCACCATGCCGCTCGGCGGCTTGGGATCGAAGTAAGTGCTCTTCTGCGGAAGAGTTGTGCCCGCCTGGGCCAGCTTCAAAACCACGGCCAGGTCGGGCGGCGCCAGGAAGAAGGCGGCTTGCCCGCGGCCCTCGTCGACCCAGCGGACCGCCTCCTGCGGATCCCGGGTGTACATGAGGACCTCCTCCGCGGCCCGCTTGCCGAGAAGGTTGTCGATCACCTGCCGGTGCAGCTCGACCAGCGGCTGCTCGCCTTCCAGCGGGAGCACCTGGAAGCGGCCCTTCGCGTAGTGCCCGGCCGCCACCCGGCCGTCGAGGGCAGCCAGCGTTTCCGACAGCGACTCCTTGGCTTCCCCGCCCACCACGTTGACCGGCGCCCAGCGCAGGACCCGATGCGTCGGTAGGACGCGCAAGCCGGGGTCGGCGATGTCGACCAGGAGGACCAGGGCAAACCGGGAGGAGGCGTCGGCCGGTCCGCCCGCTTCCGCGGCGTAGGCCAGGGCCGTCTCGTAGCGGTGGTGGCCGTCGGCGATCAGGAGCCGCTGCTCTTCAAACGCGGCGCTCACCCGGTCGACCCACTCGCCCGCCCCGACCCGCCAGAGGCGGTGGCGCTGGCTTGCGAAGTCGAAACCGAGGTCTGGTTCGCCGCGCTCCTGGGCCAGCAACGCCGGAAGTTCGCTGCCCTCGCCCTCGTAGACCATCCAGAGCGGCTCGAAGCTGGTCCTGGTCGCCCGATAGAGCGCGAGCCGATCCTCCTTGGGCCCGCGGTGAGTCCGCTCGTGGGGCAGCACGTCGCCCGCGTCATAAGGGACGATCCGAACCGCCGCCAGGATGCCGCGCCGGGTGCCCCCCTCGAACTGGTGCTCGTGGACATACATGGACGGCTCGGGTTCCTGCCCCAGCACGCCCTCGGCGAACCAGGCCCGCTCCAGCTCGCCAGCGCCCGCGTAATCGGCGCCCGGCCGGGTCAGGCGGACGACGTTGTACGGCGAGCGCTGCCGCAGCTCCGGCAGCTCTTCCTCCGGGATCACGTCGTAGGGCGGGGCGACCACCTGGCCGAGGTCAGGCACACGCTCGCGGTTATAGCGGACCCCGCGCAGCGGCCTGACGTCAGCCACGCCCCTCCCTCAGAGCTCGACGTACCTCAAGTCGGCCATGCCCGACACGCCGCGCAGCTCCTCGAGCACATCCGGCCCGACGGGGTCGTCGACCTGGAGGATCATCAACGCGCGGCCGCGGGGGGCGTCCCGGCCGACCTGCATGGAGGCGATGTTGATGTCGTGGCCGCCGAGGATCGTGCCAAAACGTCCGACGACGCCCGGGCGGTCGGCGTGGCGGCTGACGAGGAAGCGACCCTCCGGCACCAGGTCGACCCGGAAGGCCTCGATGCGAATCACTCGCGGCTCCCCGAAGAGGACGGTACCGGCGACTTCGAAACCGCCCACCCGGAGGCTGACCAAGCTGGGGTAGCTGCTGTCCGGCTTGGGGCTCCGCCGCTCGCTCAGCTTGATCCCCCGGCCCGACGCCAGGAGGCGGGCGTTGACGGTGTTGATGCGCTCCTCGGTGAAGGGCGCCAGCAGGCCTCGGATCGCGGAGGCGGTGAGCAGCGCCACGTCGCGCTCGCCGACTTCGCCCTCGAAATCCAGCTCCAGGTCGGCCACCCGGCCGCCCACCAGCTGCACGTAGAGCGAGCCGAGCCGTTCGGCCAGGTCGGCGAAGGGCTTGAGAAAGGCCAGCTCCTCCGGCGGCACGGCCGGCGCGTTCACGGAGTAGCGCGGCAGCTCACCGTTCAGCACGGCCGCCACCTCCTCCGCGACGTCGAAGGCGACCGAGGTCTGGGCCTCTTCGGTGGACGCCGCGATGTGCGGTGTGGCGATGAAGTTCGGCAGCTGCAGGAGAGGGTTGCCGGCGCTCACCGGCTCCTCCTCGAAGACGTCGGCGGCGGCAGCCGCCAGGCGGCCTTGGGCCAGGGCGGCGGCCAGCGCGGCCTCGTCGACGATCCCGCCCCGGGCGGCGTTGACGAGCCGGCTGCCGGGCTTCACCTGCGCCAGCTGGCGAGCTCCGATCAGGCCCCGCGTCTTCTCGGTCAGCGGCGCGTGGATGGTGATGAAATCGGCCCGGCCGAGAAGCTCCTCGAGGCCGACCAGCTCGACGTTGAACTGCTCGGCCCGCTCTTGCGGGACGACGGGGTCGAAGGCGATCACGTCCATCTCCAACCCCTGCGCCCGCTTGGCGACTTCCGTGCCGATGTTGCCGAGGCCGACGATGCCGAGCGTCTTGCCGCGGATCTCAACGCCGGTGAAGCGGGAGCGCTGCCACTCACCGCGGCGGACGGAGGCGTCGGCCTGCGGTATCCAGCGCGCCACCGCCAGCAGGAGCCCGATCGTGTGCTCGGCCGCCGCTGTGATGTTGCCGCGGGGGGCGTTCACGACCAGGATGCCGCGGCGGGTGGCTGCCTCCACGTCGATGTTGTCCACGCCTACGCCAGCCCGGCCCACGACACGCAGCCGGCGGCCCGCCTCCAGGACCTTCTCGCCGACTTTGGTGGCGCTCCGCACCACGAGAGCGTCGAAGGCGGGGATGGCCTCGACCAGCTGGGCCTCCGTGAGACCGGTCCGGACTTCGACCTCGCCGGCCTGGCGGAGCCGCTGGAGGCCGTCGTCGGCCAGGCTGTCGGCCACCAGGATGGCCGGCATCAGAGGCTCAACGGCATCAGCGGGCTAGCAGGCTGCTACGGCCTCCGTGCCGGTCAGGTGCGGCTGGGCCGCGTTCAGGGCGCGCCCGTCGGCCGCCCGGAAGTCGAGCTCCTCCAGAGCCTGCTCGACGGCCCAGAGCACGATCGCGATGTCGCCCTCGCTGACCGCGCCAAGATGCCCGACCCGGACGATCCGGGCGCTGACCGGGGCCGTGCCGCGGCCGGAGGCGATGACGACGCCGTACTTCTCCCGCAGCAATCCTCGGAACGCGTCGGTATCGATGCCCTCGGGGAGCACGGCCGAGGTCACGGTGGCCGACCGGTAGCCCTCGGCGGCGAAGGGCTGCAGACCCGCGGCCTGGAGCCCGGCCACGCAGGCCTCGGCGAGGCGGCGATGGCGGGCGTAAACGTTCGACAGGCCCTCCTCGCTCAGCATCTTGAGCCCCTCCTGGACCGCGAAGGCCACGCTTACCGACGGCGTGGTTGGCGTGAAGCCCTTCTCCGCCCAGGTCTTGGCCGAGCGCCAGTCGAAGTAGTAGCGCGGCGAGGTCGCCCGAGCGGCGGCCTCCCAGCCCCGGGGACCGATCGCCGCGAAGGCCAGGCCGGGCGGCGACATCCAGCCCTTCTGGCTGCCGGAGATCACGACATCGAGGCCCCAGGCCTCCATCTCCACCGGCATCGAGCTGGCTGAGGAGATGGCGTCCACCACCACCAGCTTGCCGGCCTGGCCGGCGACGCGCGCCAGGGCCTGGAGCGGGTTCGTGAGCCCGGTTGAGGTCTCGTTGTGCGTGAGGAAGACCTTCTCGACCTCCGGGTGGGAGGCGAGCAGGTCGCGGAGGTCGTCCGGCTCGACCGGCTGCCCCCACTCGACCTCGAGCTTGACGACCTCGGCACCGAAAGCGCGGTTGATGTCGGCGAAGCGCTCGCCGAAGGCCCCGCAGGTGCAGACCACGACGCGCTCGCCTGGCGAGATCAGGTTGGCCACGGCGGCCTCCATAGCTCCCGTGCCGGAGGCGGTGAAGACGAGCAGGTCGGCCGCGGAGGGGGCGGCCATGGCCCCTTTCACGCCCGCGCTGATCTCTTTTAGGATCGCGGCGAACTCGGGCCCGCGGTGGTCGATCATAGGGCGGGACATCGCCCGCAGGACGCGATCCGGGAGCGGCGTCGGGCCGGGGATGCGGAGCTGGGGCTGGAAGATCATGCTGCGGATCGGCGCCTCTACTTCTGGTCGCTGGTGAACGGGATCAAGGCGATCTGCCGGGCCCGTTTGAGCGCTTGGGTGAGCGTCCGCTGGTGGCGTGCGCAGGTGCCCGTCACCCGCCGGGGCAGGATCTTACCCCGCTCGGAGATGTAGCGCCGGAGGCGGGAGACCTCCTTGTAATCGATGTGGTCGGCCTTCTCCACGCAGAAGGCGCAGACCTTGCGGTGCGCTCGTTTCGGCTTGCCGTCGCGGGGGGGCATGTGTTTCTTGCTCAGTCTTACAGTGTCCCGGGGTCAGAGGTTCGAACTGCAGATCGCGGCAGGCGACCGCTAGGGCGCCGGTCTGGGCGTCGCTGCCAAGGCAGGGGTGGCCCGAGATGGAATGCATCTGAGGATGCCTGAGTACTCGGGCCGGGACCCCCTAACACCGCCAGCGGCGTCCAGAGCGGATGAGATGCCTCCGAATATCTGACTCGGGACACTAGAAGGGAATCTCGTCAGGGTCGACGTCACGGGCCGTTTCCTCGGCCATCGCCGGGAGCTCGTCGGTGGCCCCGGCAACCGCGGGCCGGCCGCCGTTCTGGCGAGGCTCCAGGAACTGGACGTCGTTCGCGATCACTTCGGTGGTGCGCCTTTTCTGCCCGTCCTGGCCCTCCCAGGAGCGGGTCTGGAGGCGGCCCTCCACGTAGACCAGGGACCCCTTGTGAAGGTATTGGGCCACCTGCTCGGCCAGGTTCCGCTTGCCGATGTTCCAGGCCACGATGTTGTGGTAGTCGGTGAATTCCTTTTTTTCGCCGTCGTTGCCCACCGCATAGCGGTTGGTGGCAATCGAAAAGGAGCTCACCGGCTGCCCGCTCGGGGTGTAGCGCATCTCCGGGTCGCGGGTCAGGCGGCCCATCAGCAGCACCTTGTTAAGGCTGGCCATTGTCCCCCTCCTCCTCCACATCGGAGGCTTCCGTGCTACCGGTCGCAACGACCGGTTCCTGCGGCTGGCCGCCATCGGGCTCGCTGGGCGCGACCGCTTCCACGGCTGCGCTCTCGGCTGCCTCGACCGGCTGCGGCGGTGCGGCTGTAGGCGCTGGGCCGGCGGGCGGCTTGCGCACGATGAGGTGCCTGAAGACCTGGTCCGAGATCTTGAGGGTCGCCTCCATCTCGGGCACCCGGCCGGCGTCAATCTCGAAGTCGGTCAGGACGTAGTGGCCCTCGCGGAGGTGGCTCACCTCATAGGCCAGACGCCGCTTTCCCCAGATGTTGGTGCGCTGCACGCTGCCACCGAGGCTCTCGATCAGCGATTCCACCTTCTTGGTGGTCTCGGGGAGGTCGGCTTCCTCGACGTCGGGCCGGACGATGTACAGGATCTCGTAATCCCGCAAGGGCTTGGCTATCTCCTCTCTATGGTTCAAGCCCCGGACCAACGGAGACACCTCCGGCCGGGACCAGAAAGGACCCGGCTATTCTAACAGGGCGGCGCCGGCCGACCCCGGTGCCCTGGAACCCATGAGCAAATCCAAGCGAAAGCAGCAACTGCGCCGTGACCGGCGTCCGGTCCGGCGGCAGAGCTGGTACGACAGGATCCCGGTCCTGCCCGTGGTGATGGGCTCGCTCATCGCCATCGCGCTGGGGGGCGTGTTCATCTACAACCAGCTCACGGCCCAGGCCAGCCCGACCCGGCCGGTGAGCGCGATCCAGTGCACGGCTGGCGAGCAGGCGGCCGCCCACTACCACGCGCACCTCGAGATCATCTACCTGGGCAGCCAGGTCAACGTCCCGGCCGCGATCGGGGTCTCCAACCCAGTCACCGACCAGACCAGCGGCTACGTCACCTCGGGATCCTGCTTCTACTGGCTGCACACGCACTACACGGACGGGATCATCCACATCGAGGCGCCCACCTCCGCGGCAAAACGCCGGTTCACCCTGGGTGACTTCTTCGACGTCTGGCACATCTCCAACTCCACCGTGCGGCTCGATTCCACGCATCTGGCGACGCTGACGGTCGCCAAAGGCCAGAACCTGAAGGTCATAGTCGACGGCAAGCCCTATACCGGCAACCCGCGCAACATCGATTTGGGGCCGTCTGGTCATCACACCCAGATCACCCTGGAGATCGCGCCGCCCGACGCTCCGCAAACGCCTTTCAACTTCCCGCAAGGGCTCTAGCCTCGAGCAGGACCCGGGCGACGCGGTAGTTCTCCAGGGCGGCCGCGCCTGCGCCGGCTGCCAGCCAGCGGTCGGCCTGCCGCAGGTGGATATCGGCTGAGAGCGGCCGGACGGGCTTGGCCTTGAGCAGGTCCCGGAGCTTCCGGAGGCGGGGCTTGTCGCCCCGGGCTTCGATCGCCGCCCGCTGCTCCTCGAGGAGCCGGAGGGACTGAGCCTCTCGGCCGAGGCCCCGCATGGCCTGCGCCGCGGTCATCCGGGCGTCGACGCCGAGCGGCCACTCGTGGGCGTCGAAGGCAGGTTCCAGCTCGGCCAGGCAGGCTTTGAATCGCCCCCGCAGGAGCTGGATTCGCGCCCGTTCGAGGGCGATTTCGCGGTCGAGCGTGGGCGTGGCGCCGTCGAGTAGGTACTCGACGGGTGCGCCGAGCCGGTTGGCGATCACCCTCAGCACGCGAACCGAGGGGCGGCTCTTACCGAGTTCGACCTGGTTCAGGAAAGCGCGACTGAAGTCGCCGCCCGCGACCTTGGCCAGGCTCATCCCGCGCTCGGTTCGCAGCCGTCGCACGCGGTCGCCGAGTGTTTCCATCGCTGTAAAGCGATACTTTACGCCGCGCCGGGCGCGCTAGCGGTAGGCTTTCGGGTCCAGGCTGCGGGTCAGCGACGTGAAGTTGCTGAAGCCGTCGGCCGTGACCAGGCCCGTGTCCTCCACCCGCACGCCGCCCAGTCCCTCCTTGTAGAGCCCGGGTTCCACAGTGATGACGTCTCCCTCCTCGAGCGGCATGTCAACGGGGCGGAGCACCGGCAGCTCGTGCACGTCGAGGCCGACGCCGTGCCCGGTCGAATGGATCATCTTCGCCGCCTCGGGCGGCCCTTCGAAGCCGGGCGTGGCGGTGCCGAAGCCGTGTCCGACCAGGACCTCACAGGCCGCCTCGTGGACCGCCCGGCCGTTAACGCCAGGCCGGATCGCCGCAATCGCGACGTCCAGTGCTTCCAGGCAGGCCTGGTGCATGCGCCGGACCTCTTCACCCGTCTCGCCGACGACGACCGTCCGGGTGAGGTCGCCGTGATAGCGGGAGACGCGCCCGCGCGGAAAGATGTCGATGATCACCGGCGCATTGGCCAGAATCGGCCCCTCGCCCCGCCAGTGCGGCATCGCGCAGAGCGGCGAGCCGGCGACGATCATGTCGTCGCAGGAATAACCGATCTGGTTCAGGACCGCCTGCCCGGAGGCCATCAATCGCTCAGACGTGAGTGGGCGGCCGTCGGCCCAAAGGTTGCCGTCTTTGACCTCGGCGGCGGCGAGGTGGTTCACGATCTCGGCGCAGGCCGCCTCGGCCGCCCGCTGGGCGGCGTGGATCCAGTCGGCTTCCTCAGCCGACTTGCGCCGCCGCTGCGCAACGAAGAGGGCCTTGTCCAGGTGGAGGTCGACGTCAGCGTTCCGGAGCTCCTCGTAGTAGGCGGCCGGGAGGCGCCCGGAGACCCGAGCCCGGCTCTGGCCCCGCTCACCGAGCAGCTCGGCTGCCAGCTGCGCCCAGGCGCGGTAGCCGTCCAGGTCCTCGCGCCAACCGTGTTCTGCCCGGTCGACAACCTTGCTGGCCGTGCTGGTCTGGCGGCCTCGCTCGATCTCCATCGTCATCAGGACCAGGACGTTGTCCTCGTCTCCGAACCGGATGTAGAGAGCCGGGTCCTGAGTCAGGAAATGGGTGGCGTAGAAGAAGTCCGAGTCTTCGCCGGCATTGATCAGCAGCAGCGCCGGGGTTTGTTCCACGTTTTACAAACTAGCCATCCTGGCGATGGCTCGCGAGAAGAGCTCGGCCAGAGCGGCGGGCGCCGCGGCTTCGACCTCGGACTGGACCGCCTCGGCGACCCGGGCCGGAAAGCTCGAACGCAGCAGCCGCAGTTGCTGCTCGTAAACGATCGGCAGCGCCCAGGTCCGGGGTGTGACGCTGCCATCGAGGTTGAGGCGGCCCTGGAGCTGGTAGCCGTCCAGGTAAGCCAGCTCGAACCCGAGGCGGCGCAGCTCGGACAGGTCGCGCCGGAGCGTGCGCTCGGAAACGCCACAGGCGCCAGCCAGCTCAGAAGGATGCTGGCCGGGATGCCTCACCACCTCGGAGAGGATCGAAAGCAGCCGGTTGAACCGCTCTGCGCGGTTCATCGGGCCCGGGGCGGTCCCTAGCCGATCTCTTCCCAGGAGGGCGGGTGCCCGGCGTCGAAGTCCGGCTCGGCCTCGTCCTGGTTGTTGGTCGTCTGGTGGTAACGGTTGGCGATCACCTGGTAGGCCATCGCCTTGGGGATGCCCAGCTTGGTCAGCGACTTGACCTCGTCGGACATGACCTTGTCGCGGGCCGCCTCGATCGCGGCCACGATCTCGTCCACCGACGCGCTGCGCTTGCTCATCTGACAGTCACCATGCTACCCGAAGCGCCTTCCAGCTCAAACGGATCAGGCCTGGTTCGGCCGCCCGGCCGAGCGCAAAGCCGCTCACTACACTTGTTCTCCGTGCCCAACCTCGCCGCGGACAAGATCCGAAACATCGCGATCTTGGGGCATTCGCACGAGGGCAAGACGACCCTGGCCGAGGCCCTCCTCCACGTTGGTGGCAGCCTCCCTCGCCTGGGCTCCACCGACGCCGGTACCTCCGCCATGGACTTCGAGCCGGAGGAGGCGCGGCGCAAGATCTCCATCGCCGCCGGCGCCGGCCATCTCGACCACGGCGGCCACAAGGTCAACCTGCTCGACACGCCCGGGTTCTTCGACTTCGCGGGGCAGGTGGTCGCGGCACTCCGCGCGGTCGAGGGCGCCCTGATCGTGGTGAGCGCCAACTCGGCGCTGGCGGTCGGGACCGAGATCGCCTGGGAGCATTGCAACCACGACTCCAAGCCGCGCCTCGTCGTGGTCAACAAGATGGACAAGGAGAACTCCGACTTCTTCGCTGTCGTCGGCTCGCTCCGCGAGGCGCTGCGGCCGAAGCCGGTCCCGATTCAGGTGCCGATCGGCTCGGAGGCGGGCTTCAAGGGGGTCGTCGACCTCCTGAGCATGAAAGCCATCGTCAGCGGCGGCGACGGCAAGGCCCAGGAGACGGACATCCCGGACGAGCTCAAGGGCCGCGTAGACGAATACCACGCCCAGCTCATGGAGGCCGCCGCCGAAGGCGATGACGAGCTCCTCGAGAAGTACCTGGACGAAGGCGAGCTGAGCGACGCGGAGATCCAGAAGGGTTTGCGCGAGGGCATCGTCGCCGGCAGCGTCGCCCCGGTCGTCTGTTGCTCGGCGACGAAGCTGCTCGGCGTGCGCACCTTGCTGAACACCGTGATCGAGCTCTTCCCACCACCGTCGGTGCCAGCCGATGGTCCGGCCAAAGCCCTCGTCTTCAACACCACGGCCGACCCCTTCGTCGGTCGGGTCACCTACTTCAAGGTCCTGGCCGGCTGCCTCCGGTCTGACCAGCCGCTTCGGAACGTCGCCCGCAACGTCGACGAACGCGTCGGATCGCTCTTCTTCCCGCGCGGGAAGGAGCACGTCAACACGCCCGAGGTCTGTGCTGGCGACATCGGCGCGGTCGCAAAGCTCCAGCACACGCTCACCGGCGACACCATCGGCGAGAAGGCGGCGACGGCCGAGCCCGAGATCGAGCTTCCTCATGCCGTCTACACGCTGGCCATCTTCCCGAAGTCGCGGGGCGATGAGGACAAGATCGGAACCGGCCTGGCCCGCCTGGCCGAAGAGGATCCGACCCTGCGAGTCGACCGCAATGAAGAGACGCACCAGCTGCTCATCTCCGGCCTCGGCGACGTGCACTTGGACGTGATCATCGAGAAGCTGAAGCGCAAGTACGGCGTCGAAGCCAGCACCGAGCCGCCGAAAGTCGCCTACCGGGAGACGGTCGCCGGCACGGCGAAGGCCGAAGGCAGGCATGTGAAGCAGTCGGGCGGACACGGCCAGTACGCCGTCGCCACGATCGAGATTTCACCCGCGGCGAGAGGCGAAGGGTTCGTCTGGCAGGACAAGATCTTCGGCGGCGCCATCCCCCAGAACTTCCGCCCCTCAGTCGAGAAAGGGGTGCGCGACGCCATGGACAAAGGCGTCGTGGCCGGGTACCCGATGGTCGACGTCAAGGTCGCCCTCCTCGACGGCAAGTACCACACCGTCGACTCCAGCGACATGGCCTTCCAGCTCGCCGGGGGAGTTGCCATGCGGCGGGCCGCGCTCGACGCCAGCCCGGTCATCCTGGAGCCCATCCTGGACGCTGAGATCAGCGTCCCGGACAGGTTCCTCGGCGACATCATGAGCGACCTGAACGGGCGGCGCGGGAAGATCTCAGGCACCGAGCCCGGCGACGGCACGACGACCGTCCGGGCGCAGGTGCCCGAATCGGAGCTGCAGAAGTTCGCGCTCGACCTGCGTTCCATGACGCAGGGCCGCGGCACCTTTGTAAAACGTTTTTCACACCGCGAGGAGATGCCGCAGCACCTCGCCAAGCCCTTGATCGAAACCTGGCAGAAGGAGCACGCGTCCAAAGAGTGAGGAGCTTGTGAGCGCGCCCCGCGCTCACGACGTCGTCGTCATCGGGGGAGGGGTGACGGGCGCCGGGGTGGCGCGCGACCTGGCCAGACGCGGCGCCTCCGTGCTCTTACTCGAGAAGGAGGACTACGGCGGGGGCACGAGCGGCTCTTCCAGCTGCATGATCCACGGCGGTCCCCGCTACCTGGAGTTCGACTGGAAGACGACCAGGCTCAGCTGCGAGGACGCCGGCAAGATCGTCCGCATCGCAAGGCACATGGTGCATCGGGTGGTCTTCCTGATCCCGGTCCTGCCAGGAGACCGCAACAACCTCGAGCGGATGGAAACCGCGATGGAGGTCTACGACCGGTTCCAACCACTCAAGCTCTCGCATCCCCACGTCCGGCTCAGTCCTGAGCAAGCCCTCGAGCTGGAGCCGGGCCTGGCGCCCACCCTGGTGGGAGCAGTGACGATGGAAGAGTGGGGAGTCGACCCCCACCGATTGGCCTGGGCCAACGTCCAGGATGCCATCGAGCACGGGGCCCAGGCGCTCAACCACACTCGCGTCATTGCCTTGCTCCGAGAGGGCTCGCGTGTGGTCGGGGTTCGCTACCGCGGTCCGGACGCCGCCGCCGGCGAGGTCCGGGCCAGGGTCGTAGTGAACGCGACGGGACCCTGGTCGGAGGGGGTCGCGGGACTGGCGGATGCAGTCGTGAAGCTGCGGCCGGCCAAGGGCGTGCACATCGTCTACGACCGGCGCATCTCCAATTTCGCGGTCAGCGGCGAGGCGGTGGATGGCCGGGACATCCTGATGGTGCCGCACGGCAACTTCACGCTAGCGGGCACCACCGACGACGACTTCTACGGGGACCCGGACGACCTCGAGGTGCTGCCGGACGAGGTCGACTACATCCTGGAGGGCATCGACCGCGTGTTCCCGGCCTTGCGCAAGCATCGGGCGGTGCGGACGACGGCGGGCGTGCGGCCCACCCTCTACCAGTGGAGACCGAACGAGGACGACCTGTCGCGGCGCTACGAGATCATCGACCACGGGAAGCGAGACGGCGTTGGCGGGCTCGTCAGCGTCACCGGCGGCAAGCTCTCCATGTACCGCCTGATGGCGGAGGAGGCCACCGACCTGGTCGCGCGTGAGTTGAGGATCGACCAGCGCTGCACCACGGGAACGGCGCCGCTGCCGGGTTCGGAAGCCGACCTGGAACCCGCGGCTGAGCTGGCGCGAGCACACGGCCTCACCGCGCTCGCGGTGGCCAGGCTGCAGACGCGCCACGGCAGCCGGGCGGCCGCGGTCCTCGATGTAAAACGTGGAACATCCGGGCTCGTCTGCCGGTGCGAGCCGTTATCGGAGGCGGAGCTGGTCTGGGCCGCCCGCCAGGAGCAGGTGCTGACGCTCGGCGACGCCTTCCGCCGAGTGGGCCTTGCCGCCGGCCCCTGCGCCGGCGCGGCCTGCGTCGAGCGCGCCGCCCAGGTGATCGGGCGGGAGCTGGACTGGAGCCCTTCACAGCAGCGGGAGGCTGCCTGCGACTTCATCCAGAGCCTCTGGGTCGGGCGGGCGCCCGTCCTCGATCGTTGGGGGTGGGCCGAGGAGGAGCTCTCCTACGGCGCTCGCCGGGGGTACCGGTAACCGTGGCCGACCCGCGGCAGCGCGCCGTGGCCCTCGCCAGGCTCGCGGTCGCCTATGCCCGCCACCAGGTCCGCCGGACCATCCGCCGGCCTCCTCCGCGTGGTGTTGGAGAGGTCCGCACCCGGTACGCGGCCGACCACTTCGAACCCCTCACGGCCGAAGAGCGCGAGCTGCTTCCAGAGATGTCGCGCTGCATCAACTGCGGCATTTGCGCGCTGGTGGCGGGGCGGCTTGGCCAGGCCTACCTGCCCGACCTGGCCGGCGCTTACCTGCGGCCCCTGCACCTGCTGCCGGCCGCGTCCGCGGACTTCGACGGGCCCGCCTCCGCTGACCTGGCCGAGGCGGCCGCGGCCTGTCCGGTGGGCGTGCCGCTGCCTGCCGTGGCGGCGATCGTCCGACGCCTGGCGCGAGCGTGAAAAAGAGCGAGCGGGAGCGCCTCTCCCGTGCGGTGGCGCGCGCCCGCGCTCTTCTCCCCGACCTCCCGACCGAGGAGCTTTACCGCCTCAACGCTCTGCTTGAGAAGGCCCTCAGCGCGGAGCGCCTCGATCCGACCGTGATCGACGATCTGGAAAGCGCCCTGCCCCGCCCGGCTCCGCGGCGTCGCCCACGCCAGCCGAAGTCTTGAGGTTTGTCCACATGATGTATACAGTCTGGGGAAATCACACAACATCTGGGCCTCCTTTCATCCATCAGGTCGCTCGTCTCCGAGCTCGCAGCGCCACTGCGCCGCTGGCAAACGCTCGAAAAGCTGCTGACCCGGATCGCCGGCCACTTCACTACCTGGCCAGCCGACGAGTTCGCGCGCTTCACCAACACTTCGATCGGCCACCAGCCCCTGCTCGCCGCCACCGCGGCCCAGCCGCCGCCCGTGACGCCCTTCCGGCCGCCGGAACCGGAGTCGATCGCGCCGGCCGCGTTCGAGATGCGATTCACCCGGCTGCAGCGCGAGGGTCGCTACGAGCAGATGTGGTCGATGCTCGCGGAGGACGCGCAGGGCTCGTGGGGCGGTGAGGACCGCTTCGTGGAGGAGATGCGCCGCCAGGCCGGCGCCGCCGAGCTGTTGGAGGCCGAAGTCTCCGCCGTCGAAATCGTCCCCGAGTGGACCGATCGCCACCGCAACCGGACTTACCGCAATGTGGCTCGCCTGGCGGTCCGCTACCGCTTGAAACTCGAACAGCGGGAGCTGACTCTTGACCGCCAGGTCCATCTGATCCCGGCCGCCGACGGGTGGCGAACGCTCTGCTACCCGCAAGCAAACTGACCGAGCGGAGGCTCCCAAGTCCGCTGGTATAGTGGCCAGCAAGCCCGCCATGATCCAGGAGACCGTCGAGGAGCAGAACCGAGCCCTTTTCTGGCACCGGCGCCGGCAGCTGGGCTCCAAGCCCCGCAACCTGATGAAGGAGGCGGACCAACTCCTCTACTGGCTGGAGGAGTGTCTCATCCAGAACGTCCGGATCGTTCCGGGTTGGCTGATGCCACGCATCGCCCACGTGATCAACCACACCGACCGCGACTTGCATGGCGAGCTCGGCCGCGACCGGCGGCCGGACCAGGTGATGGAAGTCCTGTTTCGGGCGCAGAGCGTCCTCATGGGCGAGCTCGTACGCTCCCGGCGGGAGGCCAAGGTCATCCCGCTCTTCCGCCGCTAGCCAAAGCCTGCTGAGTTGGCGGGCCTGTCCTGGAAGGTGGACCTCCACCTCCACAGCCGTTTTTCGCACGACAGCCGCACCCAGCTCGAAGACCTGGTGGCGCGCTGCGCCGAGGTCGGGCTGGAGCGCATTGCTCTCACCGACCACAACACGGCCGAAGGAGCCCTCCAGCTCCAGGAGATGGCGCCTGACCTGGCCATCGTCGGAGAAGAGGTGAAGACCACGGAGGGCGAGGTGATCGGCCTCTTCATCACCCGCAGCATCCGGCCCTGGCAGCGGGCCGAGGACGTGATGGACCAGGTCCACGAGATGGGCGGGCTGGTCTACCTGCCGCACCCGTTCGACCGCTGGCGCTCCCACTTCCTGCCCGAGCGGGTGGTCCGCCTGGCGAAGAGGATCGACGTCATCGAGGCTTACAACCCCTGGTGCGACGCCGGCGCCAACCTCGCCGCCGAAGAGATGGCCCGGGACCTCGGGAAACCGATCGGCTGCGGCTCCGACGCCCACTCGGCCTCCGAGTTGGGCCACAGCTGGCTGGAGATCGAGCCCTTCGCCAGTCCCGCCGAGTTCCTCGAGAGGCTGCCGCGGGCGACGCTTCGGCGGACAGCCGAAAGCGGCTCTCACCGCCGCGCCTGAGGGTCGGCAGTGACCGGCCTGCTGGTCTGTGGGTCCATCGCCCTCGACGACCTCGAGGGCCCCTTCGGCAGGGTGCAGGACGAGCTCGGCGGCTCGGCGCTCTACTTCGCACTTGCGGCGAGCCTGGTCCGGCCGGTGTCCGTCTGCGCGCCCGTCGGCCGCTCGGACGCCCCCCGCATTCATGAGGTAACCGGGGGCCGTCGAATCGACCTTGGACTGCTGGGTGTCCTGAACGCTCCAACTTATCGCTGGTCCGCCCGGCAGCAGCGAGGGTCGAACCTGGATCTCGGCAGCCGGGACTCGATCTATGACGCCTGGGAGCCGCTGCCCCCCGCCGGCTTCGACGGCTGGGCTTTCGTGGGTTCCATGCGACCCGACCGGCAGGCGCTCGCGGCCACCAGGCTGGACCAGGCCGGGCTCCTGGCCGGCGACTCCATGCGGTCCTACCTGCGGGGGCGCCCCGCCGCGGCGAGCCAGCTCCTGGAGGCTTGCGACTGGTTCTTCGCCAACGAAGAGGAGCTCGGGGCACTCGGCGGCGACGTCCGGCGAGCCGCCGACTTCCGGACTGCCTGCGGTCTCTCCGGCCTGGTCGTGAAGGCCGGAGCGCGCGGCTGCACCGCCTGGACCGCGGCCGGCGCTCTGCACGTCCCGGCGCTGACGGAGCGCCCGGTAGTGGACGTCACCGGGGCGGGCGACGCGCTGGCGGGCGGCTTTCTGGCGCGCTGGCTGGAGACCGGCGGCCGGCCCGAAGGCCTGGCTGACGGGCTCGTCTACGGAGTGGCCTGCGCCTCGATCGCGATCTCCGACGTCGGGGTGCGGGGTTTGAGCCGGGCCACCCCCGACGAACTCGAGGAGCGAGTCGAGGAGGTGCGGGCATGCCTGAATGGCGAATCCGCGACACGGTCGTGACCGTCGTCGAAGGCGATCTCACCGAGCAGGCTGTCGACGCGATCGTGAACGCCGCCAACAACGACCTCCAGCTGGGCGCTGGAGTGGCGGGAGCGATCGCGCGCAAGGGCGGTCCGGAAATCCAGCGCGAGTGCGACCAGCACGGTCCGATCAAGGTGGGCGAGGCGGCCCTGACGGGCGCCGGCGAGCTGAAGGCCCGCCACGTGATCCACGCCGCCAGCATGCATCTCGGCGGCCAGGCCTCGAAAAACTCGCTGCGCGCGGCCATGGACCACGTCTTCCGGCTGGCTCGCGAGCACCAGCTCCGCAGCCTGGCCGTGCCTGCGGTGGGCGCCGGGATCGCCGGTCTTCCCATGCGTGACTGCGCCGAGGTGATGGCCGACTGCGTCAGGAAGGCAGCCGCGGAGGAGGGCGCGCCGCGCGAGGTGCGTTTTGTACTCTTCGGCGAACCGGCCGCTCGAGAGTTCGGGTCCGCTTTCGGCCGGCGCTTCAGCTGAACATGGGGCGGCCGCTGGCGGCCCGCTCGCGCGCCCGTCGCCGCCCGTAGAAGTACACAATCACCCCAAAAATGACCAGCGGGACGATGTAGAAGAGCACGGTCAGGACCCAGCTGAATGGATACGGCGCGTCACCGGTCGGCAGCGGGCCGCCGATCAGACCGCCCTCGCCCAGCTTCGCGGTCGGCACGTAAAAGCGCGCGTGCACCTCGTCATAGCCGACGGCGCGGGAATCGGCGTGGGTCTGAACCGAGCCTAGGAACATGACGGGGTCGCCGGCGAAGACCGCGAGGGCGGTGGAACCGCCGCTCGAGCCACCGGCCAGGTACCGGTCGACCGCCGGGTCGTAGACAAGCTGGTCGGCGTCGCCGACTTGGGGCAGCTGCGTCAGCAGCTGGCCATGTGCGAGGTCCCAGAGCAGGGCCAGCTGGAGGCCGGGCGCCGTACACCCGATCATGGCCCGCTGGCGTTTCGAGTCGATCGCCAGCCCGGCCGGCGTGCAGGTCACCGGGAGCGTCCATTTCTGCACGAGCGCGTCCCGGCGCGGGTCCACCTGAAAGAGTAGGTTGCTGTCGGCGTCGGTGATGTAGACCATTCCGTCGGCGGCGTCGTAGCGCGGCTGCTGGAGGCCCTTGGCGAGGTCGATGCGCTGCAACGCCTGGTTGCGGATCGCGTCGACCGCGGTCACGAAAGCGTCGTCCGGGTTGGCGACGTAGACCTTGCGTTCCCGGGGGTCGTAGTCGAGCAGGTCGGCGTGCATCTTGCCCCCAGTCGGCACCTTGGCGAGGAGACGGTCGGTGCGGCTGGAGCTGGGCGCCACGTCGATGATCGCCACCGTGCTGTCGCTGTTGCCTGTAAACAGCTTGCCGAGGTCGGGAGCCAACACGATGCCGAAGGGCTGGACTCCGAGCGGGATGGATTTCTCGAACTTAGCGGGCGCCACGGAGATGTCGTAGATGTCGACCGCCTTCATCGTCGTGTTGGAGGCGTAGAGGCGGTGCGCCTGCTGGTCGACCGCGACCTGGTCGACCTTCAGGCTCACGCCAGCCTGGTTGGGGCCGTCGACCCTGGAGAGGGGCGCGCCGCAGGACATCACCAGAAGCAGGACCAGGAGGACCGGCGGCCAGAGCCCCCTCATAACAGACACACTATAAGTAATTCCGGTAGCGATTAGGCAGTTTTTCTCCCTGCGAAGCGAGTGGATCAGCCGGCAAGAGGGGATCCGGGGACCGAGGCGGCCAGCAGCAGGAGCGTGAGCGTGATCAAAGCCACGACGGTCACCCCGGCGACGAGGTTGGCGACCGGACCGTTGGTGAACCTGCCCATCAATCGGCGGTCGTTGATCAAGACCAGCATGTAGATCAGGATGGCCGGGAGGATGAGGCCGTTCACGTCCTGGCTCAGGAGGATCACCCGGACCAGCGGCAGGCCAGGGAGCACGACCGCCAGGGCGCCGATCACGATCAGGCCGGTGAAGATCAGGAAGAAGGCTGGCGCGTCGGCGATGCCGCGGTCGACGCCCCGCTCCCAACCGAAGGCTTCCGTCACCGCGTATGCGGTCGAAAGGGGCACCACGCAGCCGGCCAGGATCGAGGCGCCGACCAGCCCGACGGCGAAGAGGAGCGTGGCGAAAGGACCGGCGACCGGGGCTAGCGCCCGCGCATAGTCAGCCGCCCCGAGGTTGCCCAGCAGGTCCGGCCGGATATGCCCGAAGAGTGCCGCTGCCGTCGCCACGATGATGAAGAAAGCGATGAAGTCGGTCACCAGCGAGCCGAGGATCACGTCCAACCTGCTGTACGCCAGGCGGTCGTTGGGGATGCCCTTCTCCGCGATCGCCGCCTGCAGGTAGAACTGCATCCAGGGCGTGATCGTAGTACCGGTCACCGCGATCGCCAGCAGCCAGTAGTCGCGGGTGGGGACCACCTGAGGCACCACCGACGCCCGCAGCACCTCGCTCCAGTTGGGGTGGATGAGGAACCCGGACAGGACGTAGGTCACGTAGACGATCCCGATCGAGAGCAGGACCCGCTCGACTACCGGGTAACTGCCGCGCACCACCAGCAGCCAGATGAAGACCGCCGCAACCGGCACCGACACCAGTCGCGGCAGGCCGAGCAGCTCCATGCCTGCGGCCACGCCGGCGAACTCGGCCACGGTCGTGGTGCCGTTCGCGACCAGCAGGAGCAGCATCGCCAAGGTGGTGCTGCGCACTCCGAACCGCTCCCGGATCAGGTCTGCCAGGCCCTTGCCGGTGATGACCCCGAGGCGGGCGCTCATCTCGTTGACGACGATCAGCGAGACGGTCACCAGCACCAGCACCCAGAGCAGCTTGTATCCGAACTGGGCACCCGCCTGAGAGTAGGTAGCGATGCCGCCCGCGTCGTTGTCCGCGTTGGACGTGATCAGGCCCGGTCCGATCACCGCCAGCAGAATCCAGAGCCGGCGGAACCGGCGGAGGCGGCCGAACACCGGTCAGCGAACCCGGGGCAGGCGGCGCTTCACGCCCTCAGGGAGAACCCTGTCGAGGGCATCGTCCACGGTCACGATCCCGCGCAGGCGTCCCTCCTCGTCGACGACCGGCACGGCGAGGAGGTTGTACTTGGTAAGTACTGCGGCCACCTCCTCTGCGCTGGCCTCGACCGGAACCGAGACGATCTCCCGGCGTATGAACTCAGTGATCGGAGTGCTGGGATTGGCCACGATCAGGTCCCGCAGCGAGAGGACGCCGCGCAGGTGCTCTTCCTCGTCCACCACGTAGACGTAATAGATCGACTCGGCCTCGGGCTCGAGCACCCGGAGAGCGTCGATGCACTGCTGGGCCGTGAGCCCCACTGAGACCGCTACGTACTCGGTCGTCATCATCCCGCCGGCGGTGTCCTCCGGGAAGGCAAGCAGCTCTCGGACGTCGTCGGCCTCGTCCTTCTCCATCAACCCGAGGATTTCGTGGGCGCGGGCCTCGTTGAGGTCGGCCAGGATGTCGGCGACCTCGTCGGGCGGCATCTCCTCCAGGATCTCGGAGGCGCGCTCGGAGTCCATATGCTCGATCACCGAGACCTGCTCCTCCGGCTCCATCTCCTCCAGCGTGTCGGCCGCCACTTCGTCGGTCAGGGACTCGAAGATGGCGCTGCGCTGCTTCGCCGAGAGCTCCTCGACGATGTCGGCGATGTCAGCCGGATGAAGCTTGCCGATCCGTTGAGCCGAGATCCGGAGCCGGACGGCGTCCTGGCTGCGGTCGCCGAGCGACTGGACAGCGTCCCAGGAAACCAGCACGATCGGCAGGTCGCGGCCGAGCAGGCGGGCGACCCGCTTGCCGACGCCTTCCAGGCCCAGCCGGCGGAGGAGACCTCGCATGCCGATGTCCGCGGCGACGAGCAGCATCCGACCTCCGCTCTCCACCAGCTGGAGGTCGTTGACCCGGACCACCCGGCGGCCGTCGGTGTCGATCACTTGCTTGTCGAGCACATCACGCGCGAGCCAGATGTCGTCGGGATTCGCCGGCACCCGCGAGACCTCCTCCCGGGGAACGCGCAGGGCCACCTCGCGAGCGGCGAAGGTGCGGACCTCAGACCAAGGCACGACGAGTGCTTGCCGCCTGGACGTCACGATGCCCGTCACCAGGGGGTAGGGCTCGATGGGAGTGACGGTCACGTCCCGGACCCGACCGGCCCGCCGCTGGCCGACGTCCACGACCTCCGCGCCGAGCAGCTCAGAGAGGAAAAGCACGGCCTGACCGTAGCACCGGCACCGGCCACCCGATCTGAACTAAGGTTGTATTCGGGGAAAGCGGCCAGTAGAATACGCAAGACCCCGCCGCGGCACCCGAAATCTTGAGTCAAGGATGGTGAGCTAATGGCAGTGACTGGCTATTGCCTTAAAGACAAAAAAAATGTTGAGATCCAGAATCCGCAGAACATCACGATGAAGAACGGCAAGCCGGCTATCACCGGTACCTGCCCGAACTGCGGGACCAAGATCTTCAAGATCGGCAAAGCCAGCTGACGGCTTTCGGAGTCGATCGAGAAAGGTCCGCCAGAGGGGCGGACCTTTTTCATTCCCGGGCGATCTTGGGCTGCTCGGGTGGTTCCTCGTCGTCGTCCGGGATCTTCTGCTCCATCGCCTGGAGCAGGAGCTCGGTGGCCGAGATCGCTTCGTCGACGCCGAGGATCTTGAAGATTCGGATGTTGTTCGGGTTGTTGACGCGGGCGATCGTGTGGGGCACGTTGAAGTGCTTCTTGGCGATCTGCAGCGCGACCAGGTTGTCCTCATCATCGCCGGTCGCGGCGATCACGAAGTCGGCGCGCTCGATGCCGGTGGTGCTCAGAAAGGACATCTCGTCGCCGTCGCCGTTCATGACGATGCTGCCGAGCTGAGTCGTAAGCCAGTCCGCGCGGACGGCGTCCTTCTCGACCAGCAGGACTTCGTCGCCGCGCTCGAGGAGGTCGCGGGCCAGGTAGTAGCCGACCTTGCCGCCGCCGATCACGATCACGTACACAAGCTCAATCCTTCTCGATCATCGCGTGGATGGTGTCGGCCCCGACGATGGTCGGGCAGAAGGTCTTCAAGCCGAGCTTCATGTAAACCTCGTTGCGGACCGGGTCGTTGATCTTGCAGATGACGCGGGGCACGTTGAAGATGTGCTGCGCCATCTGGCAGGCCATGATGTTGCGGTTGTCGCCCTCGGTGACGGCCACGAAAACGTCAGCCTCTTCGATTCCGGCGCGTCGCAGCATGTCCTCATCGATGCCGTTGCCGACCAGCGCGTTGCCGGCGAAGTTGTTGCCCAGGCGGGCAAACGCGGCGGCGTTTTGGTCGATGATCGTCACGTCGGCGCCTTCGCGGACGAACTGCAAGGAGAGCCGGGCGCCGACCCGGCCGCAACCAACTATGACGACGTTCACGAAGAATCGATTATGGAGGGATCGCTAGCATTTCACCGAATGCGGTTCCCCTTCACATTCATGGGGGCGCTGTCGCTCCTGTTCGGGGCCTGGGTGGGCGCCTACACGCTGCTGCATAAGCCGGCTGACACCGCCACGCTGGCCGTCGAGCTGATCTCGGCGGCCATCCTGCTCGGCTTCGGCGGCTACGTCGTCTACCGCCGGCTGGCGGGCCGGAGCGCCGCCTGAAATGCCCCACCATCTGGAGGCTGCCCGGATCCTGGTCCCGGTGGGCGGCAACAACATGGACGAGGAGACCATGCGGATCGCCAGCCGGCTGGCGCGCCGCGGCCAGACCAAGCTTTACGCGGTCCACATCCTGGAGGTCAACCGGTCGTTGCCCCTCGGGGCCGTGATCGAGGCTGAGGTGGAACGGGGCGAAGAGGTTTTGAACCGGGCCGAGCAGCTGGCTGGGGAATACGAGCTGGAGATCGAGACCGAACTCGTCCAGGCGCGTGAGACAGGCCCGGCGGTGGTCGGCGAGGCCGAGGAATGGAAGGCTGACCTGATCTTCATGGGCCTCCCGTACAAGAAGCGCTTCGGCGAGTTCAACCTCGGCAAGACAGTGCCTTACGTGCTCAAGTTCGCCCCCTGCCGAGTGATCCTGTTCCGCGAGCGCCTCGAGCAGTAAGCGCTCCCGGCCGCCGCCCGCCCTACCTAAGCCGTCTCTGGGCGGAGCTCGGCAGCGAAGGAACCCCACCAGACGCCGTGATCCGGCTGATCATCATCGAGCGGCTGGCCAAAGCGGCGGTGCTTATCGTCCTGGCGATCTCGCTGCTCGTCATCGGCCGGCGTGGTCTGCTGACGCAGTGGGCGACAGAGGCCCAGCAGGACCTGGTGCTGGAGACCGGCACCGGCTTCTTTCAGCGCCTCGTCGACCAGGTGCTCTTGCTGATCGGGACCTACCGACACCTGACCGCGCTTTCGATCGGCCTGGTCGTGTACGCCGGCCTGGAGGCGACCGAAGGGATCGGCCTGGCGCTGCGCCGGCGCTGGGCCGAGTACCTGACGGTCCTGGCGACCAGCCTGGGTATCCCTTACGAGGCTCTAGAGGTGCTCCACCGCCTGACCCCGTTCCGAGTCGGCGCCCTGCTGCTGAACGTCGCGATCGTCGTCTACCTGGCCTGGCGCAAGCGCATTTTCTTCGACGTCTGAAGGGAGCCCCAGCCGCTCGACCAGCAGGTAGGCGGCCAGAGCCAGGACGGCGGCCAGGGCCAGGCCGGAGCCGACGAAGAGCGTGAGGTCGACGGCGAGGAGGCAGCCGGCCAGCAAGTAGGGGGACGGCGGCCGGGCTCGCGCCAGGGCGAAGCCGGGAACGAGCAAGAGGAGCAGGTCGTGCAGGTTCTGGTATGGGCTCAAGGCAACCGAGGCGGCCACGGCGAGCGCGAAGTCAAGTCGCCCGTGGGGGCGGCGAAAGACGATCGCGAGCGCGACCCCGACAGCCAGGACGGCGAGGATCGCGAGCGCCGCCGGGCGGACGCCGATCAATCCGTCTAGCAGTCCGCGCAGGGAGTACACGGTCTGTCCGGAAATCGGCCAGTTGCCGGCCCCGCCCAGCAGCCAGGGGGCGACCACGCCCAGGTACTCGCCGATGCCGGCGGGGCCGAACGCTGCGAGCGAGACCGCTCCCAGCGCCGCCGCCACCGCACCAAAACCGGCCAGGGCACGCCAGCTGCCGCGAACCAGGAAGAGGATCGGTAAGAGGAAGAGCAGCTGGGGTTTGACCATGGCCAGGCCGGCCAAGACCCCCGCCCGGCCCTCGTGGCCACGGGTCCAGGCGCGGTAGGAAAGCGCGAGAGGAGCCAGGATGACGAGGTCGGACTGGCCCTGCACGAGCGTCACGAAAAGAGGCAGGAAACCGGCGCCGAGGGCGATCGCCAAGAGCCGCCCGCGTCCCTTGAGACCTTCGGCGTCAAGCAGGGCGGCGAGGGCGACCCCGGCCAGCGCCAGGTTGACGGCGGCCCAGACCAGATAGGCGCTCGGGAAGTCGAGCCGGCCCAGGGGCGCGATCAGCACCGTGTAGTAGGGCGGGTGGATGTAAGGCAGCACAACGTAGCTGGCCGCGCCCCAGCGGGCGGCGATCTGGCCTTGGAACTCCTGTTGGGCGGCCAGCTCATAGACATGGGCGCCGCCCCGGCTCAGGAAGAGGCGGGCAGCGGCGTAGAAGCTGAAGAAGTCAGGCCCCCGGAGGCCGTCCTGAAGGACGCGCCACCAGGTGAACAAGTAGTACCCGGCGGCCTCCAGGGAGGCGAGGGCTCCGGCGGCCAGGCCGAGCCGCCGGAGGCCGGTCGCGGTGAACTTCAACGACCCTGGTCGAGGCGTTCCGCGAAGCGGTCCGGCAGCTTGGCCTCGCGGATCGCCACCTTGGCGCCCTCCCGGTCGTAGGCGACCCTGCGGAACTCAAAGGTGCCGGCGTGCCGGTCCCAGATGGCGTAGCTGGCGTCGGGGTTACCGTCTCGAGGCTGGCCGACCGAGCCGGGATTGACAAGCTCGGGCCCCTTCAATTCGAAGGTGGCGACGTCGTACTCGTGGACAAGCTGGCCGTTGCGGCGGCGGAAGATGCCCGGAACGTGGGTGTGGCCGTGGAAGCAGACCTGGCCGTCGATCATGTCCAGGTTGGCCTCGGCGGTGGGGTTGTCGAGGATGTACTCGTAGATGTGGTCGCGGGGGCTCCCGTGCACGAGCAGCACCTCGTCACCAACCTGGTCGACGTCGGGCAGAGTGCTGAGCCACTTGAGCCGGTCTTTGCCGAGGTGGGCGACTGTCCATTCGATGGCTTTCGCCGCGTCTTCGTTGAACCAGTCCAGGATGTCGACGTCGGTGCAGGCGCGGTCGTGGTTGCCGACCAGCGTGGGCCAGCGCTTCTCCCGCACGTAGTCGAGGCAGCGAATCGGGTCGCCGCCGTATCCGACCACGTCGCCGAGACAGATGATGGCGTCCACCTCCGGCAAGTCGGCCACGACAGCCTCCAGGGCCTGCCAGTTGGAGTGGATGTCGGAGAGGACCGCGATCTTCACGCCTGGGGGCCATAGACACGCGGGTAGATGTGCTCGAAGACGATCGCGATGGTCGCCGCTACCGGGATGGCAACGAACATGCCGAGGATGCCGGCGAAGCTGAAGCCCGCGATGAAAGCGACGATCACCACCAGCGCCGGGAGGTGGACGGCCGCGCCGACGATGCGTGGGTAGAGGAACTGGAGCACGAAATTCACGATCAGGAAGTAGGAGGCGGCGACGAGGATCGCTTTCAGGGGTGAGACCGAAAGGCCGACCAGCACGATCGGGACGGCGCCGATGAAGGGACCGACGAAGGGGACGAGCGCCGTGATCCCGGCCAGCACGCCGAGCGCGAAGGCGAAAGGCACGCCTTCGAGCGCGAGCGTCACCCCAACCCCGATCCCGATGATGGCCCCGATCGTGAGCTGGCCGCGCAGGTAGGAACGCAGCATGGCCTTGACCTTGGGGCGGAGCGCGTCGTAGTCCTCGCGGTAGTCGGGCGGCACCAAGCGGCGCGCGAAATCCCCGATCTGGTGCGCTTCGAGCGACATCAGAAAGGCCACGATCAGCATCAGCAGGGTCTGGAGGAGGACGTTGATCGCCGCCAGGCCGATGCTCAGCGCATTGCCGAACTGGCCCAACAGAAAGGCGCCCGCCTGCCGGTCGATGTTGTCGACGTAGGTGGTCCAATCGACGCGGAAGCCAAAGATCTCGACTGGTTGGCCCTGGAGCTGCGTGAGCCGCTGCTGAGCTTGATTGGCGATCGCTGGGGCCTGTGCCTGGAGCTGTTGGATCTCCGTCGTCAGCAGGGGAACGAAGACGCTGCCGAGGGCGGCGACGCCGATCAGCAGGCCGGTGAAGATCAACGCGATCGCGGCCGCCCGGGGCACGTGGTGCTTCTCGAGCCAGTCGACGCCGGGGTTGATCAGGAAAGCGAGCAGGGCGCCCAGGACAAACGCGGCGAGGGCGTCCCGGATCAGGTACAGGACCACCAAGGCAATCCCGGCGGCGGCCACCGAGACCACGATCTGGAGCCGCCGTCGGGGACGCTGCGAGGGTGCCGAAGTGGCCATGTCCTCGTGGCTCAGGCCAGCACGGCGGCGGGGTTCCGCCGGATCGGCCGGCGCCGTTTCGGTGGGATCAGTGGTAGTTGACAAAGCGCCGTCTCATTCGGGTCTGGGGCACTAACAAAAAAAGCACCGCCAGTATGACCAAGACACCGCGCAATAGAGCAGACAGGCCGGCCGCTCTAGGGAGCCGCCTCCGCTTCACTGACGCCCGGACGCTCTCCGCCCCGCTGGAGAATCCCAGCCACCGCCGCCAGGCCGAGGAGGCCAACGCCAAGCGTGGCGTAGGTTGCCTCGGGTCCGATCACGGCCGAGATGAAACCGCCGGTCGAAGTGCCGATCACCATCGCCAGCTGGGTGAGGGCGAACCGCGACGAGAGGACGGCGCCCCGGTTCGAAGAGTCGGTCGCCTCCATGAGCGCGGTCACGTTGCCGACCTGGTAGATCGGGTTCCCGAGTGAGGCGATCAGGAGCAGTACTGCGATAAGCCAGAACCACGGGCTCAACGCGACCCCGATGCTGACGATCCCGGTGATGGCGAGGCCCTGGGACACGGTGCGCATGGTGCCGACGTTGCGCATCCGGCCCACGAGGATGCTGCCCGCGACAATGCCGCTGGCGAGCATGACCTCCAGCAGGGTGTAGGCCTGAGCGCCATTGTCGGGCACCCGCTTGAAGGCGAGGGCGATCAGGGTCGGGAAGCTCATCGTCAGGAAGAAGGCTCCGAAGGCGGCGATGACCAGGTGGACCCGTGCGCGACTGACAGCCCAGGTCCGGGCGACGCCGGACAGCAGGCCTGCCTTGCGGACACCGCCGCCCAGGTCGCCCAGGCCGAGGATCAGCAGCCCGGCCAGGGCGAACGTGACGCCGTCGACGACGAAGAGCCAGGAGATTTGGGTGGTCAGCCAGATCAGCACGCCGGCGAGCGCATATCCCGCGGCGCTGGCGATCATGCCCGCTGCGGTGAGCGAGGCGTTGGCGGGGCCGAGCTCGCGGGGCTCGACCAGCTCCGGGATCGCCGCCTGGCGCGCCGGCTGGACGACGGCGTTGATCGCCGCCAGCACGAACAGCGCCGGGAGGATCCACCAGATCCACATCTGCAGCACGCTCGGCAGCGCGATGGCGAGGATGCCGCCGGCGAGCAGGATCGCCGCTCGCGCTAGCTCGAGGGTGAAAATCAGCCGCAATCTCGGGACGCGATCAGGCAGGGAGCCGGCGATACCGCCGATCAGGATGGTCGCCAGAGCTTTGACGATGTAAGTCCCGGCGACGGCCCTGGCGTCATGCGAAGCCTGGTAGACGAGGATCAACGCCGCGACGGTGGTCAGCGGATCGCCGAGGCTCGACACGGTTGTGCCGAGCAGCAACCTGGCGAAGCGCGGCCGGGTCCAGAGCAGCTTCATCGCACCGCGCTGCCGGAACGCGGGCGCGGCCTCGGCCTCTTCTTGCAGGAGCACTGGAGCGTGGTAGAGCTGACGCAGCGCCTTGACGACGACCGGGTCGTACCAGGTGCCGGATCGCGCGGTGATGTCGTCCACGGCCTCTTCGTGCGTCATTGCACTGAGGCGGTAGATACGCGGCGAAATGATGGTGTCAAAGGAGTCGGCAACGGCGAGAATCCGCGCGCCTAGCGGGATCGACTCACCAGTCAGTCCAGCTGGATACCCGGAGCCGTTCCAGCGCTCATGATGGCTGCGCACCATGGGCGCCACGCTCGCGAGCGCGGAGTGTTTCGCAATCATGTCGGCGCCAACATTCGGGTGCCGGCGCATTTCTTCCCACTCGTCTTCAGTCAGCTCGCCAGCCTTATTTAGGATGTCATCGCGGACCCCGATCTTGCCCAAGTCGTGCAGCGCACCGGCGGTTTTGATTTGCTCAATCTGTCTCCCAGACATCTGGAGCCCGTCCGCAATCTGCGCTGCCAGATCTGCTACCCGTTCGGAGTGCGACTCGGTGTATCTGTCGCGCGCATCTAGTGCCTGAGCGGCGAGCTGCAGGGTCTGAAATCTGGCATCGTGTTGTTGCTGGGCGTCCACCATGTTCGAGCGAACGGCCACCAAGATTCCGAACAATCCGGGGGCCATGATGTACCCCTCGGG
>CATPBK010000130.1 GCA_955652705.1 Candidatus Dormiibacterota bacterium | reverse complement strand
CCCTAGTTCCATATGGGAACGTTGGCTACCGCACCTGGAATCTGTAGAGATGCGTCTAGGCGAGGTGGTGTACGAGTCGGGTGCCACGCTGAGTCATGTGTATTTCCCGACCACCGCCCTCGTTTCGCTACTCTACGTCATGGAAAACGGCGCGTCAGCGGAGATCGCCGTGGTTGGCAATGAGGGCATCGTGGGCGTGTCTCTATTCATGGGAGGCAAATCCACTCCCAGCCGCGCGGTCGTCCAAAGTGGTGGCAGAGGTTTTCGACTCAAGGCTGAGATCTTGAAAGTCGAGTTTAATCAGGCTGGTCCTGTCCTGCACCTGCTGCTGCGGTATACGCAAGCCCTGATCACTCAGATGTCACAAACGGCCGTCTGCAACCGTCACCATTCTTTGGATCAACAATTATGTCGATGGCTGCTGCTGAGCTTGGACCGTTTGCAAGGCGATGAACTCGTGATGACACAGGAACTGATCGCCAACATGCTCGGCGTGCGTCGTGAAGGTGTAACTGAGGGTGCTTTGAAACTGCAGCACGCAGGCCTAATCCGATATGCGCGCGGGCGCATCTCAGTGCTGGATCGCGCAGGACTTGAGAAGCGTACCTGCGAATGTTACGCCGTCGTTAAAAAGGAATACGACCGGCTGCTTCCTCCGCAAATGGCAACGTAGGAGCGGCGACGGCTTGCCAACGGTATGCCGCTGACCGCGGTCTCAGCAGATCTACTGACTCTAGACTTGCCCGACTCGATCAAGTCGTCGCATCCCAACCCATTCATCCGGAGGTCACGACACGATTCGCGCTTTTTAAGCTTAGTTAGACCACCAGGCCCACCAGGCCCCTTGATGAGCCAGTTCCCGTTTTGAGAGATCTTCTGGCCCATCAATGCGACCTACCACGACTGGTGGCGGCCCTCGCCGAGCCTTCGCTCACGTCTCGAAGCCGCCATTAATTCTACTTGGTGTGCGCCGTGGAAAGGCGCGATTTCCCAGTGGGAGGTAGACCCACCCGGCAAACTGTCGCTCCGCCGGTAGCAATCGGAGCAGTCGTGGAGGTAACAAGACGGCTGAAGCCTTCGATGTAGAAGGTCACTTTGGTGACTTGGCGAACACGCGGGCTGCAACGGGTAGTGAACGTTGAGCAGGCCCCGAAAAGAATAATGCGGAAGCCGACTCTGACACTTAGCAGGGGAAGGCTGGCATGGCCGGTGAAGCGAGCGGCAATGGCAACCGGTCATTCCGCCGGGGTAGTGACGGCGGCACGCGTGTATAGGGAGATCGACGCAACACGGGAAGTCCTTGGCGGTGAGCGTGTGGACGCTCAACCGGCAGCCCGCGAGGGTCAGGCCGGGCCGTTGAGGATGGCGGACGGGCTCGTATGACCGGTGAGGCCGAGTAATGTCGGCGGAGGAAAGGGGCCCGAGTTCAAGGCGAACGCAAGAAGTGGCGAGGAGCCCGGAGATTGAATCAATGATTCTCGAACCTCCAGAAAGTGTTCAGAAGCTACAAACGGCGTTACAGGCCAAAGCGAAGGAAGCGCCTGGCTATCGGTTTTATCTTTTGTATGACAAGTTGTATCGCAAAGATGTGCTCGGGTACGCGTACCGGTGTTGTCGAGCCAATGCTGGCGCACCAGGAGTGGACGGGCAAGACTTTGCGGACATCGAGAAGTACGGAGAAGAGCGATGGCTGGGCGAACTGGCGGACACACTCCGCAGGAAGACGTATCGGGCAGAGGCAGTACGACGTGTATGGATACCGAAGGCGGACGGCAAGAAGCTTCGCCCGCTCGGAATTCCTTGTGTCGCTGATCGAGTGGTCATGTCCGCTGCGGTGGTGGTGCTGGGCGCCATCTTCGAGGTGGACATGCCTGCCGAACAGCATGCTTACCGCGCCCACTTCAGTGCACATACGGCGGTGCGCTCGGTGCACAGCCTCATCAACACCGGACATACGGAGATTATAGAGGGCGACTTGGCTGGTTATTTTGATTCGATTCCGCATGCTGAACTTCTCAAATCGGTGGCACGCCGGGTCTCTGACCGGCACGTACTGCATCTGATTAAGATGTGGCTCGATGCGCCGGTGGAGGAAGACGATGGCAAGGGTGGAAAGAAGCGAACGACACCAAACAAGGACAGTGGACGCGGTGTCCCGCAGGGGGCTCCGATTTCGCCGTTGCTTTCAAATCTGTATATGCGCCGATTTGTGTTGGGGTGGAAGCAGCGCGGACTGGAGCACAAGCTTCAGGCGAAGATAGTGTCCTACGCAGACGATTACGTGATCTGTTGCAAAGGCAGTGCCGCGGAAGCACTGCGCGAAATGCGATGGATGATGGAACGACTGAAGCTCACAATCAACGAAGCGAAGACGCATGTGCGTCGTCTGCCGGAAGAACGGTTCGACTTTCTGGGCTACGACTTCGGTCGATGCTACTCGAAACAAACGGGCCGTGCCTATCTTGGCACGAGGCCGTCGAAGAAGAGTCTTAAGCGGATTATAGGAACGATCCGTGAATGCACCGACCCAAGAACGACGTGGCAGGAGGCCGGTGATGTGGTGTCGAAACTCAATCGAGTCATGGTGGGCTGGGCCAATTATTTTTCGTTGGGCCCCGTTAGCAAGGCTTACCTGACGATTGATTACTACACTGCGTATCGGCTGCGCCGATGGTTGTGCAAGAAGCATAAGGTTCGTAATACGGGTAAGACTCGTTACCCTCTCGAACACTTGCGTGACAGGCTTGGGCTGACTAGCTTGACGCCTCGCACGCGCAACCTTCCGTGGGCGAAAGCCTGATGTCTTGTCCGAGAGCCGAATGCGTTAGCTGCGCCTGTTCGGTTCGATGAGAGTTGCGCCTTGAAAGCGCACAAAGTCCAGTAGCCTGAGATGGCTACCATGGCAAAGCCTAGCCAGCAGCCATGTACCGAGTCTTGCGTGGGGAGTGGCGACACTCACTGCGAAGCGTAGACAGGGAAATTGTAGGCCGGAATGCAAATGAATGGAGTGATTAACCCCGAAATCGAACGTGCTCGAAGCAGCCGACCCTATCTCTCTAAGGGGAAGGCGGAACCGCAAGGCCCGGCACTGGCGAGGATCGTGCGGTACTTCCGGGGTTCGTATCCACGGCATGCAGTTGAAGGATTTTGTGTGAACAAGGGAGATCCGGTGAGTTCAAGCGGAGCTTGTAAGGTCGAACGAGCCTACAAAGCGAGGACGGCCTGATGGCTCACCGGAAGTCAGATTGGCTGATATTACTCTGAGGTGGGGAGAGCCCACTACATGGGGAAGCGGCCGACGGAAGTTGAAGTGTTCTAGGGCGACATGAGCCTCATACAACGGAGGAGTAAGGGCCACTATGCAACGAGTGGAGCAGCCGATCATGACAACGGGACTAGAACGCATAGCAGCGAAAGCTCGGGAAGAGAGAAAGCTGAAATTCACCTCGCTGGCGCATCACGTGACCGAGGAACTGATCTGGGAAAGTGTATGCCACATTCCCATGAACTCAGCCCCGGGATGTGATGAGCAGACGGTGACGGAAGCGAAAGAGAGCTTCAAACAGTGGGCGCCGGAAATGCTCCGTGCGATCCACCAGCAGGGGTACCGACCACCGCCGGTCCTCCGGGTGTTCATACCGAAGCCCGGTAAGAAGGAGAAGCGGCCGTTGGGAATCCCTTGTGTGGCCGATCGGGCACTGCAACGCAGTGTGGCCAGTGTCTTGGCAGCGATCTATGAACAAGACTTTCTGCCTTGTTCGTTTGGTGGTCGGCCAGGACTCAGCGCTCACCACGCGCTGGCAACGCTGACGGAAGTCATCGCGGGAAAGCCCGTGAGCTACGTGTACGAAGCAGATTTGAAGAACTTTTTCGGCAGTCTCGACCACGGATGGTTACTGCGTTTTCTCGGCGACCGAGTCGGAGACCCACGTATCACGAGTCTGATTAGACGCTGGCTGAAGGCTGGCATCTTAGAGGACGGTGAGCTGACAGCGAATGAAAAAGGTACCCCGCAAGGCGGTTCGATCAGCGTATTGCTAAGTAATCTGTACCTCCACCATGTCCTGGACCTCTGGTTCGAGAAGGTAGTTAAGCCGCGACTCAAAGGGCAAGCCTACCTGATCCGGTACATCGATGACTTTGTGATCTGCTTCCAGTATCGGGAAGATGCTGAACGAGTCCAGGCTGTCCTTGGCAAGCGCCTCGATAAATTTGCGCTGGCCTTGGAGCCGAGCAAAACCAAACTCATCGAATTTGGTAGATTTGCACAGCGGGATGCCCGTGCGAAAGGACGACGCCCAGAGACGCTATATTTTCTCGGGTTTACGCACTTCTGCACGCGAAATCGCAAGGGTAACTTCAAGGTTGGTCGGAAGACGGAGAAGTCTCGGCTTCGCCGCAGTCTGGCCAATCTGACGACGCTCATGCGCAACATTCGCCATTGGTCGCTGAAGGACCAAAGGGAGAAGCTCAATCAGGTTCTGCGGGGCCACTATGCATACTACGGGTTGGCGGGGAACGTGAGATCAATGCTCAAGCTCCACCGCGCCGTGGAACGTTACTGGCACAAGATGCTTTCCACTCGTAGCTGGGCGGCTTCGTGTACATGGAAGATGTTCAATCAACTGAAAGAACGCTTTCCGTTACAGCGTCCAAAGATCTACCTGTCTTACGGACGGTTACAGACCTATGCTGTGCTGTGAATCAACGACTGACGAGCGTAGTGCCGGAAATCGGCACGCTACGTTCTGTGGGAGCCGGGAGCGGGCAACCGCTCCTGGCGACCCGGTG
>CATPBK010000129.1 GCA_955652705.1 Candidatus Dormiibacterota bacterium | reverse complement strand
CGTCGGAGTCCTGTCCCATCAAGGTCGGCATGACGAACGCGACCGAGAGCCCGGTCTGGCCGTTCTTCAGGAGGTAGTGGTAGCGGCGGTTGGTCTCCTCGGCGGTCGAGAAGCCGCTGAACTGGCGCATCGTCCAGAGCCGGCCCCGGTAGCCGCTGGCGTGGATGCCCCGCTTGTACGGGTACTCGCCGGGCAGCTCTTCGGAGATCCCGGCGAGATCGTCGTCCGTGTAGAGCGGTTCGACGGGGATGCCCGAGATGGTCGAGGTCTCGATGCCGTCGTCGCGCTTGACGGCAGCGTCGTACGCCTTCTTCCAGCCAGCCTTGCGACCGTTCTTCACCCTTGTCTTCACTGCTGGCCCGGCACCAGCCTGGCTCCCTCCTCCTTCAGGATCGACTCGGCGGCCCCATAGGGGGCTTTGTCAGCCTCCAGCCGGCCGGCCAGGTCGTCGTCATCTTCGAGCAGCCGGCGGGCCGCCTTCCGGGACCATTCGCCGACGAGGTCGGCGGCTTCGTCCTTCAGGCGCTCCAGGCGGCGGGCCTGCATCCGGCCGCTCGACTCCAGAAATGCCCGGTGGCGCGCGACGGCTTCCATCAGCTCGTCAATGCCCTCGCCCTGAGAGGCCACCGTGGCGACGATCGGCGGCTTCCAGGGCAGCTTCGGGCCCATGTTCAGCATGCTGCGAATCTCCAGCACGGTGCGTTCGTAGCCAGGCTGGTCGGCCTTGTTGACCACGAACACGTCCGCGATCTCCATTATCCCGGCTTTGATCATCTGCACCCCGTCACCGAGGCCGGGAGCCATCACCAGCAGCGTCGTGTCGGCCACGCCCGCCACCTCCAGCTCGGACTGCCCGACGCCGACCGTTTCCAGGATCACGCGGTCGAAACCGTAGGCGCTGAGGAGCCGGACCGCCTCCCGCGTTGCCAGCGCCAGCCCCCCGAGATGGCCCCGGGCTCCCATGCTGCGGATGAACACGTCTGGGTCGAGCGCGTGGCGCTGCATGCGGATCCGGTCGCCGAAGATCGCCCCGCCGGTGAAGGGCGAGTTGGGATCGCAGGCGATCACCGCGACCGACTCGCCGCGGGCGCGATGCCAGGCGACCAGCGCGTCGGCCAGCGTCGACTTACCGGTGCCGGGCGCGCCGGTGAGGCCGAGTATCTCCGTCGCCGAGCGGGGATCCCCGAGCGCCTCAAAGAGCTCCCGAGTGCTGGGATCCCGACGCTCGACCAGGCTGATGGCTCGGGCCAGGGCCCGCACGTTCCGGGCTCTCAGGCCGGCCGCCAGCTCAGCGGTTGTTGTTGTACCAGCGGCTGCCAAAGTCGTGGCCGAGGTAAACCGCGAAGCCTCCGTTGTCCTTCACGAACGTGGGCGGCTGGGACTGGGACGGGGCCACGATGTCGGCGTTGAAGAACTGCGAAAGCCACTCGGCCGCGTCAGGGTAGGCGCCGCCCGAAAAGTCGTAGATGACCGTCTTTTGGGGCGGCACCCGCACCCTCGGGCTCTGGGGATCGGCGACCTCGAAACCGAAGGGCTTCATCAGGTCGGCCACGCCGTTGACCATGTCCGGCAGCTGGCCGCTCCAGAAGAACTGGAGAGGCGCGTGAGCCCTGGTCACGGCGGGCGGCGGCAGGGTGTTGGCGACGTACGACTGGATCATCTTGTTGCTGCGGTCGGTCGGGCAGAGCGCATAGATGCCGTTGTCCTGGCCGCAATTGCCGGCGTCCAGCAGGTTGTCGATTGTGAGCGCGAAGTGCAGGATGCTGCTGTCGGGAATCCGGCCACCCCAGCGGTAAAGGGCCGCCATGTCGTCGATCGTGAGGTCGGTCCGGACGTTCTTCTGGAGCGCATTCATCAGCTGAGGCGCCTTGACTATCGCGTTGATGCCGAGGGCCTGCTTCTTGATCTCGGCGATGATCATCTGCTGGCGCCGGGCGCGGCCGAAGTCCGTCGCTTGCTCCGGCTGCTCGGCATCCCGCGAGCGGGCGATCTCCAGCGCCTGCTCGCCGTTGACGGCGTAGTCGCCGGCTTTGAAGTGGATGCCCGAGCCGGGGGGACAGCGATAGCCCGGCCCCACGCCGTGGTTCACGTAGCCGTTCTTGTAGTCCGGGTAGTGGCAGTCGTCGAGCGGGAAATCCATGTGCACAGTGACACCGCCCAGCGCGTCAACCACGTCCCGAAACGCTTTGAAGTCGACACCCATGTAGCGGTCGAAGGTGACGCCTGTGAGGTGGCCGACCGTGTCCTCGGCGAGATGTCCACCGCCGTCGCGACCTGTGTACCTGGGCAGGCGACCATCCCATCCCGTTTCGTCCATGCCGACCTCGAAGGCGGCGTTGATCTTCTGGTTGTAGGTCCCGTTCACGTTGCTGTACTGAATGCCGACCCAAAGGTCGCGGGGTATGGAGATCAGGGCCACGCGATTCGTGGCCGTGTCGAGGCGGGCCACCATGATCGAGTCGGTCAGGTAGGGAGCGTCGTTCTCGGCGCCGCCATAGCCAAGGAGCAGAACGTTGATCGTCTCCTTGTGCTTGATCTTGTAGGCGATCGAGCTGGTCGCCGGCTCGGCGTTGGGCGCCACGGCCTGACCGATCTGGGAGATCGAAGCCCCACCGGTGACCGCACCGAGGAAGTTCAGCACCCTCGCCGCGAAGAGGGTGGTCCCGCCGATGATGACGATTAGCAGGGCGACCACGATCACCGCCGGGGCGGGGGTAGCCAGTCGATGGTGGAGACGATAGCGGGACCGCCTGGCTCTCAGCCGGGCCATGCGCCGCACATTGTATCGATGGGGAATGGCACCTAAGTCAAACGCCGATCGCCATCCACCGGTACGCCGGCGGGGGGACGGCTAGGTCAAGGATACCGGGGGGCGGCGCGCCGCCGCCCGCCCCAAGTCAGGAGGTGGTGGAGCCAGGCTCCTAGCGGCCGCTGTTGATTGCCGCGACGATGATGTAGACGAGGAAGAGGAGGCCGAGGATGGCGACGATCGCGCCGCCGATCCGGCCCACCTGGGCGAGGGTCTCGCCACCCAGCGTCCCGTTGCTGGCCCGGATCCGGTTGATTGAAGAGTTGCCGAGAAAGAAAGCCACGGGGCCCAGGATCAAGCCGCCGATCCCGAAGCAGCAGACGCCGGGCAGGCCGAGACCGGCGCAGACGACCGACCAGATCGCCATCTGATCGGTGGGGGCTCCGGCCACGCCGACGTAGCCGCCG
>CATPBK010000128.1 GCA_955652705.1 Candidatus Dormiibacterota bacterium | reverse complement strand
TATGTGGTCGTGAACGAGAACGCCGATCAGGCCGCCCGGGACATCGCCGCCATCATCGAGGCCGAGAAGCGGCGGCGTAAAGTTCAGCCGGAACAAGCCCCATGAGCCCTGAGCGAGCACAAGAACGACCCTCAGCGCTAGACGCCGGACATCTACCGCCCAGGCGGGGCGCTGCCGTTGTCGCCGGCGGTCCTCCTCAGTCACGCATCAACGGATGTGGTCCCTCCGGTGCTCGCCGGCTCCTAGGCATCGCGCCACCTGGATCGGCACCTGTCTCGGCGTCACTTGGAGAGGGCCGCCCTTGAGCCCGCTCGACCCCGCAGAAGTCCCCGCCGCCGTGCGGGGCCGGCGCCTTGCCGTTCTCGTCTCAGGCGGCATCGCCGCCTACAAGGTGGCCGACCTGGTCTCCCAGCTGGTGGCCGCCGGCTGCGAGGTGCGGGTCGCGCAGACCGCCGCGTCGACGCGCTTTGTCGGCACGGCCACCTTCCACGGCTTGAGCGGCCACCCCGTGCAGGTCGATCTCTGGTCGAACCGAGGCCTGGCCGAGCCGCATGTGGCCCTCGGCGACTGGGCCCAGGCGCTCCTCCTCGCGCCGGCCACCGCCAACCAGCTCGCGAAGCTGTCCGGCGGCCACTCGGACGACCTGGTGACGGCGACCGTGCTGGCGGCCCGCTGCCCGGTCGTGGTGGCTCCGGCCATGAACGACGCGATGTGGGAGAAGCCGGCGGTGGCGGCCAACCTGGAGACGCTCCGGGAGCGCGGTTTCGTGATCGTGGCACCGGAGGCTGGCCGGCTCGCCAGCGGCCACGCGGGCGCCGGCCGACTGGCGCCGGCGGCAGAGATCTTCGCCGGGCTGGAGACGGCCATCGCCGCCCGCTACGACCTGGCTGGGCGGCGGGTGGTGGTCACCGCGGGCGGGACGCGGGAGCCGATCGACCCGGTCCGTTTCATCAGCAACTACTCGAGCGGGAAGATGGGCCACGCTGTAGCCGAAGCCGCCGCCGACCGCGGCGCCTCGGTGCTTCTCGTGACGGCGGCGCCCTACGCGGGGCACGGCGGCGTTGAAGGCGTCCACGTGGAGACCGCGCAGGAGATGCTGGACGCGGTCCGGTCGGGCCTCGACGGGGCCCACCTGCTGGTGATGGTGGCCGCCGTGGCCGACTTCCGGCCGGCCAAAAGAGAGGCGGGCAAGATCAGGCGGGAGGCGGTGAAGGAGCTCGACCTCCGGCTCGAGAAGAACGTCGACATCCTGGCCGAGCTGGCTCGAGACAGCCGCGCCGAAGGCCTCCTGCGCGTTGGTTTCGCGGCCGAGGACGCCGGGCTGGAGGCGCACGCCGCCGAGAAGCTGACGCGCAAGAAGCTCGACGCGATCGTGGCCAACGACATCAGCGCCGGCGTCTTTGGCAGCGAGGAGAACGCCGGCTTCATGCTCTTTCGCGACGGCGCCCGGATCGACCTGCCGCGCTCCAGCAAGCGAGAGATGGCCGAACGCATCCTCGACGCGCTCAAGCCAAGGCTGGCGCGGCCGTGAGACGCCTGCCCGCCGCCCTCCTGGTCGCGCTCCTGTTTGTCTCCGCCTGCGGGTCGAGCCAGTCGTCGGACGTGAGGATGGCCGCCGACGCGGTGGCCGCCGCGGACAGCCAGGGGACCGGATTCAACGTGACCTTGACCATCCTGTTCACCGGCGGCACCATCCCGAAAGGCCGTGCCGAGCAGGTCAAGGCGCAGGGCTCCGGTGTCGCCCGCGACGCCCGCGCCGCGCTCCGCTATGACTTCCTGGGCAGCGACGGCAAGCCGTCCTCGCGCTGGGACCTCGTGCTGGACGACTCCGACCTCTACTCGCGGCCGTACAGCACTAGCCAGCCCTGGCGGACCGCGCCCACCGCCTCGGTGACCGCCCTCTTTCCCGGGCTCCGCCTGAACCTGGTGCGGGACACCATCCTGCTGGCCAGCAAGGAGTCCGGCGGCGGCATCACGCACATCAACGAGGGCTTCGCCCACCAGTACACGCTCACGCCCGCCGCCGACCAGCTGGAGCAGCTGCAGGCGATGAACCTGCAGGGCCAGGGCCCCCTGGAAACCGCTTTCTTGAAGACGGCGACCGGCTCGCTCGACGTCTACCTGGGCCTCTCCGGCAACCAGCCGCTGCGCATCGACGTGCATCTGAACGGGACCGACCCGCAGACCGGCACCGTCCAGAAGGACGATTTCACGATCAGCTTCCGCTCGGCCAAGGTCAAGCCGATCCCGGTGCCCTCGACGGCCACGAACGTGCTGCCGTCAGACCTCTTCGCGAAGACACCCTCGACGGGTTGAGCCTTTACGCCGACGTGGCGGTCGAGCCGGCCCGCGTGCTCGATCGCCCGCACTACACGTACCTCGTCCCGGAGGGGATGCAGGTCGTCCCGGGTCACCGCGTGCTGGTGCCGTTCGGACGGCGCACCGCCTGGGGTTACGTGCTGGCGACGGTGAACGAGGACCCCGGCATCGAGGTCCGGCCGATCGAGAGAGCGGATCGCGACCCGCTCTTGCTTCCTCACCAAATGGAGCTGGCGAGACTCGTGGCCGACCACTACTGGGCGCCTCTGATCGAGTGCCTGCGAGCGATGGTGCCCCCCCGGATCCGCGGCGGGAAGTCGTCGGGCGCCGGCCCGTCGGCTCGTCAGCATCGGCACAGCCAGCTGCTCATGGCCGCTGCGCGGGCCCCCGTCGGAGATGGCCTGCTGGACCTGAACTCCGACCAGGCGGCGGCGCTGGCCATGATCCGCCGCCAGCCCTCCGTCCTCCTCCACGGCGTGACGGAGAGCGGCAAGACCGAGGTCTACCTTGCCGCGGCGGAGGCGGCCCGCGTGGACGGTCTGGCGACGCTGATCCTGGTGCCGGAAATCTCGCTCACACCGCAGCTGGTCCAGCGCTTCGCCCAGCGCTTCGGCGGCCGGTTGGGCGTGCTGCACAGCCGGCTCACCGAGCTGGAGAGGGCCCAGCAGTGGTGGCGCGCCAGGCGGGGGGAGCTTGACGTCTTGATCGGCAGCCGGTCGGCTGTCTTCGCCCCGCTGCCCAACCTTGGCCTGGTGGTCGTCGACGAGGAGGGCTCCTCCGCCTACAAGCAGGACCGGACGCCCCGCTACGAGGCGACCTGGGTGGCGCGTCGCCTGGCCGAGCTGACCGGGGCGCGGCTCGTGCTGGGCTCGGCCACCCCCAGCGTGGCCACCTACTGGGAGGCGGAGCAGGGCCGCTTCGCCCTCGCCAGGATGCCCCGGCGCGTGCGGGGTGTGGAGCCGGAAATCGAGCTGGTCGACATGCGCGCCGAGGCGGAGGCGGGCAACCGGCTGCCGCTCTCGCAGCGCCTGGTCGAGGTCGTGAACGGCGCGCTCGAGGACGAGGCCCAGGCGATCCTCTTCCTCAACCGCCGCGGCATGGCGACCTTCGTGCTCTGCCGCGACTGCGGGAAGTCGGTCCAGTGCCCGGACTGCTCGGTGGCTATGGTGGAGCACGCGGAGCTGGACGGTTTGGCCTGCCACTACTGCGGCTATACCCGCCCGCGGCCGCCCTACTGCCCATACTGCGGCTCGCGCCAGATCCGCGCTTTCGGGATCGGCACCCAGCGCCTGGAATCGGTGGCGCGCAAGCTCTGGCCCCAGGCCCGCATCCTCCGCCTCGACCGCGACACCGCCGGCGGCGATGAGGGTTACTTCGAGATCTTCGAGGCTTTCGCGTCGGGCCGGGCCGACATCCTGGTCGGCACCCAGCTCGTCGCGCGCGGCTTCGACCTGCCGGCCGTGACCGCGGTCGGCGTGGTCGACGCCGACCTGCCGCTCCACTTTCCCGACTACCGTTCCGCGGAAAACACCTTCGCGCTGGTGACGCAGGTGGCCGGCCGTGCCGGCCGCCGCGAGCGTCGGGCCCGCGTCGTGGTGCAGACCTCCAACCCTGACCACTACGCGCTCCGGCGAGCCGCCGAGCACGACTACCTCGGCTTCTACAAAGAGGAGCTGCCCTCCCGCGAGGTCTTTCGCTTCCCGCCCTTCGCCGAGCTGGCGGTCCTGACCTATTCGGACGAGGACGGCGAGAAGGGTGCCCGGACCGCCCGCGATGCGGCCGACCAGCTCGCCGCCGGCCTGCTCGGGGAGAAGGTCGAGGGAATCAAGCTGCTGGGGCCGTCGCCGGCCTTCGTCTTCAAGGTGCGCGGCCAGTACCGCTGGCAGATCACGCTCAAGGGCGAGCGCCTGGAGCGCGCCCGGGCCTTTGCGCCCAGCGGCCGGGGCTGGAGCTACGACGTCGACCCGGTGATGTAGCCGGAGGGTTCAGCGCTCGCCGAGCGCGTTCCGGATCTGGTCCAGGTGGCTGTCCTCGTGCTCGACCATGTAGGGGATCGAGGCACGGATCGTGCGGGCCGGCCACTCCGGCCACTTGATAGGGCGGTCGAGATCTTCCTCCTGGAGGTCGCCGAAGACTTCCACGAGGCTTTCGCGTGCCTCCTCGAGCTCCTTGCGGCAGCGGGCCAGGTCCCATTTCTCGGCCTTGCTCGCGGCGTCCTCGTTGAAGAGGTCGCGGTCCTCGACGCTCATATGGATGACCTCCTCCTGGGCGGCCGAGCGGATGAAGAAGCACTCGCCCAGCTCGGCTGCGGCGAGGTGGCCGATGATGTGCCTGACCGTCCACCCGGAGTCCTCGTCGACCTTTTCGAGGTCCGCCTCGGTGAGGCCGCCGACCAGCTTGAGCGTCTCTGCGCGCTGCCCGTCGAGCGGCGTCAACAGGTCCCGCGGAGCCATGCCTTCGATCACAGATTACCGTCGAGTTGCTTGGGTAGACTTGGCCCCACATGGCAATCCGGCGGATCTACACGTTCGACGACGCCGTCCTGCGCGAGAAATCGAAGAAGGTCTCGCGGATCGATCCTTCGATCGTGAAGCTGATCGACGACATGGTTGAGACGATGATGGATGCGCCGGGCGTGGGCCTGGCCGCCAACCAGGTCGGCGTGCCGCTGCGCGTCATCGTCGTGCGGGGCGACGAGAACCAGATGTACGGCCTGGTCAACCCCGAGCTGGTCAAAACGGCCGGGTCGCAGGTCGGCTATGAGGGCTGTCTCAGCTACCCGGGCTGGGTGGGCGAGGTCGAGCGGGCCGAGAGTGTCGTCGTGAAGGGCCGCAACCGGCACGGCAAAGGCGTCCGGATCAAGGCCCACGGCTTCACCGCCCGGGCCTTCCAGCACGAGCTCGACCACATCGACGGCGTCCTCTTCATCGACAGGCTGACCGACCTCAAGACGCTGAAGCGAGTCGAGGAGCTCGAGGAGGAGGAGGCCGAGGAGGCCGAGACCGCGGCGGCGCGCGCCTGAGGATCGTCTTCGCCGGCACTGCCGAGTTCGCCGTGCCCTCACTGGAAGCGCTGGTCGCGGCTCGGCACGAAGTTGTGCTTGTCATCACCCAGCCGGACCGCCCGGGTCACCGGCGGCGGCTCCAGGCCTCCCCTGTCAAACTGGCTGCTGAGCGGCTCCGCCTGCCGATCGCACAGCCCGAGCGGATGCGGTCGGCGGAAGCGGTCGACTTGATCCGACGGTCAGCGCCCGACCTGCTCGTGGTCGTCGCTTACGGCCAGATCATCCCTCGCGAGATCCTCGAGCTGCCCTCGCGTGGCGCCCTCAACGTGCACGCCTCCTTGCTGCCGCGGCACCGGGGCGCCGCCCCGATCCAGCACGCGCTCCTCGCTGGTGACCGCGTCACCGGAGTCACGATCATGCGGATGGACGACCAGCTCGACCATGGTCCGATCCTGGCCCAGCGCGAGGCCGAGGTCGGGCCGGACGAGGACGCGATGTCTTTGAGCAGGCGCCTGGCCAGATTGGGCGCCGACTTGCTCGTGGAGACGATCGCCCGGCTGGATGAGATCCAGCCGCGTGAGCAGGACCACAGCGCAGCCACCCAGGCGGGGAAGCTGGACAGCGCCCAAGGGGACCTGAGCTGGGAGATGAGCGCGGCGGAGATCGACCGCCGGGTGCGGGCTCTGAACCCGTCACCGGGCGCTCGGCTCCGGCTCCAGAACACCGAGTTCAAGGTCCTGCGCGGCTCGCCCGCGAGTGGCTCCGGGAAGCCCGGCCAGGTCCTGGCGGCGGACCGGGGAGGGGTCACGGTGGCGACGAGCGAGGGGGCTTATCGCCTGGAGAAGGTGCAGCTCCCCGGCCGCAAGCCCATGCACGCCCGCCAGCTGGTGTCTCGTGCCGGATAAGGACCTTAAGAAAAACGGGCGCAAGGAGGTGGCGACCAACCGTCGCGCTTTTCACGACTACTTCATCGACGAGACGTACGAGGCCGGCCTCCAGCTCCTTGGGACCGAAGTCAAGTCGCTCCGCGGCGGACGGGCCAACCTCCGCGACGGCTTTGTCCGGGTCGAGAACAACGAGGCCTGGTTGGAGGACGTCCACATCTCTCCTTACGCCGAAGCGAGCGTCGCCCAGCACGAGCCGAAGCGGCGGCGCAAGCTGCTGCTCCATCGCGGCGAGATCGCGAGCCTGATCGGCAAGGTTCGGCAGAAGGGATACACGCTGATCCCGCTGCGTCTCTATTTCGTGCGCAACAAGGCCAAGGTCGAGATCGGCCTCGCGCGCGGCAAGCGCCAGTACGACAAGCGGCAGACGATCGCCGCGGCGGACGCCAAGCGCGAAATGGAACGCGCGCTTAGGCGCGGTTAGGCTGCGAGGTTGACGCCGATCGCCGCCAGTCGCTTGTTGAGCGACGTCATCGCGTACTCGTAGAACTCTTCCTGGCTGCGGCCGTACTCGCTGTAGTAGCGCTGGTCCCCGTCCGGCGGCTCCAGCGTGCCGCTGATCAGCGGCAGGCATTCCACCAAAGTCCGCTGCACGACCGGGCCGAACCGGCCGGGATCTTCGCGCACCGCTTCCTGGAGGAACTTGATACCGAAGTTGACGTGCCGCGACTCGTCGCGGGCGACCGCGGTGAAGCCCTTGTAGAACCCGAAATGGGATTCGTTTTGCTCGCGCATCGTTTCGAGAGCAAACCGCTGGCCGGTCAGCGCCAGGGTGGCCTCGATCACGATGTGGTACATCGTCACCCCCGCCACCAGCGACTCGATGTCAGTCGGGTCGTTGGCAAGCCGCTGCGAGATTCCGGGCAGCCGGTCGTAGAAGAGCTCGTTATAGCCTTCGTTGACCGTGGGCCGGATCTCATCGAGCAGCGCCCGCATGTCCTTGGCTTCGGTGCCGGGGACCTCCCGCCACCAGCGGTCGAAGAAGACCGAGTGGCGGGCCTCGTCCACCATCTGGGTGCTGAGGAAGATCTCGATCTCCGGCGACGGGGCCGCCCAGACGAAGGGCGCCAGGGTAGCCGTCACGCGCTCCTCACCGTTGAAGAACAGCCGCTGGATCCAGATCGCGTACTTCTTGCCTTCCTCCGTCATCGCCTCCCAACTCTCCCGATCGGGGCCGAAGTCGAGGTCGGAGACGGCCCACTGCTGGCGCTCCCAACGGCGGTAGAGGTCCATGTAGCTGGGCATCGACTCGATGCCCCGGTCGATGAAAGCGAGCACGTCGTCGATCCGCAGGTCGCCCATCTCTTTGAGCGTGGCGGAGGCGACCTTTTCGTCGATCCGGTCTTGCACATCCATAGGGAAGCCAGAATACATGCCGCCGTTAGGCTGGCCCGGAGGCGGGTAGAATCTCGGATGCGAAGTTCGCTCGAACGTGGGGGCGTCCGGTCTCGACGGGGTAGTTGGGCTTCGGGACTGCGAGTCGAGGGCGCGAGCGTCACAGCGCAAAACAACACATCTGCCAACAAGCAGAGCAGGCTCGCTCTCGCTGCGTAAGTAGCTTGAGCTAGCTTCCCGGGACACGATCCCGGGCGTCGCCCCCGGTAGCACCGGCGGACCGGGAAGCGGCGTAACAAAGCCGGATCGCCGGCCTGGCGGCGCCTCGGCGCCGGGCCGGGACATTCACCGAGGCTGGCCGCAAGGATCCCGTCGTGAGGAGCCCCAAGGCGAGATCAAAATCACGAACATGCTCGTAGAGGTCCCGAGGGACGCTGCTCCGGACGCGGGTTCAACTCCCGCCGCCTCCACCAACCCGAGCTGCGCCCAGGATTACCATCCCGCCGCTGGTCTGGCTCTGCAGCCCGGGCGCGGGTGAACGGCGGGGTGGTCCCAGCTCGACGGCGGCTTCAGCGCTTTTCCGGCGTCTAGCAAGCGCGTAGTCTGGTTGCGACCGGCCGAATGAAGCTGCCTTTCTCATCCTTAGCCGGCTCCAGGCCGGCTAAGGATCCGTACGCGGTGCTCGGGCTACCCCCTGGTGCCAGTCTCGAGGAGGTCGAGGACGCCTACATCCGCCTCTGGCGCTACTGGAACCCAGAAAGCAACCCACTGCCGGAGGCCGCGGCCCGCCACCACGCGGTCCTGCGCGCCGGTAAGGAGCTCCTCAGGGCGCCGAAACCGTCGCGGTCAGGCTCGCCCAGATGGAAGTGGCTGCCGGCGGCAATTGCCGTCCTCCTGATCCTCGCCTCGGCCGGAACCCTGATCCTGGTCCTGCGCTCCCAACGCGCCGCCACGGCGCCATCCAGCCAGCAGGCGGTCTCCCAGACGGCTTCGAGCACCAAGCCGGCCCCGGCTCCGGAGCCGGCCCCGGCTCCGGAGCCGTCGCCGGTCCGCGACCCGGCGAGCCTGACCGTCGGGCTGGCGGAGCTGCCGTCCGGCTACCAGCTGGTCCGTGCGGGCCCCGCGGCGACCACCGGCCCCGGGCATGCGGTGCCGAGCTGGGACGCACTTTTCCTGCGGGGGACGTCCGACAGGAGCAACTATCAGGTCGCGGAGTCGATGGTTCTCGTCTACGCGAGTACGGACGAGGCGCATGCCGGCTTCGACGAGCAAGCGGCAAGGGGCCGGGGCGCTGGCCAGATCCCGGTCAGCCTGGGCGACGAGTCGGCGGGATGGACCGAGCCGGCTCCCAGTTTCCCGGGGCTGAAGATAGTCAGGCTGACGTTTAGGGTCGGCAGCCTGGTTGCACAAGTCGCGCTGCTCGGCCCGGCCGAGAGCCAGGTTCAAGAAGACGCGCTGGGCCTATCAGCGATCCAGGTGGAGCACCTTAAGGTGAACGGCTCCTAGGGTCACTCGACAGATCGTTACTCGGCCGCGCAGGGACGAGTTTTCGGCGGAGACGAAGATTCCGAAGCCCGTCAGGGGGGCGGCCGCGCCCGGGCTCGCCGGACCCGCACCGACAGGATGCGCCACCCAAGGATGCGCCACCCAAGTAAGAGCAGCAGCAGGCCCGCTGCGATCCCGAGCAACGCATTTGATCCCGTTAAGGCCAAGCCCGGGATGGGGAACTGCGGACAAGAGCTGCCTGGTGGAGGGGCACCGAGCACCGAGCAGGGCACCGGCACCGGTGACGGATCGGCGGCCAGCCGTGCATCGGAGCCACCGCCGGCAAGCGCTGCGTGGGCCTTGACCGACTGATCCTGCGTGGAAGCTGGCCGCGCGCCGCCTGCAGTTCCGGCGGTGGCGGAGCCGTTCAGGCCCGGCGGAAAGTCGGCTGCTGAAGGCGACTGGTTCAGCGATGGCGCCGCCGTGACGGGCGACGTGGGATCTGGCGCCAGGCTCACTGGCGGACTAAGAGCTGGGGGCGGGGAAGGCGGCGTTGGGGCCGAAGAGGGCGGCACTGGGGGCGCAGAAGGCGGCACGGGGGGCGGGGATTGCGGCACTGGGGGCGGGGAACGTGGCACCGGGGGCGTTGAGAGCGGCACTGGCGGCGGGGAAAGCAGCGCCGCCGGTCGATCCAGCGGTATCGAGTTCGAGCCAGGCGATGAGGGCATCGCGGACAAGCCCGCAGCGGCGAGCGCCAGCGTCAGGAACAGGAGGAGCCTGCGCAGGAGCCCCGCAGTCATCAGATCTGATATGAGTTATATCACATGATAGGTTTGAAGGCACCCATGCTCCGATGTGGTTTGGGGCCTGCAGGGCGTGGATCCTGGTCGACCAGCACGGGGCGCGTGGCAACTTCAAATTCGACCGATGGACATTATTTCCATCAACGGCCGGATACCTCAAGCTAGAGGCACACATTCCGGCATGCCCGTACCCACCCAGCTCGCCACCACCCATCACGACGGCCAGGGCCCCAACCTTCTCTACCACGTCGAGGGAGAGCTGGTCCCGGTCCTCCGGCTCCAGCTCGGCGGGTCGATCCCGGCCTACTTCGAGCACCACGTCCTGCTCTGGAAGGAGCCGACGGTGAACATCCAGCTGAAGCCGATGAAAGGCGCCTTCAAGCGTTTCATCGCGGGCATGCCCATCTTTCTGACCCAGGCCGTCGGCCAGGGCCAGATCGCCTTCTCCCGCGACGGCACCGGCCAGGTCATCCCCATGCACCTCCAGCCCGGGCAGTCGATCGAAGTCCGCGAGCACCAGTTCCTGGCCGCCTCCGACAACATCGCCTACACGTTCACGCGCGTCCGCGGCATCGCCAACATGCTCTTCGGCTCATCCGGCTTTTTCATCGACCGCTTCACCGCCGAGCAGTACGAGGGAGTGGTCTTCCTGCAGGGCTACGGGAACATCTTCGAGGTCACGCTCGGTCCCGACGAAGCCATCGACGTCGAACCGGGCGGCTGGCTTTACAAGGACGCGTCCATCCGGATGGAGATCAAGGTCATGGGCCTCCGCTCGGGCGTCTTCGCCGGCTCGGGCCAGCTCGTCTTCAACCGCTTCTTCGGACCGGGGCGGCTCGGTCTCCAGTCGATGTACGTCCACCACGGCGACAGCGGCAGTGGCGGCAACGCGGGGGCGGGCGTCGCCGGGGGTATCGCCGGCGCCGTCATCAAAGGCCTCTCGGGCTGACCGAAACCGTCATCGACCTTCGACTTGGAGGCGGTGCCGGCTAGCCGGCCACCGACTTCCCCAGGATCTCCGCTTCAGCCTCAGCCTCGGCGGATAGCTCCGCGATGTACTCCCGGGCCTTCTCGTCGGCCAGGCGCATACGGAGCGCGAGGACGTAGATGGCGACGCTGAAGACCGCCACGACCAGCGCATCCCAGCCGAACGGGAAGAGGCCGGTGCCCCCGAAGTCCGTGGCGCCCAGATAAGAGATCACTGCCAGACCGCCCAGGTATGGCACGAGCCAGTAGGCCGCCTGCCAGTCAAACGTCGGCCGGTACTCCGGCTTGGCCGTGAAATAGGTGATGGCCATCACCACGAAGCCGATCAGGAGGGCCACCCCAAGCTTCCAGTTCGTATTCCAGCCTCCCCAGTAGATGATCAGGTTCGCGACGATGAAAGCCAGCGGTGCGATCACCTCGGCGCCCATCAGCCGGTAGGGACGGTCGTGGTCGGGGACCTGACGGCGCAGCGCCGTCAGGGCCGGCGGCTGGAGCCCGTAGGAGAGCACTGTCGCGCTGGTGATGATCCCAATCAGGGCCTGCCAGCTCGGGAAGGGCAGCAGGAAGATGAACCCCAGCACCATTGCGGTCACGATGCTGACCAGCGGGACGTGGCGCTCGCTCAGGTGCTCGAAGATCTCCGGAATGTAGCGGGCTCGGGCCATGGAGAAGCTGAGCCGGCTGGAGGATCCGACGTAGATGAGGCCGGTGCCCGCAGGTGAGATGACTGCGTCGATGTAGAGGAGAACCGCCAGCCAGCCGAGGCCGAGAGAGCTGGCGATGGCAGCATAGGGGCCGAACGAGCCCGCGAAAGCGAGCTTGCTCCAACCCTTGTTGAGAGCGCTCGGATCGAAGCTGGTGGCAAAGGCGATGGCCAGCCCGAGGTAGACGACGACGCCGATGATCATGGATCCGATCACGGCAAGTGGGATATTGCGCCGTGGGTTGTGGCTTTCAGCTCCAAACTCGACAGCCTGCTCGAAGCCCAAGTAGGCGAAGATGATGCCGCTCGAGAGCGCTGCGAAGACTGCTGGCAACCCATTCGGCATGAAGCCGTGCGAGGTCAGGTTCTCGAAGTGATGCGTAAGAATCAAGAAGACGATGATGGTCAAGACCGGGATCGCGATCTTCCAGTAAACGGTCCACTTGTTGGTCTCCGCCAGCCACTTGACGCTGAGCAGATTGATGCCCGAGAAGATGACCATCCCGGCCGCCGCGACTAAGAGACCGGTTGGCACCGTCAGGGTGCCGTCTGCGTTGATCAAGTGGGGTATGTAGTTGTTGGCGTAGGTGAGCGCCGCCTCGACCTCCGCCGGGGCGACGGTGACCGCTCCCAGGTAGTAGATCCAGCCGCTGGCCAGCCCGGCCAGGCTGCCGAAGGCGTAGTGCGGAAAGCGCGCGCTGCCGCCGGCGACCGCGAACATCGAGCCCAGCTCGGCGTGAACCAGCGCCAGGAAGAGGATCGCCACTGCGCCGATGACCCAGGAGATGATGGCCGCCGGGCCAGCCACTTTGGAAGCGGTCAGCGCACCCAGCAGCCAGCCCGAGCCGATGATCGATCCAGCTGAGGCAAACATCAGACCAACGAATCCGATCTGCCGCTGCAGCTTTCGCGGCATGACGTAGGAGCCCATTGCCTGACTCGCAGATGCCATGTGACGCCTCCTCAACCCACCCCTGTTAGCAAGAGACGCGTGCCAGGAAACCGGCTCGTGTGATGCGACTTCCTGTGCAGCAAATTCTAGAACGAGCGGCTGGATTTGTTCGCCTACCGGCTCGACGCGGGTTAAAGGTGGAGCAGGGAGGGCGCTCCGAAGACGCTGGCGAGGAGCACCAGGTTCAGTCCGAGGATCAAGACCGCGCTGCCGATCGCCAGAACGTTGACCAAGCGGCTGTTGGCGAGCTCGCCCATGATGTCGCGCCGTCTCGTGAACATGACCAGCGCGATCACCGGCACCGGCAGCACGAGGCTCAGCACGACCTGGCTCAGCACCAGCGTCTGGGTCGGGTTGACGCCCCAGGCGATGATCAGGATCGCCGGCAGCATGGTGACCACCCGGCGCACCCAGACCGGGATGGAGAACCCGACGAAGCCCTGCATGACAACCTGGCCGGCCATGGTCCCGACCGCCGACGAGGAGATACCGGAGGCGAGGAGCGAGATCAGGAAGACAAAGGCGGCGGCGCTGCCCAGCAGGGGCGTCAGCGTCCGGTAGGCGGTGGTGATGTCGGCGACCGCCGAGTGGGCGGGGTGGAAGACCGCCGCTGCCATCGCCAGCATGGCCATGTTGACGAGGCCGGCGAGGCTCAAGGCGATCACGACGTCGACGGTCTCGAAACGCACGATCTGGCGGGCCTCCGCGACGTCCTTCGGCACGATCCGGCGCTGCGTCAAACCGGAATGGATGAAGAGCGCGTGGGGCATCACAGTGGCTCCGATGATTCCGACCGCGAGCAGCACGCTGGACGGACCCTGGAACGACGGCACGAAGGTGCCCTCCAAGAAGGCGGGCACGTTCGGCCGCGAGAAGACGAGCTCGGCGACGTAGCTCAGGGCGATGAGGCCGACCATCGCGCCGATGACCCGCTCGATCGGGCGGAACCCGAAGCGCTCGAGCGTGAGCAGCAGATAGGTGACCAGGCCGGTCACCAGCGCCGCGACCAGCAGGGGCACGTGGAAGAGGAGGTAGATGGCGAGCGATGCCCCCAGGAACTCGGCCAGGTCGGTCGCCATGGCGGCCACCTCGCTGACGATCCACATCGCGATCACGACCGGCCGGGCGAACTGGTCGCGGCACATCTCAGCCAGGTTCCGGCCCGTGACGATCCCGAGCTTCGCGGCCAGGCGCTGGTAGAGCATCGCCGTCAGGTTCGCGAAGAGCACCACCCAGAGCAGGCGGTAACCGAACTGGGCCCCACCCTGGATGTTCGTCGCGAAGTTTCCGGGGTCGACGTATGCGACAGAAGCGATGAACGCCGGACCCATGAACGGCAGCAGCGCCCGGATGCCCCGCCGCCGGCCGGCCAGCGCCTCGCGCGCCGCCAGCTCCGTGCTGCCGGCGACCGTTTCAGTCGCCAACGAAGACCTCCCTGGCGAGGCCGATGGGGACCTGGCGGAGCCGACGGCCGAGCCGGATCGTGATCGGACCCTCGTAGCGGCTGGGCTCGACCACCTCGACCTCGGCGCCGAGCTGGAGATCGAGGTCGCCGATCGCCCGCAGCTTGTCGGGATCGCTGTCCGAGACGCGGCGCACGGTGACCCGGTCACCCGCCGCACAGGCCGTGAGCGGGGTGTGGGGGGCCTCTTCGAGGTCGCCGCGCTCGCTTGGGATGGGGTCGCCGTGGGGATCGCGCCGGGGCCTGCCAAGCGCGGCTGCGATGCGCTCCTCGAATTGCTCGGAGATAACGTGCTCGAGGAGCTCCGCCTCCTCGTGGACCTCGTCCCAGGAGTAGCCCAGGGCCTCGACCAGGTACATCTCCAGAAGCCGGTGGTGGCGGATCATCTCGACCGCGACCGCCTCGCCGCGCTCGGTCAGCTCGGCGCCCCGGTAGCGGTCATGGGTGACCAGGCCGAGCGCCGCCAGCTTGCCGAACATCTCGCTGACGGAGGGGGCGGAAACGTGGAGGTGCTCGGCCAGCTCCGAGGTGCTGACGCCGTGGCCGGTGTGGCGCAGCTTGTAAAGAGCCTTGACGTAGTCCTCCTGGGAAGAGGAAAGGGAGCTGGTCAGCCGCGCTGTTTTCGGCACGCCTAAAAATCCTACCACGGTTAACCTAACCTGCAATACGGTGGGGATTGCCCGGGTTTGTAAGACTTGACTTGCGGATGAGGGCCCCCAACCTCGAGGTGCGGCAGGCGAGGCCGGCGCTTTCGGAGGGCGCGCCTGGCGGCGGCCGGACCGACCTCTACGTCGCGGCGACCGTGGTCGCGCTCGGATCGACCGCCTCGATCCTCTCCAGCACGGTGGTCAACGTCGCCGTGCCCGACCTCCAGCGCGTCTTCGGTGCCTCGCTGACCGACGTGCAGTGGGTGATGAGCGCCTACCTGCTCGGGCTGGCCTCGGTGATCCCGGTCAGCGGCTATGTCAGCGACCGCTTTGGAACGCGCCGCGTCTACTTGCTGACTCTCGTGGCCTTTACCATCGCGTCGGGTCTCTGCGGAGCAGCCTGGAACTTGCCGTCGGAGATCGCCTTCCGCGTCATCCAGGGACTGGCCGGCGGCATGGTCATGCCCGTGGGCATGACGATCCTGATGTCGATGGCCCCGGCCACCGAGCGGGGCCGCATGATGGCCGTCCTCGGCGTCCCGATGATGCTGGCGCCCGCCCTCGGCCCGACCGTGGGCGGCTGGCTCATCCAGGCTTTCAGCTGGCAGTGGGTGTTCTGGGTCAACATCCCCGTTGGCCTCCTGGCCCTGATCGTCGGCTACCGGCTCCTGCGCGACCTGCCCCGCCGCCCGACGGGCCCGCTCGACGTCGTCGGCCTGCTGCTCGCGATGCCCGGCGTGGCCCTGATCATCTACGGCCTGACCCAGGCCTCCGACCACGGCTGGGGGGCAGCCGAAGCGCTGGTCCCGCTGGGCCTCGGCGTCGCGTTGGTGGTGGCCTTCACCGGATGGGAGCTGCGCAGCCCGCACCCGCTCCTGGACCTGGCGGTCTTTCGTGACCGCGGTTTCGCGGGCGCCATGGCCGTGAACGTCATCCTCGCCAGCGCGCTCTTTGGCGCGGTGTTCCTGGTCCCCGTCTTCATGCAGGAGGTCCAGGGCTTCGACACTCTGCGCACGGGCCTCCTGCTGGCGCCCCAAGGCATCGCCGCCGCCGCGGTCATGCCCATCTCGGGGCTGCTCACGGATCGATTCGGCGCCAAGCCCATGGTCTTCCTCGGCATCCTGGTGCTGGTGGCGGCGACCGTGATGCTGACCGGTGTCACCCCGACCACGAGCAATAGCGAGTGGATCACGATCCTGGCCCTCCGGGGCGTTGGGATGGGCTTCGCCATGATGCCGGCGTTCGCGGCCGCCTACGTGACGCTGCCGCCGGAGGCGATCGCCCGCGCGACGGCGCTGTCGAACACGCTGCAGCGGGTCGCCTCGTCGCTCGGCATCGCGGTCCTGGCGACAGTTGTCCAGAGCCGGGTCGCCGCGCACCTGCCGGGCCGCTTCGCGCACGCCCAGGGCGCTGGGGGGACGCTGCCGGCCAACCTGCCGCCGCATGTCGCCCAGCAGATCCATACGGCGGTTGCGATGGGCTTCAGCGACACCTTCTGGGTGGCTGCGGTGATCGCTCTCTTCGGCCTACCGGCCGCGCTTCTACTGCGCCGGCCGCTGCCACCGGGCGAGGCGGCGCTCCGCGCCGACGCCGGCTCGCGGGCCGGTACTACCTCGTGAGCTCGGTCACCTTCTCCAGTCGCGGCATCACCACCGCTTCCGGCTCGGAAGGCATCCAGAAGACCAGCCGGTCGACGCCCGCCCGCGCGTAG
>CATPBK010000127.1 GCA_955652705.1 Candidatus Dormiibacterota bacterium | reverse complement strand
GCCCGGCCGGGCTAACCGAGGTGGCGCTGGTGCACCGGCCGGCCTACGAGGACTGGAGCTTTCCAAAAGGAAAGCTCGGTCCCGACGAGACGACAGAAGAGGCGGCTTTGCGCGAGGTGGCCGAGGAGACGGGCTTCAGCTGCGAGCTGGTCCGGCCACTGGGCGAGACCGCCTACTTCGACAGGCGGGGCCGGGACAAGACGGTCAGCTACTGGCTGATGCGTCCAACCGGGGGTCGCTTCCAGCCCGGCGACGAGGTCGACGAACTGCGCTGGCTGACCGTCGCCGAGGCGATGGAGATGCTCACCTACGACCACGACCGGGACCTGGTGGCGGAGATGGCCTAGTGCCGGGACACTAGACGCTGAGCACCACCCTCCTGGTCCGGCACGCCGACGCGGGCAGCCCGGAGAAGTGGCGGGGTGACGATCGGCTCCGGCCGCTCAGCAAGCGAGGCCGGCGCCAGGCGGAAGCTCTCGTCGGCCTGCTCGCCGAGTTCGCGATCGAACGGCTGCTTTCGAGCCCCTACCTGCGCTGCGTGCAGACGCTGAAGCCGCTCGGCCGCGCCCGAGGCCTCCAGGTCGAGGCTGCGGAAGAGCTGGTCGAAGGAGCCGGGCTTCAAGCCGTGCTCGGTCTGATCAGGCGGCTGGGCGAGGCGCCGGCAGCCCTCTGCATACACGGCGACATCTGCCTGGAACTGCTGGACGAGCTGGTCTTGAAGCGCGTCATAACGCCCGAGCAGGCACGGTGTCAGAAAGGTTCGACCTGGGTGCTGGAGAACGGCCGGGGGCTCAAGTCCGCGCGCTATATACCAGCTCCCTGAAACTCGGGACGCTAGCAGGTGATGTGGAGCACCGCGTTCGTGGCCTGCTTGCCCTGCGCCAGCAGCTGAATCGCCTGCTTCGTCGGCAGCACGACCAGCTTGACCCCCCGTCGCTGGGCCTCTTCCGCGACCGCGTCCATCACGGGTAGGCCGCCGTCGGCGCCGGTGCCGATGACAAGCCGCTTGCACGACCAGGGGATCGCCTCTTTCACGGAAAGCGGCGTGTGGCCGAACTCCTGCCGCCAGGGCTTGGAGGCCTTCTTCTGACGCCTGAGCACCTGCCCGCGGTCGATGACCACGTCGCGATCGTACGTGCGGCCGTCGATCGTGATGGAGCCGAAGGAAAAGCTGTCGAAACGCATGCGCCGCGCCTCCCTCTTCTGGCTATCGTAGGTGCTAGTGGCCTCCCGGCGCCCAAAGCACACCCCGCGGGACCGCACCCTCGAGGCTGAGCTCAAGTTCAAGCTCTCCGGAGCCGCTGAACAGGCTCAGTTGCGCCGTCGCCTGCACGAGCTCGAAGCCCAGCTCGAGGGCGCCTACGACGAGGAGAACCTCCGCTTCTGGCGCAAGGGAAAACCGCCCCCGGTCAGCCTCCGGCTGCGGATCATCGACGGCGGCCGGGGCGGCATCCTGACGGCCAAGGGCCCGGCCCGCTTCCTGCGTGGGATCAAGATCCGCGAGGAGACGGAGGTGGAGGTGAGCGACGCCCAGGCCCTGCGCGACATGCTCGCCTATCTCGGCTACCAGGTCGCCTTCACCTACCACAAGCACCGGGAGACCTGGAAGCTCTCCAGCGTGGCGGTGTTTCTCGACGTCCTCGACTTCGGCTTCTTCGTCGAGCTAGAGGGCGAGGTGGACCTGCTCGAGCCGACCGCCAAGGTGCTCGGGCTCAACCCACGATCCGCGCTGAAGTCCAGCTACTCCGCGATGGCCCGCAAGCAGCAGTCCAGCGCCAAGCGCCGCGCCCTGGCCGGCTGACCAGCCAGCTAGAGGTTCAGCTGGGCCAGCTTCTCGTCGATCCGGCGCTCTGACCGCCGGCGCTCCAGCTCGTCGCCAGCGCCGAGGTCCACGAATCGCGCGTACTGCGCCAGCCGCGGATGCACCTCACGCACGCGCTTGAACATCTCCTGCGCCACCCGCCGGTAGTCCGGATGGCCCTGGGGCGTCGTGCGCAGCTCGCAGAGGTGGAACACCTCGCGCAGGCTCAGGCGGAAGTACCAGCGGACCCGGTACGCGAGCGGGACGACGTACTGAGCCAGGACCGGGCCCACGTCGCGCTGGAGCCGGTCGTGGGCATGCCCAGCTGCCTCGACCGCATCGCGGAAGCGGCCGTCCAGGCCCATCGCCTCCAGCTCGGGCGGCACGTCGTAGCCGAGCGAGGCGCCAAGCAGCTGGCGTTCCTGGGTCAGCATGCGGTGTCGCTGGAGGTCGCGGTAAGCGGCGAAGTTGGCCACCACCTCGAACGTGTAGTGAGCGTGCTCCAAGGCGCGGGGAGCGCGCTGCCGGCGGTTGCCGCGGCCACCGAGCAGGGCTTCCAGCACCAGGCCCGGCTCGACCCAGGTCTCCCGCAGCTCGGCCAGGGGCAGGGCGGAGTGCGGGAAGAGGGCCGCCGCCACGACCTTGCGCTCGGCGTCATCGTCGAACTCGACGAGGCTGACGCGCGGCTCGGCCGGCTCGCCGGCAGCATCCCTGGCCAGCCAGCGCAGCTGCTCGCTCGTTGCCGACATCAGCTCAGCGGCCGGGCGGCCGTACTTCTCGTCGATGGCCCGCCGTACAAAGGCGGGAATCACCTGAGAGAGCTCGCGGTGAAGGTCGGAGGCCAGCCGCCGGCACTCGGGCAGGTCGTGACCGGCCATCTTTGTGACCAGGTACTCGAAGGCCCGGCCGTTCCCGTAGAGGCCGAGGTTGGTGAAGGTCGCCGCCGGGAGCAGGCCGCGCAGGAGGTCGAGCGCCTTGGCCCGGGTCGCCGACTTCCAGGCGCGCTCGGTCTCGCCGGGGTCGATCGGGAACTCGGCGCGCACCCGGTCGAGGACCAGAACGAGCAGGTCGGAAAAGGTCTGGAAGAGGTGGTCGCAGGCCAGCTCGTAGTAGCGGCTTTTGAGCTCCGGCCCGCGGTGGTAGAGGAACCGTCCGTCCTGGCCCGGGCGGTCGAACCGCACGTAGCGCGTCGACTTCTCGAGAGGCGAGAGCCCGATCCGAGAGTCCTCCAGGGCCTTGGCGGCGAGGGTCGAAACCCGCTCCACCGCGAGGTGGGCTCCAGCCAGCTCGGCGACCGAGTCGTCGCCATATCCGACCAGGACCCGTTCATAGAATTCCTCGGCCTTGCGCGTGGCCACGAGATCCCCTCGTGTCTCCGGCTGGAGCAGCTCTTCGAGTCCGAACTCGGGCTGGTTCAAGAACTCCTCCAGG
>CATPBK010000126.1 GCA_955652705.1 Candidatus Dormiibacterota bacterium | reverse complement strand
GGCCCCAGGAGGTTCAGGAGGGGTCGGCTGTCCGGCCGGTGGCGTCTCGCCGGGCGGCGGCTTGGGCTCGTCTCCAGTGGGCGGCTGCTCTGCCATTCCTCTTCGCTCCTCTCCTAGCGATCGCTCAGGAGCGCCCGCTCGTAAGCGTTCACCGCGGCCGCCAGGACCGCAAAAGCATACGGCGTCGTCAGCGCCACCCCGAGCAGGCAGGCAAGCGCCCCGAGCGGGCTGATGATGTCGAGCGCGAGCACTGCGATCAATCCCGCGACGAGAGTGGGACTGGGCCGGGCGGACGCTGTCCGCCAGAGGTTCGCCGCGTTCAGCCCACCGCTCCAGCCATCGCGCTCGGTGAGCGCGACGATGGCCGGTGTCAGCAGGGCCAGGGCTGTCGATCCCAGGAGCAAGAGCGACTGACCGAAGACGGCGAGCAGACCCGCCGCGATCGAGTTCGGCCCGCGGAGTCCGACCAGCAGCCCGGCTCCGATCGGAATGCCGGCGAGGGCCGCCAAAACGAGGTAGTAGATCAGGAGGACGAGGAACACGCGCAGCCCCCGACCCCAGTTGCGGAACCCGGGCGCCGGCAGCTCGGTCCGCCCAGCCCGGAGGTTGTCGAGGGCCGCCAGCATCCAGCCGTTGAGCCCGACCGCCGCGATCGGGGCGCCTACCACGGTCAGACTCACGGCGAGCCAGAGGAGCCCGGTCAAGATCAGCCGGCTCGGCCACCGCCGATCCTTGAACGGCCACCCCAGGATCTCGCCGATGTCCGGCATCGGCTCAGTCGCGGGCGCTAGCGCAGCAGCGCCCGGCTGATCACCACGCGCTGGATCTGGTTCGTCCCCTCATAGATCTGCGTGATCTTGGCGTCGCGCATCATCCGCTCGACCGGGTAGTCGTTGATGTAGCCGTAGCCGCCCAGCAGCTGGACCGCGTCCGTCGTCACCTTCATCGCCATGTCCGAGGCGAAGAGCTTCGCCATGGCGGCGACCTTCGTCAGGTCCGGCGCGTTCTGGTCGACCTTGGTCGCGGCCAGGAAGACCAGGTGGCGAGCGGCCTCGATCTGGGTCGCCATGTCGGCCAGCATCCACTGGATGCCCTGGAAGGAGGCGATCGGCTGTCCGAACTGCTGTCGCTCCTTCGCGTAGTTGAGGGCGTACGCGAAGGCGCCTTCCGCGATGCCCAGGGCTTGCGCGCCGATGCCCGGCCGCGAATGGTCGAGCACGTTCAGCGCGATCTTGAAGCCCTGCCCCTCCTCGCCCAGCCGGTTGGCCACGGGCACGCGGACGTCCTCGAACACCACGTAACCCGTCGGCGAGCCGCGGATGCCCAGCTTATGTTCGAGCTTCTCGACTTTCCAGGGGCTCTTCTCGCGCTCCAGCACGAGGGCGCTGATTCCTTTCGCCCCGGCCTCCGGGTCGGTGCACGCGAAGGCGACCAGCACGCTCGCCTCGCTGGCGCCCGTGATGAAGATCTTGCTGCCGTTCAGCACGTACTCGTCGCCGTAGCGCTTGGCGAGCGTCTTCATCGCCGCCGCGTCGGACCCGGAGTTGGCTTCTGAGAGGGCGTAGGCGGCGAGCTGCTCGCCACTGGCCAGCGGCGGGCAGATCCGCTTTTTCTGCTCCTCGGTCCCGGCCAGCAGAATCGGGTAGGAGCCGAGCGCCTGCACGGCCAGGATCAGGGAGCAGGTGGCGTCGCCCTTGGCGATCTCTTCGACGCCCATGCAGATCGCGACGCTGGACCCGCTGACGCCGCCGTACTCCTCCGGGAACGGGATCCCCAGGATGCCGTTGTCGGCGAAGAGACGCTCGATGTCCTTCGGGTACCGCATCGTCTGGTCGATCTCCGCCGCGCGCGGGACGACCTTGTCTTCCACCAGCTCGCGGATCGTTTCTCGGATCGCCAGCTGGTCAGGAGTGAAGTTGAAGTCCACTGCGCTTCGGATTATGCGTTCTTGGATTCGAGAAGCGCCCCGAGCTGGATGCCGAGCAGCGCCCAGAACTCGACGGCCAGGTCGTTCTTGAAGTAGGGGACGTCGAACTGGCCGTGGACCGCGATGGCGATGATCGCTCCCAGGAGCCCGATCGAGACCACGCGCGCCCAGGGACCGGCCCGCAGGCCGCTCAAGGCGGTCCGAAAGACCTGCACCACCGCCCAGACGAAGCCCGCGAGCCCGATCAGCCCCGTCTCGGACCAGAAAGTCAAGAAGACGTTGTGCGGGTAGACCTGCGCCTCGCTGTAGGTGCGCACCTGATACGGGATGAGCGAGGTCCTGAAACCGGCCAGCCCGCCGCCGAAGATGGGCCGGTGGGCGAGCATATTGACAGTCGACTGCCAGAGGGAGAGCCGCAGGGTGATCGTGTTGTCCGGGCTCGAGAGATCGAACTCGGTGAAGATCCGCCGGCGGGTAGCCGGGATCACAAGTGCGAGCGCGATCCCGATGGCGATCGGGACCGCCACGAGCCGGCGCCGTGGGTGGAAGAGCGCGATGGCGACCGCCATTACTGCGAAGCCCGCCCAGCCGGCCCGAGAGAGGCTCGTCAGCACGGCCAGGCCGGTGATCGCGAAAAAGGCTGCGGCAAGAATGCGCGCGCGGCGATCTTCGTCGTAAAGGGCGATTGCCAGGGCGAAGGCGTCCAGCGGCACCAGGAAGAGCGGGATCGCGTTGGCCGTGCGGTAGAGGGCCACCGGCGGGGCGTGAGCCACGTTCAGGTGATGGTTCAGCGCCTCGGTGAAGTTAGCGAGATTGGCGAAAGCGACGATCAGCCCGGCGATGGCCAGGCCCGCCAGCAGAAGCCGCACACGCTCGCGCTCCTGGGCCAGCCAGGCGATCACCACGCCGGCCAGCATCGGCTCCACGAAGTAGGCCTTCCAGATTCCGAGCGCGGCCTGCACGTTCGGGGTGAAGTACGTGTTGAGGGTGGCCCCCGCCAGCAGAACCGCTGCCGGGAGGGTGTAAGGGTTGCGCCAGGGCAGGTGGCCCCAGCCGGCCCAGAGACCGACCAGGATCGCCGGCACCAGCAGCACCTCCAGCAGCGTGGTCGGGAAGGCGCGGATGTGGATCCTGAAGACGGTGTCGTAAAGCGGGGTCGCGGCCAGGGCGATCGCAATCAGGGCCGCAGCCACCCGCCCGCGAGTTATCGCAGCAGCTCCCGGGCGATGACGATCCGCTGCACTTGGTTCGAGCCTTCGTAGATCTGAGCTGCCTTGGCGTCGCGGAAGTAGCGCTCGAAAGGGTAGTCGTTGATGTAGCCGTAGCCGCCCGCGAGCTGCACGGCGTTGGTGGTGATCCACATCGCGGCATCGGTCGTGAAGAGCTTCGCCATCGAAGCTTCGGTAGTGAAAGGTTCGCCTTCGGAGCAGAGCTTCGCGGCGTGGTAGGTGAGCAGGCGAGCGGCCTCCAGCTGTGTGGCCAGGTCGGCCAGCAGCCACTGCAGGCCCTGGAATTGGGCCACCGCCTGCCCGAACTGCTCACGTTCCTTCGTATAGGCGAGCGCGTCCTCGAAGGCGGCCCGGCCGATGCCGAGCGCCTGACCGGAGATGCCGATCCGGCCGGAGTCGAGGGCGCGCATGGCGATCCGGAAGCCCCGGTTCAGCTCGCCCAGCAGGCTGCTGGCCGGGACGCTGACCTCCTCCAGGACCAGCTCGCCAGTGGGCGACCCGTTCAGGCCCATCTTGGAGAACACCTGGCCGGCCTTGACGCCGGGGGTGTCGGCGGGGACCAGGAAAGCGCTCACCCCCGCAGCCCCGGGCTCCTCCGGGTCGGTCCGGGCGAACACGATGTACAGGCCCGCCTTGCCCAGGTTCGTGATGAACACCTTGGTGCCGTTCAGGACATACCCGTCCCCCGTCCGGCGGGCCGAGGTCTTGAGGCTGGCGGCGTCGGAGCCGGCGGCGGGCTCGGTCAAGGCAAAGGCGCCGAGGACCTCGCCGCGAGCCATGGGCGGCAGCCAGCGCCGCTTCTGCTCCTCGGTCCCGAAGAGCAGGATGGGCTCGCAGGCGACTGAATTGTGGACGTCCACGATCACCGCCGTGCTCGCGCAGGCGGCCGCGATCTCCTCGATGCAGATCGTGAAAGCCAGGTGGTCGAGGCCCGCGCCACCGTACTCCGCGGGGATCAGGATGCCCATCAAGTCGAGCTCGCCGGCGGCGCTGATCGCCTCCTCCGGGAAGCGATGCAGCCGGTCGGTTTCGGCTGCTTGGGGCTTCACCACCGACTGCGCGTAATCGCGCACCGCGGCCCGGAGGGCCTGGTTGTCGGTCGAGAGGTCCAAACTCACCGCGCCCTAAAATTAGCGCCGCAAGAATGAATCAGGGGCCCCGATACCTCGAGGGCACGACCGTCGGAAGCGGCCGCGACATCATCGGCGTGAGGCGGGACAGGATCGCGTTGATCATCGAGCAAGGCAAGGAAGTCATCACCCGGGCCAAGCACCAGAAGATCCTGCCCGAGACCGTCACCGGAGCCACGGCGGCCCTGCTGGTGACCATCGCCGGCTATGCCGAGCCGCTTTCGGAAGGCCAGTGGCGTGAGCTGGCCGGGGTCGTCGGCGGGATCATGCGCGATGCCGAGTACGGTGACCTCGCGCGTCTGCGGACGTTGGTAACTCCCGAACAGTTCATGACCGTGACCCGGAACCAGGGCTACGGTCGATTCATCCGGCGCCTCGACGACGGGCGCTGGGTCTGCGAGCTGACGCCGGTCCTGGACGAGATCCCGGACGAGTAGCTAGACTCACTCGCCGCATCGGTCGGCATCCACTTTGGGGAGGGGTTTTGCCATGTTCTGGATCCTCGTCGTGCTCCAGTGGCTCCACGTCCTGTTCGCAATCTTCTGGTTCGGGTTTGTGATGACGCTCGACTTCTTGATCATCCCGACTGTCCAGACCCTGGAGCCAAGGGTGCAGCAGGCGTTCGGCGGAGCGTTCGGCCGGAGGGTGCCCAAGGTCATCACCCCTGTCGCCAGCACGGTCATCCTGCTTGGCGTGCTGCGCGGCATCGCCGGCGGCGTGCTGGGCCGGCTGGGCAGCGCTTACGGCTTGACCTGGATCGCGGCCTTGGTGATCACGACAGGACTTTTGCTGCTCGGGATCTATGTGCTCACGCCGCTCGCTCAAAAGCTGCAAAGCGCCTCTCCAGGACCGGAGTTCGACGCCATCCTGAATCGTCTCAAGGGCCTGACGGTCGCGGAGCTCGTCGGCTTCTTGGTCGTCATCAGCCTGATGATCGCGATGCGCTTCGGCTATTAGCAGACCACGCGCCTAGACACCGAGCTCGCGCGCGATCAGCATCCGCTGGACTTCGCTCGTCCCCTCGCCGATCTCGTTGATCTTCACGTCTCGCCAGTAGCGGGCGACCGGATAGTCCTCGATGAAGCCGTAGCCGCCGTGGATCTGGACCGCCTGGTCAGCGGCGCGCTTCGAGGTCTCCGAGGCGAAGAGCTTCGCCATCGAGGCCAGCTTCCGGAACTCGACGCTTCCGCGGTCGCCGTATGCGACGGCGGCTCGGTAGGTGATCATCCGGGCCAGCTCAACCTCCATCGCCATGTCGGCAAGCTTGAACTGGATGGCCTGGAAGCTGGCGATGGGCTTGCCGAACTGCTCGCGCTCCTTGGAGTAAGCGAGGGCCGCGTCCAGGCAGGCCTGCGCGAGGCCGACCGAGAGCGCGGCGATGGCGACCCGGCCGCCGGCCAGCGTGTGGAGGAACTGCCGGTAGCCGGCGCCTTGCCTGCCGAGCAGGTTCTCGGCGGGAACGTGGCAGTCCTGGAACGTGAGCGGGTGGGTGTCGGAGGAGTGCCAGCCGAGCTTCCGGTAGCTCGGCTCGACAGTAAAGCCCGGCGTGCCGGTGGGAACCAGGAACGCGCTGATCTCGCCCCGCGGCCCCTCGCTCTTCCCCGTCAGAGCGGTGACAGTGACGCCGGCCGAGATCTCGGTCCCGGAGTTGGTGATGAACTGCTTCGACCCGTTGATCACCCACTCCCCATCCTCGAGTTGGGCACGCGTGCGGATGCCACCCGCATCTGAGCCGGCGCCCGGCTCGGTCAGACCGAAGGCCCAGAGCTTGCGTCCGGCCAGGAGGTCGGGCAGCCAGCAGTCCTTCTGCTCCCTGGTGCCGAACTCGTGGATGGGCGTCGCGCCGAGGGAGACCGCGCCCTCGAGCGTGATGCCAACGCCGGCGTCGGCCCGGGAGATCTCCTCGACCGCGATGCAGTAGCTCAAGAAGTCGCCGCCGGACCCGCCCGCGTCTTCGGGGAAGCCGAGCCCGAAGAGGCCGAGCTCGCCCATCTGGCGGACGATGTCGTAGCCGAACTTGTGCTCACGGTCGAGCTCCGCGGCGGCGGGAGCCACGACCTCCTGCGCGAACTCGCGGCAGAGGTCTCGGACCTGCCTCTGCTCGGGGCTTAGCTCGAAATCCACGCGGAGGCTTTCAGTTACCCAGCCAGAAGAGCTTCAGCGACCAGCTGATCGCGAGCGCCGTGGCACCGAGCACCGTCAGCAGTTTCATGACCCGGTTGGGGAGCGCGACGCTCAGCGTCCGGCCGCTGGCCACTGCCCAGATCGCGTAAGCGGCGACCGGGAAGGTGAGCACAAAGAGGATCGGGCCGAGTGGGTAGAGCCGAGCCGCGTGAAGGACGTCGCCCTGCCACATCGCCGCGAACGAGCGGGTCCCGCCACAGAAGGGACACGGGTGCCCGGTCAGCGCATAGAAGGGGCAAGCCGGTAAGGTGGCGTGCACCCCCTGCAGGCCGGGATACAGGTACGTATAGCCGAGCCAAAGTGTGGTCCCGGCGGCCAGGAAGGCGTCGCGGAGCCGGGACTCGTGGTCAGGGCGGGCGACGGCGACCGCGATCACGGGGCGATTCTAGTCGCGACGTCCGCTTGGGGCCCTGGAGCGAGCTCAAGCCTTGAGCAGCTCCACGATCTGGTCCGTCGTCTCAGCGACCGGGATGCCGACCGCCTGGAAGGCCTCGACCTTGCTCTTGGCGGTGCCCCGGTTGCCTGACACGATCGCTCCGGCGTGACCCATCCGCTTGCCTTCGGGCGCCGTCCGGCCGGAGATGAATGCGACCACCTTGAGGCGGGTACCACGCAACCGCTGCGCGGCCCTCTCCTCGTCCGAGCCGCCGATCTCGCCGATCAAGACGAGGTGCGTGGTCTGCGAATCGTGCTCGAAGAGCTCGACCACGTCGCTGAAGGACAACCCGAGGACCGGATCCCCGCCGATCCCGACCACCGTGGACTGGCCCAGCCCGGCCCTCGTCAGCACCGCCATCGCCTCGTACGTCAGGGTCCCGCTCCGCGACACCAGGCCGACGGCGCCCGGCGAGGAGATCTGGGCCGGGATGATCCCGATTTTGCCCACGCCCGGTGTGATCAGGCCCGGGCAGTTCGGGCCGAGGAGACGCGCCCGCGGAAAGTCCTTCAGGTAGGACTTGACGCGGATCATGTCCTGGATCGGGATCCCTTCCGTAATGCACACGATCAGGCTCAGCCCCGCCTCCGCCGCCTCCCTGATGGCGTCGGCCGCAAACGGCGGCGGAACGAAGATCCCGGTGGCGTCAGCGCCGGTTGCCGCCACCGCTTCCGCGACGGTGTTGAAGAGCGGCACCCCGAGGTGGTCGCCGCCGCCCTTGCCGGGGCTGACCCCGCCCACCAAACGGGTGCCCATCTCCTGCATGCGCTCGGCATGGAACGTACCCTCGCGGCCGGTGATGCCCTGCACGATCACATTCGACACGGGCGTGAGCAGGATCATCGGGTCAGCTCGACGATCTTCTGCGCCGCCTCCCACCCGTTGTCGCCGGGCTCGATTCCGTTCTCCCGCAGGATGCGTTTCCCCTCTTCTTCGTTGGTGCCCGAGAGGCGGACCACGAGCGGCAGCTTCATGTTCAGTGCAGCGCGCGCCTCGACCACCCCCCGTGCCACCTCGTCGGCCCGCGTGATACCCCCGAAAACGTTGATCAAGACCCCTTTCACCTGCGGGTTCATCAGGATCACCTCCAGCGCGTTCTGCACCACCTCGGCCTTCGCTCCGCCGCCGATATCGCAGAAGTTGGCGGCCCGGCCGCCCGCGCGCTGGACCAGGTCGAGAGTGCCCATGCAGAGCCCGGCGCCGTTCCCGATCACGCCGATGTGGCCATCCAGCGAGACGTAGGTGAGACCGCGCTTCTTGGCCTCAACCTCGTACTGGTCGCCCTCGATCACAGTCGAGTAGCGCTCCTCCAGCTCCTTGTGCCGGAAGGCGGCGTTCTCGTCAGTCTCCAGCTTGGCGTCGCCGGCCACGACCCGGCCCTCACCCGTCACTACCAGCGGGTTGATCTCAGCCGTCAAAGCGTCTTGCTCGGGGATCGCCCGGTAGAGCTGTCGCACGACTTTGGTGAGCGGACCGGCCAGAGCGCCCAGCCCCGCCTCGAAGACCAGGCGCCGCACCTCGAAATCGAGCGGACCGCGCCAGGGGTTCGGGTAGAGCCGGGCGATCGCGTCGGGGGTCTCCTCGGCCACCGCCTCGATGTCCATGCCGCCCCGGGCCGAGAGCATCAGGATGTTGGCGCGGGCGTCCCGGTCGACGGTGAAGCCCAGGTAGATCTCCTGCTTGATGTCGAGCGCCCCCTCGCAATAGACGAGCGGGACGCGGAAGCCCTTGATCTCCATCCCGATGATCTGGCCGGCCGCGGCGGCTGCCTCCTCCGGAGTCTGCGCAAGCTTGATGCCCCCGGCCTTGCCCCGCCCGCCGACGGGGACCTGAGCTTTGACGGCCACCGTGCCGATCTCACGGGCGGCGGCAGCCGCCTCCTCCGGGGTGCGCGCGATCTTGCCCGGCGGGATCTCGATGCCAAAGGATTGGAGGACCTCCTTGGCCTGGTACTCGAGAAGCTTCACGGAAGCTAAATCGTAGGGGGCACGCTACGGACGACGCGGAGGGGTGAAACTGTTTCACCTAGTCCGCGCATCTAATGGAGGTGAGTGCGATAGCAGCGGAGCAGGACCTCCGGCAGGCCGCCGCGGGTGACACCTCCGCCTTCGAGCTCCTTCTGGCCCCCCTCCTCGACCCTGCCTACCGGCTGGCGACGGTCATGCTCGGGGACCGCGGCGCAGCCGAGGACGCCGTCCAGGAAGCGTCAGTCAAGGCTTGGCGCAAGCTCGGCGGCTTCCGGGGAGCGGCCCCGGAGCTCCAGGCCTGGTTCTTCAGCATCGTGGCCAACGAGTGCCGCATGACGCGGCGCCGCCGTTGGTGGTCGGTCTTCAAGTTCGCCGACCTGCCGCGAGCTGAACCGGTCGCCACGGGCGCGCGCGTCGACTCGCTGGACATCCGCCAAGCGATCCAGCGCCTGGCGGCCGACGACCGCCTGGCTCTTTACCTCTTCTTCTACCTGGACCTCCCGCTCGAGCGTGTCGCCCGAGTACTCGGCGTATCCACAAACGGCGCCCGCAGCCGCGTGTACAGGGCGGCTCGCCGCCTGCGTCCCGGCCTCGGGCCGGAGGAGCTTCCCAATGGGTGATGACGGCATGCGGCAAGACTTGAAGCGCGCGTTCGGCGACCTCACGGAGCCGCCCGATCCCGGCATGCGCCACCGCGTCATGAACGCGGTCCGCGCCGGCGCTGAGTCAGGCCCGCGGCACCAATGGGCCCTCGCACTGGCGACTGCCGTGATCACCGTCGCGCTCGTCGGCGGCTTCCTCCTGACGCGTCTGCCGCTGGGCGGCTCCGGCGCTCCCTCCGGTCCAGGGCCGGCGGCAACTCCGAGCCCCACTCCAACGACGGCCACCGCAACCCCCAGCCCGACCCCGAGCCCGACGCCCGAATCAACATTCGCGTGCACGTCGGACCAGCAGTCGGGCGGAGGGACCGCAACCGCCAATGTGACTGCTGTACGGGTTGGCCAGCAGGGCGCCTTCGACCGCTTCGTGATCGAATTCGATGGACCAGTCCCCTCCTACCAGGTTTCCACTCAGTCGTCGGCTACGTTCACTGAGGACGCCTCGGGACGCACGCTGGTCCTGGACGGCAAAGACGGCGTGTTGATCACCCTCCATGGCGCCAATGACCAGGGCTACAGGGGCCCGACCGACTTCAAAACCGGCTATCGACAGCTGCGAGAAGCCCGCCGGACGGGAAGCTTCGAGGCGGTCGTCCACTGGGGCCTCGGCACCTCCGGGCCGGCCTGCGTCAAGGTCTCGACCCTCACCGGACCTGACCGACTAGTGATCGACCTGATGGCTCCGCCAGGCTAGCCGGCCTGTACGGCTCTCGGGATCACCCGACAGATCGTCTCTGGGTGGCCCAGATGCAAGGCGGCGCCGAGCACCGCAGGGAGCGCATCGGAACATGCTCGAGCGAGGAGCGCAGAAGCCAACGCTGCAGGTGGGGCACCCAGGGGGGAGTCTTCGGCGGAGCCGAAGATGACGACGCCCGTCAGGGCCTCGACACTGTCGCGTGATCTTGGGAGCTGTACAGGCTAAACGGCCGGCGCCGCGCTAGAGCGGGATGTTGCCGTGCCAGCGGGGGGCGCGGCGACGCTCCTTGCCGCGGGCTTCCCGCAGCGCCCGGATCAAGACCGCGCGCGTCCGGCCAGGCTCGATGACGTCGTCGATGTAGCCGCGCTCCGCGGCGATGTACGGG
>CATPBK010000125.1 GCA_955652705.1 Candidatus Dormiibacterota bacterium | reverse complement strand
TCGAAGTACTCCTTGCAGAGGTCGACCATGGCTCGCAGCCGGAGCGGGTTCCGGTTGCCGGTGGCCGCGTGGTAGATGCGGTGCTCGCCCGGCCCGGGCGGCGACGCTGCCACCGCCAGCACGGAGTTGACGACGAGGTCGGCCGGGATCAGGTCGAGCACCGTGTCGGGCAGGCCCGCGAAGTCGGGCAGCACCCGGCGCGCGAAGGCCAGGATGATCGGCTCCGCCATGCGAAAGCCCTCCAGCCAGCCGGGGAAGGGCTCAGCCAGGGCGCTCTCGATGATCGACGGCCGCAGGATGCTGAGCGGGACCTGCCCGTGCAGCTCGACGACGGCGCGCTCGGCCATCGCCTTGGTGAAGGAGTAGATGTCGGTGAAGCCCATCGCCCGGGCGTGGACGCGGCCACGTTCGACAAGCCGGTCCTTGACCCACTTCTCGCGCAGCCGCTCGACGGTGCGTGCCATCGAAGGCGTCCCGGCCGGGCCCATCCGGGAGCGGGCCTGGCGCTGCAGCTTCTTCAGCACCTCGGGGGTGCGCGACTCCTCCTCCACGACCGGCCGGAGCCCGCTCAGGATCTCCGCCTCGTGACGCCAGTTGAGCCCCGGGTCGAGGGGCAGCACCTCGCGAACGCGCCCTCGCAGCATCCCGCCCACATAAGCCGTGGAGATGTGGACCAGGTGCGCTTTGGAACCGCCTTCGCTCAGGGTTCGAACGAGTCGGGAGGCACCCAAAAGGTTGGTCTGGGCGGACAGGTCCGCCGGGTTGTCGAACTCGACGGCGGCAGCCGAGTGGATGACGACGTCGCAGCCGAGGAGCTCCTTGCGGCCGGCCTCGCTGAGGCCGAGACCCTCCCGTCCGAGATCGATCTCCAGCACCGTCAGCTTCTCAGCCACGAGCTTGCGGAAGCCCTCCTCGCCGAGTTCCTCCTTCAAGCGCCGGAACGCCGGGCTGGAGAGGACCTCCTTCTCCAGCCGGTCGACGGCCGGGCGCCGGGGGCTCGAGCGGATGGCCAGGGTCACCCGGCCGACCTCGGGCACCGAGCGGAGCAGCTTCTCCACTATCGACTTGCCGAGGAAGCCGGTGGATCCGGTGACGAGGAGGGTCTTCCCCGCGAGTCGTTCGGAGATCAAAGCTTCACCCCTGAATTCTAGGGAGGTGGGGGCGCCTCCCTTGGGAGGTGCGGCCACGCCCCTGGGGAGCTTCCCTGGTGAGGCTTAGAGCGGTCCCCTGGAGCGGGCGGGGAGGGAGAAGCCGACCGGCGGGCTGGCGCTTCGGTCCCACAGACCCAGCGACGTGTGGGCGGTGACGAGGAACCACATCGTGTGGTCCGGCTCGCCGTGGACTACCGCTGAGGTGGCGGTCGAGCTGGCCAGCAGAGATATGCCGGTGCTGGCGTCGGCGTACTCGGTCAGGTCGTAGGTGACGTTGTCGCCTGGGCTCGACCAGGAAACCCTCACTTCGTAGGAACCGGTGACCGGCTCGGCCCGAACGGCCACCTTCGGGATGGCGACATTCGGGGTGCGGGCCGCGCCGCTCAGCCAGAGATTGCCCACGTCCTCGGGCCAGGGATCGCGTCCAGGGCCGGTCCAGCCGAAGGGGTCGATCGGGCTCCACGTGGCATGGCGGTAGACGCCGAAGTGAAGGTGGGCGCCGCTGACGCTGCCGGTCTTGCCGCTGATTCCGATCACCTGGCCCCGGCGGACCCATTGTCCCCGCGCGACGAGCAGCCTGGAGAGGTGCCCATAGAGGGTGTCGAAGCCATTGCCGTGGTCGACCCGAATGCCCTGCCCGAAACCGCAGGTCGCGCAGCCTGGCGTGGCCCAATCGGCGTAGGACACCTGCCCGTCGGCGGCGGCCAGCACCTGCTCGAAATAGAGGCTTAAGTCGTATCCGTCGTGGCCTTCGTAGTAAAGGTCGTCCTTCCCGCCGGGCGTCAAGGGATAGCCCTGGTAGAGGCCTGGCGGATCGTTTGGTCCCGCCTCGGCGACGACGCCGTCGAACCGGCAGATGCGCCCGTTCTGGCCGTAGTTCGGGCTGCAGTGGTCGAAGATCGAGGTCACGATGTGCCAGTCGCCCAGGTAGGGCAGCGTCAGGAACCCGCCCCCGGTCGGCCCGTACTGGCCGCTGATTCCGGCGGCGGGCATCTGGGCCGGCCACAGAGTGGCGACCCGGTCCTGGGGCGGATCGGGCACCGGCGGCACGGCAGCGCGGGCGGGGACGCCCGCCGCAAGGGTCAGACCGGCCGCCAAGATCGCGGCGGCGAGGAGCCGTACACGTACCACGGCTTCGCGAGTCTAGAGGGCCGCTTCAGATGATCCGACGACGAATCGCGGCAGACGAGTAGTCGATCACCAGCGTCATCACGATCGCCACGTAAAGCAGCATCGCCTCGGACGGATAGTCGAGCTGCTCCGAGTACTGGATGAAGAGAAAGCCGAGGCCGCCGGCCCCGATCGCGCCCAGGATCAGCGCCGAGTGCACGTTGACTTCGAACGTGTAGAGGAGGTGGGCCACAAGGTAGGGCGTGACCTGGGGGAAGACGCCATGGACGACGACCTGCAGCGGGTTGGCGCCGGTTGCCGTGAGCGCCTCGACCTGGCCCCAATCGATCGCTTCGATGGCCTCCGAGAAGAGCTTTGACATCAGGCCGAAGCTGAAGATCGAGACAGCGAGGACGCCGGCGAAGGCGCCGACCGAGATGGCGGTCACGAAGAGGATGCCCCAGAAGAGCGTGGGGATCGACCGGATGATGCTCATCAGCGCCCGGACGACGAAGTAGATGGCCGATCCGAGCGGGCCGCGCCGCATCAGGTTGCGGGCGGCGATGAAGCTCACCGGGATGGCGACCAGCGAGCCGATGAAGGTGCCCAGGAGCGCCGTCATCAAGGTCTGCAGGGCGAAGTGCCCGAGCAGGCCTTCCGGGTACCCGTAGCGGAGGTTGGCGTGCTCGGACGAGGCCGCCAGGAATTTGGGCAGGATGATCGCGAAGTTGGGGTGCAGGAAGCCGCCCAGGATCCGCAGCATCTGGGGCGACTTGGTCACCAACAGCCCTGGATTGAACTCGGTCTGCCCGGCGCTGACGTAGACCAGCACGAGCAGGACCCCGACGATGACCAGGTTGCGCGAACGTTCCAGGCGGACCCTGCGGTCCACCTCCGCCATCAGCGCCTGGAGGCGCGGCGGCTCACTCGTAGCCGAGACGGCCATAGATCCTGCGATAGGCGTCTTCGTCGAGCTCGCCCGGCGCTCCGTCGTAGACGAGTCCGCCTCGGCGCATGGCGACGATCCGGTGCGCGTAGCGCTTGGCCAGCTCCAGGTGGTGGATGCTGCAGACGACGGTGATCCCGTCGCGCACGTTGATGTCGCGCAGGTAGTCCATCACCACGATCGCGGTCTCGGGGTCGAGGCTGGCGACCGGCTCGTCGGCGAGGATCACCTCCGGCTCCTGCGCGAGCGCCCGGGCGATGGCCACGCGCTGCTGCTGGCCACCGGAGAGGCTGTCGGCGCGAACGCCTCCCTTCTCGGCGATCTCCAGCCGCTCCAGGCTCCGCCAGGCGATCAGGCGATCCGCCGCGGAGAAGCTCGGCACTACGCTGCGCCAGCCCTCCTGGTAGCCGAGCCGGCCGGTCAGGACGTTCTTCAAGACCGACGAACGGCGCACCAGGTTGAATTGCTGAAAGATCATGGCGATCCGCCGGCGGGCCCGGCGCAGGGCGCCGCCCCGCAGCGCGGTCAGCTCCTCCTCCCCGAACACCACGCGGCCTGCGGTCGGCTCGTTGAGGCGGTTGACGCAGCGCAGCAGCGTCGACTTCCCGGATCCGCTGGGACCGATGACGCAGACGAACTCACCGCGCTGGACTTCGAGCGAGATGGCGTCGACGGCCCGGATCCCGCCCGGGAAGACCTTGGTCAGGCCCTCGACCCGGATCAGCGGGGGCGCCGTCAGCAGCCTACTTAGTCGGAGATGGCGAGGGCACCGGGCTGGGCGACGCCACCACCTCGCCGAGGATGCCCGGCTTCACCGTGTCGGCAAAGCTCTGGATGATGTTGTAGTCGGAGTCGTGCGCAGGCCCCATGCCGGC
>CATPBK010000124.1 GCA_955652705.1 Candidatus Dormiibacterota bacterium | reverse complement strand
TGGCGCCGGCCACGATCAAGGGCAGCGTTTGGCCGCTGAGCCCGGAATTCTGCGCAGTGCGCGCCGCGCCGGAGGGGTAGCCGGCGGCGAACAACCCGAGGCTGGTGGTGCGGGCGTCGATGAGGTTGCAGGCGGTCGCGTTGGCGTTGCTCGGGATCGGCGCCCAGGACCCGTTGAGCTGAGCTACGAAGATGTTCGACGGCGCTGGTAGCACTGTCGAGTAGAGGAGCGCGACGCGGGCGTCCTTGGCGATCGACGAGTTCCCCGTGACCAGGTAGACGTTGGTCACGAATGTGTACTGGTCATGCGCCGGGAAGTCGGTGACCGGCTTGATGTCGATGCTGAGCGAGCCGCCGCCCGCAGGCGGGCTGAAAGCGCCCGGGACCGTCGTGAGCTGGAACTGCCCGTCGTCGGTGAAGGCGGTGACGGGCTGGACCTGCCCGCCGACCACCTTGACGGTGGCGTGGCCGCTGGCCGGAGGCGTGCGGACCGTCGCCTGCGGCGGCGGCGATGTGAAGCGATAGTCAACCGCCGGGCAGAGCCCATCGTAGAAGCCTGGCGCGTTGAGCCACGCCACCAGCACGTAAGCGGCCGCCGAGAGGGCGAGGACGGCCGCCGCGAGCCGCTTCAAAGGGCGAGGTCCGCCAGCGTGTGGCCGACGACCGGGCCGACAAGGTCGCGGCAGGCCCAGCGCCAGCCGGCCAGCAGGAGGCCGGCGGCGAGAACGGCGAACAGGTAGGAGGGCGGATGCGTGAGCACGTGGCCCAGCGCGAAGATGACCGCGCTTCCGACGATGGCGGCGGGCGCGCCGCCGACCGCATGGAGGGCCGCGTAGAGGGCGCCCCTGAAGGCGACCTCCTCGCCGATCGAGATCACGATGGCTGCGGCGGCGAGCGGGACCGGCAGAACCGGGGCGCCCTGCCAGCGGACTGCGGCGGGCAGGAGTAGTACGGCGCCCAGCGCCAGGCCGCCCAGGAGGCGCAGCCCGAGCCGGGATCGCTCCAGACCGAGGGCCTGTGGACTCCACCCGATCGCGACGAGGCAGAGGGTGGCGCCCAGCAGGATCGGCCAGATCAGGGGCGCCCCGGCCCGCTCCAGCAAGCCCCGCGCCAGCTCGAGCCCGAGGACGGCCGGGGTCAGGACCGCCAGGCGAAGCATTCTGTGATGCTACCGGCGTGCTGGAGCGGATCTTCGAAGTGGCGGGGCTGGCCGGCTTCGGCATTCCGGCCGAGCTGCAGGGGCTCTACGCAGGCGACCTCGGCTTCGAGGCCGGCCTGCGCCTATACAGCAACTTCGTAAGCTCGCTCGACGGCATCGTCGCCCTCAACCGACCCGGAGTCTCCTCCGGCCCGGTGCTCAGCGCGCGGAACGAGGGCGACCGCTTCGTCATGGGCTTGCTGCGCGCCTGCGCCGAGGTGGTCGTCGTCGGCGCCGGCACGATGCGGGCCGATCCAGGGCACCTCTGGACCCCCGGCTACATCTACCCTCCGGCCGCGACGGCCTTCGCCGAGCTGCGGTCGCGGCTCGGCCTGTCGGCCGACCCGCCGCTCTGTGTGGTCGGCGTGGGCGACGACCTCGACCGCACCGATCGCGCCTTTCAGGAGCAGGAGGTCCGGGTGGTACCCGACCTCGACCACCTGCCGGGTGGTCGCCTGCTCTGCGAGGGAGGCCCTCATCTCCTGGGACAGCTCCTCGACCGGGGCCGGGTCGACGAGATGTTCCTCACCCTCTCGCCGGTCGTGGCCGGGCGGGCCGAGCCGGACCGGCTGGGCATGGTCGAAGGTGTCGAACTGCTTCCAGAACGGCTGGTCTCGGCCACGCTTCTGAGCGCGCGCCGCTCAGGCTCGCATCTTTTCCTGCGCTACAGCTTGCGCGGATAACCGCGCGTTTTAGCCGGCGAGGCCGACGCGCAGCTCGCGGTCCAGCGAGCGCTCGGCCGGAGCCAGGTGCGGCCGCCCGATGATGGCGACCTGCTTCCACTGCTCCATCGCGGCCGAAGTGTCGCCGCGCGCCTCCAGGACCTGGGCGTAGGCGGCCCGGCACTCGGCCAGCCGCTCCGTGAGATCCAGCCTGGTGAAGAGCTCGATGGCGGCCGCGAAGTGGCTGTCGGCTTCGGCGGACTGTTCGCGGCGGGCGGCGATCTCGCCAAGATGCTGCCTCGCCTCCGCCGCCGTGGCGGTTTCGCCAAGCCGGCCCGCCAGCTCGAGCGCCTCGTCGGCGCTGTGCTGAGCTGCGACCAGGTTCCCGCGCCGGTATTCGAGCTCAGCCTTTGTGAGGACGGCATTCGCCTTGCCCGCTTCGTGGCCCAACTCCTCGAGCTGCCGCAGCGAGGTCTCGACGTGCCCGGCGGCTTCGACCAACCGGTTCTGCTTGATGAGCAAGACCGCGAGGTTGTTCTCCATCCGCGCCACGTGCAAGCGGTCTTTCTCGACCTCGTACAGCGCCCTTGCCTTATTCGCGTGGCTGAGCGCCTGCGCGTTGTTGCCAAGGTGCGTATAGGCGGTGCTCAAACCGTCGTGCATGCGAGCCATTCGGCCCAGGTCGCGCAGGGACCCCGCGGCCTCCAGGGCTTCTTCGTACGTCTTGATCGCCCGATCCCACTCGTGGTCAGCGACCTGAATATTGGCGAGGTGCCCGAGGATGCGGGCCTCAGTGGCCGCCGGGACAGGGCGCAGCTCGCGGCAGCGCCTGAGGGCTTCCTCGACCGTCGGCAAGGCCCGCGGGTCCTCACTCAGATAGAGGGCGGTGCCTTCCCAGTCGAGACATTCGACGAGCAACCACTGATCCCCAAGCCCTTCCAAAAGCTCGCGCGCCCTGCGGAGGAGGGTCTGCGCGGGGTCAGGGTGATGAAGTCGGGTGTGGGCCTGCCCCAGATAGAGGCTCAAGTAAGCCCGCGTCGAGAGGTCGGTGTCGCGGTCCGCCAGCGGCTCCAGCAGGGCGATCACGGCTTTGTGATCGTCAAGTGCCAGCAGCCGTTCCGCCTCGGCGATGGCGCCGGCCAAGGCCGGACTCTGGGCCGCGCGGGCGGCCCCGCCGGCGAGGAAGAAATTGATCGGCCTTCCGGTCTGGCGCGCGATCAGCTCCAGCGTCGGCATCGAGGGCCGCGAGCGACCGGCCTCGATCAGATGGATGGCAGCCCGCGTCAGCTGGCCGTCGGCGACATCGGCCAGGCTCAGGCCGGCTTCAAGGCGTGCCTCCCGAACCGCTCCCGGCCGGATGTCCACTCCCTTCCGCCGGACGCGTTTCTTCGCAGGCCGGCGCGCCAGCTCTGGCACGTCGCCAGTTTACACGCGCTCGACGAAAGGAAAAGTCTCTTTACAGAACCTTTAGGTTCTTAGCTTCCTTAGGTTCCGGGCGGCCAAGATCCTGCCATGGCGCCAACAGCAGTCAGAGCGAACGCGGAAAGAGAAAGAAGGAAAGCGAGAGCGAACTTGCGCATGGCAACCCCCTGAATTCCGGGGACCAAAACCCGGCCCCCTTGGGCACGAAGTATTCAGGGTTGCTGCCTAAACTGTCAAGTATCTGTCAAGTAATGAGCTGGTGATTCAACCGATTCGGCTCCACCCCGCATACACGTTGAATCGGTCGTCCCGGAGGAAGCCAACCAGCGACTGGTTGAACGTTCTAGCGGTCGCCACCGCCAGGCTCGAGGGGGCGCCGACCGCGGCCACAAGCGGGATCCCGGCCGCGATGGCTTTCTGGACGATCTCGTAGCCGGCCCGGCCACTCACGGCCAGGAGATGACCGGTGGCGGGCAGCAGGCCGTCGAGGAGGGCGCGGCCCACGACCTTGTCGACCGCGTTGTGGCGGCCCACGTCCTCCCGGAGGATCCGCAGCTCGCCGTCCACATCGAAGAGGCCGGCCGCGTGGAGGCCGCCGGTCTGGTCGAAGACGCGCTGGCCCGCTCGCAGACGGTCGGGGAGCGCCAGCAGCAGCGACGCGCGCAGGACCGGCCCGTCGGCCAGCGGCGGAAAGTCGAGCGCCAGCGATTCGACGGTGGTCGCTCCGCAGACGCCGCAGGCGGAGCTGGCCAGGAAAGAGCGCTGGGGCAGGCGGACGGCGCCCGCCAGATGGAGGTCGATGAGGTTCGACTCGACCAGCTCGCTCGTGACGTTCAGGCGCGCTTCCGATTCAGCCGCCTCCGCCGAGATGAGGACCCGGGTCACCTGCTCCAGGTCGGTGATCACGCGCTCGGACCAGAGCAGCCCCAGGGCTAGCTCGAGGTCGGAGCCCGGAGTGCGCATGACGACACTGAGCGGCTCGCGATTGATGAGGATCTGGAGCGGCTCTTCGGCCGCCAACCGGTCCTCCGCCTCATCCCAAACGCCCGCCCGCCACTTCCTGGTCCCTACTGCCGGCGCATCAGGGCGCGGCACGTCGTGATGTTAGTTCTTCTGAGTCCGCCGTCTGTAACTTGAATCCACGCCACCAGGTGACCCTTTCCGGCTCCAGGTCGAGGCCCATCCCAGGTGGCGCGATGTCGAGTCCGTAGCGCTCTTTGACGGAGCGCTTCGCATCGGCGTCCGCGGTCAGGTGTCCGCGCACGTAGGCGCCGATCATCCGCGTGGCGCGGTAGGTGTGATGGGACTCGATCACGAGGCCGGCGGGGCCGCGCCGGCCGAGGCCGAGAAAGTCAGCCGAGCCGGTCACGACGGCGATGGAGCCGTTGGCCGCCCAGAGAGCGGGCGCCATCAAAGGCGCATCGTCTGAAAGCGTGCAGAGGTAGGCGACCGGCACGTGGGCGAGCGTCCGGCGCACGCTCGCAGGCACGCCGGGGACACTCGCCGGTTCGGCTGGCGGCGTGGGAACCGTCGGCAGCGACCAGGCCCGCCGGGCCCGGAGGCGGAGGACGGCGCGGTTCTGCGGCCACCAGTCCCCTGGGATGCGCGCCAGGTCGCGCAGGTAGCCGCCGACGAAGGCCGCGTTCTTCACGGCGTAGCGGGCCAGGCTCAGGTAGAAGCCCGGGCCCTCCAGGAGGGCTCGGATCTGGCTTGGCACGTCGAGGGCGTCGAAGACGTCGAGCTCGCCTTCCAGCAGCACGCAGTGGCGCCCGTCGTCGACGAGGAAGCTGGCCCGGGGATCGCGCCTGGCGAGGGCGACCTTCAACGCGTGGCGGGAGGTCGTCATCCAGACCGCGTCACGCGAATAGCTGAAGGCCGCCGGGTTGACCAGCGGGTGCGGTTTGGCGGCGAGGGCCAGCATGCCGATCCGGGCCGAGCCCAGGAGGGCTCGGCTCTCCCGCTCGAGTCTCACTACATCACGTTAGCCGGGCCGGTCAGCTCAGCGGTGGAGCCCGGTGTCCTAGCGGGAAGACTCGTACTGCCAGACGGCCGCCGAGACGCCGGCGACAGCCTTGAAGGCGGCCTCCCCGCCGAGGTTGTCAGTCATGACGACGAGGACGTAGGGCCCGCCCGGCCCGCTGGTGACGAGAGCGGCGTCGTGGACCACTCCGTCGACCTCGCCGGTCTTGTGGACCACCGTCACCGAGGCCGGCACCCCCGCCGAAACGCCGGCCTCGAACTTGGTGTGAGAAAGCAGTGGGTAGAGCCAGGCCTGGGCCGCGGCCCCGCCGATCTCCCCCCGGACCTCCGCCGCCCAGAGCGCGGCCAGATCGGTGGCGGTGGTGGTATTGACTTCGTAGAACATCGAGCCGGTGGCGCCGTGGGCCTGCGCGAAGGCGTTGAGCGCGCTCGAGCCGCCAAGGTCGCGGACCAGCATGTGCGCGGCCGTGTTGTCCGAGTAGAGGCCGACCCGGGCGGCCAGGTCCTGCCGGGTGAAGCAATCGCCGCTCGCGTAGTCGCTGAACCAACCGTCTTCCCAGTCCGAATCCTGGTAGCAGACCTGGCCATCGACGTCGAGCTGGCCGGCGGCGACCAGCTCGGCCATCCACATGAGGAGCGGCAGCTTGTAGGTGCTCGCGGCCTCGAACTCCTGGCTGCCGGCCAGGGACCAGGCCTGCGGATCGGGACCGCCGAGCTCGATCAGGGCCACCGCGATCTCGGCGCCGGAGGTTGCCGCGATCCTTTCCACCGCGGCGGCCAGCGGGTCGAAGCCGGGATGGCTTGGGGTCGGTGTGGGCGCCGGCGTCGGAGTTGGGTCGGGGCTGGACGGCGCCGGCGTGTCTTCAGCCTGGGTCGTGGTCGCCGGCTTGGCCGTGGGCGAAACGGTCAGCGTCGAGGCCCGGGCGTCGGCCAGGACGATTCCGGCGCTCAGGAGGAAGAGGCCGCAGATCACGGCGGCGACCGCTCCGAGCCTCTTCACGGCGGGGAAGCATGGCCGCGAAAGCTTGGAAGTTCCTCGGTACTACCTCAAAGATTTGTAAGCATTCGCCGAGCCCCGGGCTTTCAGGCGCTCAGCAGCTTGCGAACCTGCCGCACGACCCGCTCCGGGCTGGGCAGCCAGTGGGACTCGAGCGAGGCCGGCGGGTAGGGCGTGTCGTACGAGGCCACCCGCGCGATGGGTGCGTCGAGGCTGTAGAAAGCGTTCTCCTGGAGGGTCGCCACGATCTCGGCCCCGAACCCCGCGGAGAGGGGCGCCTCGTGCACGACGACGCAGCGGCCGGTCGACTCGACCGACTTGACGATCGTCTCTTCGTCGAGCGGAACCAGGGTGCGGAGGTCGATGACGGTGGCCTGCACACCTTCTGTGGCCAGCTGCTCGGCCGCCCGCTCGCAGACTTCGACTGCCGCGCTCCAGGCCACCAGGGTCACGTCCTTGCCTTCGCGGGCGATGCGCGCCTTGCCGAAGGGGACCGTGTAGTCCTCGGCCGGCACCTCGGCCCGGCCTTTCCGGTAGAGGCGCTCCGGCTCGATGAAGAGCACGGGGTCGGGGTCCCGGATGGCCTGCAGGAGCATGCCCTTCGCGTCGTACGGGTTCGAGGGCAGGGCGATCTTGAGAGCGGGGTACTGCACGAACTGGGCCTCGATCGCGTCAGGGTGGAACTCAGGCGTCTTGGTGCCGCCCCCCATCGGCGCCCGCACCGTCACGGGCAGCGGGAACCGGCCTCGCGATCGGTAGCGGAAGCGACCCAGCTGGGCGCCCATCTGGTGGAACGCCTGGTGCGTGAAGCCCAGGAACTGGATCTCGGCCACGGGGACCATCCCGGAGATGGCGAGACCGATGGCTGAGCCGATGATCACGGCCTCGGCAAGGGGAGTGTCCACCACGCGGTCCTTCCCAAAACGCTCCTGGAGCCCGTCCGTGGTACGGAAGACTCCGCCCAGGCGGCCCACGTCGAGCCCGAGCACGATGACGCGCTCATCGCGCGTCATCTCCAGCGTGAGCGCGTCACGAATCGCTTCGATGATGTTCATCTCGGGCATGACGCGTCAGCCTTCGCCGAGGAGCTCACGCCGCTGCGCCGCCTGCCGCGGAGTGAGCTCGGCGAACACGTTGTCGAAGATCTGGGAGCGGTTCGGAACGGGCGCCTTCTGGGCCTTGGCCACAGCCGCATCGATCTCCTCGGAAATGGCCTGCTCGAACTCCTGCTCGCGCTTCTCGTCCCACATCCCGCGCCCCTTGAGATAGGCCTGCACCCGCGCGATCGGGTCGCGTGCACGGGCCGCCTCCAGCTCGGCTGGGTCCTGGTATTTGCTGGGGTTGTCGGTGGTGTTGTGGAACGACATGCGGTAGGTGATGGCCTCGATCAGCGACGGTCCTTCGCCGGCGCGGGCACGCGCCACCGCTTCCCTCGAAACCTGGTTGACCGCCAGCAGGTCGTTGCCGTCCACCTGGACGCCGGGCATGCCGTAGCCGGCGGCGCGGTCGGCGAGGGAGGCGGCGCCGCTCTGCAGCTGGCGTGGCGTCGAGATCGCCCAGTTGTTGTTCTGGAGGAAGAAGACGACCGGCGCCTTGACCACTCCGGCCAGGTTGCAGGCTTCGTGGAAGTCGCCCTCGGAGGACGCCCCTTCGCCGAAGTAGGTCATCACGACGCCGTCTTTGCCCTGCAGCTTGAGGCCCCAGGCGATGCCCACCGCATGGGGCAGCTGGGCCGCCAGCGCCACCTGGGTCGGAAGCATGAGCACGTCGTCGGGGATCCGGCCTTCGACCGGGTTGCCCATCAGGTTCAGCAGATGCTTGTGAAGCGGGTAGCCGTGCATGAGCATGGCCGGCAGCTCCCGGTACTGCGGCACGAGCCAGTCCCGCGACGGGTCCAGCGCCAGGGCGGAGCCCACCACCGCCGCCTCCTGCCCTAGGACCGGGGAGAAGACCCCCAGGCGGCCCTGGCGCTGGAGCGCGGTGGCGCGGGCGTCGATGGCGCGGGAGAGCAACATCCAGCGCAGGCCCTCGAGGACGAATTCGTCGTCGAGGGGCGGCTTGGCCCCGTTGCGGAGCCGGCCCGCTGGGTCCAGGAGCTGGAACATCTTGGTCACGGCGCTCCAATTATGTCTGTGAGACGGATCGCCACCCTGGCGGTGCGCGCCCTCCTGCTGAGCGCGACGTTGCATAACTATTGACCCCCATCCGCCGGCAGACGGGGCCTATTGAGAGCCGCTTAAGCCCCTCTCGCCGGCGGATGGGCCCTTGGCTCCGCCTTCGGGCGCTACACCGCCAGGAGGACCTTACCCATCGTTTCGCGCGACCCCAGGAGGCGGTGCGCCTCGGCCGCCTGCTCCAGGGGCAGGACCAACCCGATCGGCGGCCTGACGAGGCCCTTGCGCAGCAGCTCCAGGCCCGGCGCGGCGGTGCGGGCGAAGGCGTCCGGGCTCTTGCTGCGGTAGGCGCCCAGGCTGAACGGGAAGACGCCCACGCCACGCGCCCTCAGGTCGAGCACACCCGGGATCTCCTGGATCTCGCCGCCTGCCCAGCCGATCAGGACGGCTCGACCCAGGGGCCGCACCGAGTCGAGCAGGCGCTCGAATACCGGCTGGCCGACCATCTCGACGACGACGTCGACCGGCTCGGGCACAGGGTCGTCGTAGGCGATGGCCAGGTCCGCGCCCTGCTCGATGGCGAAGCGCCGCTTCTTTTCCGAGCCTGCCACCGCGATGACCCGCCCGGCGCCGAGCGCCCGCGCCACCTGAATGGTGGCTGACCCGACGCCGCCCGCGGCGGCCGTCACCAGCACCGTCTCGCCCCGCCGCATCCTGGCCGCTTCGGCCAGCGCGTGGAAGGCGGTCAACGCCACCAGCGGGTAGCCGCCGGCCAGGTCCAGGTCCAGGCCTTCGGCGTCCCAGACGAACCGCCGGTCGGCCGCCACGACCTCGGCGTAGCCGCCCGTCGGGACCAGCGCGATCACCGCGCGTTCACCGGCGACTTCCTGGCCGGAGACCTCCAGGCCCGGGATGAAGGGCGGGGGCGGAGCCTGCGCGTAGGTGCCGCGGGTCGAGCTGAGATCGGCGAAGTTCACGCCCGCCCGGCGCACGCGGACGAGGACCTGGTCGGGGCCGGCTTTGGGCTCGGGAACGTCGCGCAGCTCAAGAACCTCGGGACCGCCGAGGCGGGTCGCGACGACCGCTCTCACGCCAAAAGGCGATGGGCGGAGATCGGGAGCTCGCGGATGCGGACGCCGGTCGCCGAGGCGACCGCGTTGACCACCGCCGCCGGACCCGGCACCGCCGGCGGCTCGCCGACCGGGCGAGTGCCCAGGGGTTCCACTCCGGACGGCACCTCGACGATCTGGACCGCGATCTCTGGAACCTGGTCGACCGTGGGCAGTTCGTAGTCCAGGAAGCTGCCCGTGCGGAGCTGGCCGGCCGGGTCGTAGTAGAGCTGTTCGCCAAGCGCGCGACCGAGTCCCTGGGTGGCTCCCCCCTGGATCTGCCCCACGATCTCCGGCGGATTGACGGCATGGCCGACGTCCTGGATGGCGGCGTACCCGATCACGCGCAAAGAGCCGGTCTCGCGGTCCACTCGGACCTGGCAGATATGGACGGTGAACGCGGGCGACGCCCGGGCGACCCGGACCCGGCCGTGGCCCAGGAGCGGCGGGTGCGTCTCGCCGCCCCCGGCCAGCTCGCCGATGGGGACGGTGCGATCGGGGACGCCCTTGACACGAACGTTGCCGTCGGAGACCTCGAGGTCCTCGGGCGCCGCCTCCAGCTGTTCGGCCGCGGCGTCGAAGAGCTGGCGGCGGGCGTCGACAGCCGCCGCGTGCACGGCGGGCCCGACGCTGTAGGTGATCGCGCTGCCGCCGGAGACCGGGGCCTGGGGAGCCGTGCTCGAGTCGCCGAGCTCGACCGCGACCCGTTCGACCGGGACGCCGAAGGCAGCGGCGGCGACCAGCGCCAGGCCGGTCGAAGAGCCGCTGATGTCGACAGAGCCGATCTGGATGGTGAGGCTGCCGTCCGGCTCCACGCGGCAGAGGGCGGCCGCCGGGCCATGGGCGCCGGGCCACATGCCGAGCGCGACGCCGACGCCCGTGCCCGGCTCGCGAGGCGCTGTGTAGAGCGGATGCCGGCCCGCTTCCTCGAGCACCTGCGCGATCCCGATCGGCGCCCGGCTGCCGTCGGGCAGGCGCTCGCCCTCGCGCCGCGCGTTCTTCAAGCGCAGCTGGATCGGGTCCATCCCGATCTTGGCCGCCAGCTCGTCGACCGCCGCCTCGAGAGCGAAGAAAACCTGGGTACCGGCCGGGGCTCGATAGGCGTCCACCGGGGTCTTGTTGGTGGAGACCTCGTAGCCCGTGTACGAGTAAGCGGGCATCTGGTAGGTCCGGGTGAAGAGCTGACCCGCGAAGTCCGCGTGCCAGCCGGTGGCGGCGCCGTTGTCCCAGACCATCCGGACCTCGAGCGCCGTGAAGGTGCCGTCGCGCTTCGCCCCCAGCTTCAGGTCGGTGTAGCTGGCGGGAGCGGGACGCCCCACCTGGAACTCCTCGGAGCGCGTCAGCGCCAGCTGCACCGGCCGCCCGACCTGCCGAGCCAGGAGCGCGCAGAGCGGCTCCAGGAGCACGACCTTGCCGCCGAAGCCGCCCCCGACCGGCATCGAGACCACCCGCACGGCGCTCGACGGCAGCTGCAGGAACTTGGCCAGCTCGTCGCGCAGGAAGCCTTGCCCCTGGGTCGGCGACCAGACCACGACGCCGTTCCCCTCGGGGGCTGCCTGGACGACGTGCGCTTCGATGAATCCCTGGTGCACGCCGGGCATCGAGTAGCGGCCCTCGACGACCGCCTCCGCGGCGGCCAGCCCGGCGGCAACGTCGCCCCACTTCCGGTGAGCGACCGCGCTGACGTTGCGGGGCTTCTGCTCGGGCTCCGCCTCGGCATCGCCGCCACCACCGTGGATGGAGACGTCGTCGAAGCCTTCGGCACGCTCCTCCAGGACCTGCGGCGCCGAGTCCTTCATGGCTTCGAAGGGGTCGACGACCGGGGTCAGCTCCTCGTAGTCGACGCTGACCACAGAGGCGGCGTCCAGCGCGGCGGCCTCGGAGTCGGCCAGGACAGCAGCCACCGGCTGGCCGATGTAGTAGACCTTCTCGACCGCCAGCGGCTTGTCTGGACCGGCGACGCTGGTGGCAGGCAGGTCGGCTCCGGTGATCACCGCCGCGACGCCGGGCAGCGCCAGCGCGGCCGACGTGTCGACAGCCGTGATCCGTGCGCTCGGGTACTGGCTCAGGACCAGCTTGACGTGGAGCAGCCCGAACGGCTTCAGGTCCTGCGTGAAGCGGGTCGAGCCGCGCAGCTTGGCGGGCCCTTCGAGACGGCGGGCGCCGCGGGTGTTCACCGCCACCGAGAAATCATGTCAGAGGCGCCTTCTGGCACGTCGGGCAGTAGTACGTGATCCGCGCCAGGTCGCCCTGGCGGCGGGTCTTGATCAAGGTCAGGCAGCGCGGGCATGGCCGTCCGCTGCGCGCGTGCACGGCGCGGGTGTGGCGGCCGCGCACGCCGCCCTGCAGCTGGCGGCGGGCCTCTGAGTAGAGGCGGCTCAGCGTGTCGTCGTCCGTGGCCTCGACCTTCCGCCAGGGATCCAGCTGGAGTGCCCAGAGGCTCTCACAGCGGTAGATGTTGCCGATGCCGGCCGCGACCCGCTGGTCGAGGAGGAGCTCGCCGAGGCTGCGGTCGGCGGCGCGGCGTGAGCGCGCCAGTACCTCGTCGAGGTCGAATTCGGGGGCCAGGACGTCGGGGCCGAGATGGCCGAGGTCGACCTCCTTCTCGCGCAGCAGCTCGACGGTGGGAGCGTTGAAGAGGACCGCCACTGTGTCGTCGGCCTCGAGGACCAGGCGGGCTTGGTGAGCCGGCCGCGTCCAGGCTTCGCCGGGGCGGTAGAGGTACCAGATCCCGGTCATGCGCAGGTGCGAGTGGACGACGAGGCCGTTGTCGAACCGGATCAGGAGGTGCTTGCCGTTGGGCTCGACCGCGGCGACAGTCGCGCCCGCGAGCTTCTCGTAAGGACGGGCCGCGACCATCCGCTTGCCCAGCAGCCTCACGCGCAAGGCATCCGCCGTCCTGACGAGCGTGTCGCCTTCAGGCACGTACAGCCTCTCTCCATGAATCCAGGCGTAACGAAGGTCCGCAACCAGCCGTTGTACTGTGCGCGACGGCGTTGGTCTCAAGCGTCTTCATAGCTGCTTTCTAGTCGTGGCTGCCAGTTCTCGTAGCTGCCGGAATCCCATCAGCGCCGTCGCCTCTCAGGTTGGCCGCCCCTCGAGGTTGCTAGGCGGGAACGAGTGCCTCGACGGCGTCGCCGACGCGGATCGGACCCTCGGCGAGAGTCACGGTGCAGAGAGCACCGCGCCGGCCGGCGAGCGCGACGCGAAACGCCTCGACGTCGGCCTGTCCGTTCAGCTCCCCGATGTGGGTACAGGGCTCGCACTCGGCGTTGACGCGTAGCACGACCGGGCCGATGCGCAGCTCCGTGCCGGGCGCCAGGCGGCTGACTCCGGGCAGACCCTCGATGGTGATCTGCTCCCGCAGATCGCCGAAGGCCAGGCCGAGCCCGTCAAGAGCCGTGCGGTCCAGCACCAGCACCGCCCGCTGCTCTCGATGCACATTCGAGTCGCCCTCGAGCCCGCCGCCGACCCGCGCGATCGCCTCCTGGACCGGCTGCAGCCGCGCGCCGTGTTGACCATGGAGCTGGAGCGAGATGACGCGTCCGTTCATGCCAGGAGGACCATACCGCGCGGAGTCGAGCGGAACCCGGCCTCTTTCAGCGCGCCGGCAAGTCCCGAATCAGCGACGTGCCCGCCGTTGACCTTCTGAATCTCGAACCTGCCCATCCGCCCCGCCGCCACCGCGAGTGCTGCCAGGTGCCCCGGCGTGACCTCCCCAAAGGTCAGCAGCGAGCGGCCGCCCCGCTCCAGGTAGAGCCGGAGCTCGCCCGAGTCCAGCACCACGAAAGCGCCGGCGGCGCGGGCCGGGCGGCCGGCGGACTCCGGCCAGGGGATGACGGCGCCAAACGGGTTGGCTGGATCGGTGGACGCCAGCGCGACGACGCGCTGGTCGGGCTCTCGAAGCGCCCGTAGCCGGTCGACCGCGCCCGGCAGCGCGAACTGGGACCCGCCCAGCCCCTCCACGAAGTAGCCGCGCCGGATCTTGCCGCCCTCTTCCATGGCGCGCAGCACCGGGTAGACGCCCGCGAAGCCGCCCAGCACGCCTTCGGCCAGCACGGCCTCGCGGGTCAGGACGCCGTGGCGCTGGAGGAGGACGCCGGCCTGGGCGTGCAGCCGCTCCGTGGGCGGCGCGGCCCCGCCGAGGAGGTCGGTGACCAGCGACCAGCGTCCGGCTGCCCGAGGCTGGCTCAGGCGGGGCAGCCGCGGCCGTCCCGGGCGCCGGCGCGCGCTCGGCCCCAGCAGGCGGAGTGGCGCGAAGGTGTCATTCGTGACCTCGCCCGCCCAGACCATGTCCCAGAGAGCGTCGAGCACGGACTCCTCGTCCCCGCCGCCGGCGGCGTTGTAGAGGTCGGCGAAGAAGGCGGCGCCGCGACGCGCGAGGTGCTGGCGGAGACTCTCGTGGACCTCGCCAGAAGGCGCTTCCGCCGGCTCTGAGACGAGGCGCGGGGCCTCCCGGCGCAGGTAGAGGGCGACCCGGCCGTCCTGCTGCCCGAGCGAGCCCCGGCCCACCCACACCACCTCGCCCATGGAAACCAGCTCGTCCAGCAGGCGCGGGTTGTAGGAGCCGACCCGGGCGGCCAGGACGTCGCGCTCGATGACAGAAGCGGGCAGCGCGAAGCCCTGGAGCTGGAAGACCACCTCGGCCAGCCGGTCGGGACCGGAGGCCTCGGCCCCGATCCCGTGCCAGGCCGGCAGAAAGCGGGCCAGGACCTCGGGCGGGACCGGCTCCACCTCGCGGCGGAGCGCCGCCAGCGAGCGGCGCCGGAGCACGCGCAGCACCTCGGGGTGGCAGTACTCCCTCCCGACGCCGGTCGGGTGGAACTCGCCGGCCAGAACCTCGCTTCGCGCCACCAAGCGCCCCAGCGCCTCATCGACGCCGCGCAGCGGCAGGCCCCAGCGCTGAGCGGGCTCGCCTGCCAGGAAGGGCACGTGCGTGCGCGCCCAGCGCAGGAGCAGCGAGGCGAGGGGATCGGGCTGCGACTGCAGGAAGGGCTCGGGCAGGCCGACCGGCAGAGCGACGCCAAGCGCGTCGCGATAGCGACCCGCGTCCTCCGCCGCGATCCAGCGGTCGTCGCCCGCCACGCGCACCGCCACCGCCCGGCGCTCCTTTTCCAGGGCGGCCAGCCAGCCGGGTGGCACGCCGCGGGCCGCGAGCTCCTCGGTCCCGAGGTCGCCCAGCCGCCGGAGGAGGTCGCCCGCCTCATCGGCGTCGCGTGGGTGGCGCCCGATCAGGCCCTGCAGCTCCAGCTCCAGGGCAGCGATCGCGGCCGGGTCGAGCAGCTCGCGCAGCTCCTCGGTCCCGAGCAGCTCGGCGAGCAGCTCGCGGTCGAGGGTCAAGGCCTGCGCCCGGCGTTCGGCGAGAGGCGCGTCGCCCTCATACAGGTACTG
>CATPBK010000123.1 GCA_955652705.1 Candidatus Dormiibacterota bacterium | reverse complement strand
GGGGCTTCGCCCCCCCGAAACGCCGGCGTCAAGGCTCCGGCTCGCCTGCGCTCGCCCGCCTTCGGCGGCCTTGACCCCGTCGGCGCAGCGCGCTCCGCACGCCGCTGCCCCCCTTCGGCCGCACTCGCGGCCGCCCCTGGCCTTCGGCCGGGGCTCCATTCCAGCTCCGCCCTGGCTCTCCAGCCTTTGGGGTATCCGTGGGGGGTGGTCAGTGGCTAGGCCGGGCGCGGTTATAGAGGTCGACCGCAATACGCCGCCCACGCTGTTCCATTACGGCGAAGGCTTCCGCCTGGAACGGCTGCCGCTGGGCAGCCGGATCGTCTACCCACCCGATCCGATCGACCCCATCGGACACCCCGAACGCGCCATCCGCCGCGCGCTGAGCAATCCGCTCGAAGACGACCCCTTGAAAGAGCTGCTCCGCTCCGGCATGAAGCTCACCATCGCCTTCGACGACCTCTCGCTGCCGCTGCCGCCGATGGCGGCGCCCGACGTCCGCCAGCTCGTGATCGAAGAGGTGGTCGACGCGGCCGCGCGGGCCGGCGTCGAGGACGTCGAGCTGATCGCCGCCATCTCGCTGCACCGGAAGATGACCGCCGACGAGATCCGCCATATCGTCGGCGACCGCGTCTTCACCACGTTCTGGCCCGACCGCCTTTACAACCACGACGCCGAGGACCCGGACCAGAACGTCCTGATCGGGAAGACCAACCAGGGCGAGGAGGTCTGGCTCAACCGGCGCGCCTCGGAATCGGACCTGGTCGTGTATGTGAACCTCACCCTGGTGCCGATGGACGGCGGCCACAAGTCATTGGCCACCGGCCTCGGCTGCTACCGGAGCGTGAAGGCCCACCACACCGTCGACACGCTGCTCAACTCGCGCTCCTACATGCATCCACCGGACTCCGCGCTCCACGCGTCATGCGTGCGTCAAGGCGAGCTGATCGAAGACGCGGTGCGCGTGTTCCACATCGAGACCTCGGTCAACAACCACTCCTTTCCGGCGGTCGCCAACTTCCTACAGAAGCGGGAAACCGACTGGACGACGGCCGACCAGGCCGCCTTCTTCGCGCTGAAGCAGGTCACCGATCTCGCCCCGCCCGACGTCAAGCGCGCCGCCTTCCACTCCATGCTGGCGCCCTACGGGATGACCGGCGTGAACGCGGGCCAGGTCGACAAAGTGCACGAGAAAACGTTGGAGAACGTGCGCCGCCAGATGATGGTCCCCGTCGAAGGCCAGACCGACATCGTGACGCTGGGGGTCCCCTACTTGGGGCCGTACAACGTCAACTCGATAATGAACCCGGTGCTGGTCGTCTGCACCGGGCTCGGCTACCTTTTCAACCTCTACAAGAACAAGCCGGTGGTGCGCGAGGGCGGCGTCGTGATCATCGAGCACCCTTGTCGCTACGAGTTCAACGCGGTGCATCACCCAAGCTACATCGACTTCTACGACGAGGTGCTCGCCGACACGACGGATCCGCACGAGATCGAGTCGCGTTACGAGCAGCGCTTCGCCGAAGACGCCTGGTACCGGCAGATGTACCAGCAGTCGCATGCCTACCACGGCGTGCACCCGTTTTACGCCTGGTACTGGGCTGCGTTCACGCTGCAGCATTGCGGCGACGTGATCGTGGTCGGCGGCGACCGCGCGACCGTGCACCGGCTCGGCTTCAAGTGCGCGACCACGCTCGAGGACGGGCTCGAGATGGCGGAGCAGACGGTCGGCCGCTGGCCGAGCATCACGCACCTGCGGACGCCGCCGCTGATGCTATGCGAGGTCGACTAGGCAAGCCATGCCGGCTGGGACTTGGTACTCAGGCGAGTGGGGAATCTCCTCGGTTGCCTCTCGACTGCTCGGCGTAGTCGCCGAGGCGCGCCGGATGCGGCGCGGCTTCCACGCCGGTACGCCCCGGCCGGCCGGCTGGCCCGAGCGTTCGACCGCCGTCCCCGACCGCCCGTCCGACCTGGCCTGGGCCCGCATGGAGCCGGTGCGCAGCATCCGCTACGGGATCCAGAAGGGCCTGATGGGGCCTTTCGCCGAGGCGATGACGCACCCTCAGGTGGAGGGCTCCGAGTGGGTCCAGGATCTGGACCGGCCGGCCATCCTGGTCTCCAACCACTCGAGCCACGCCGACACGCCGCTCCTTCTCCACGCTCTCGGCGATCGCGTCCGCGAGCGAACCGTCGTGGCGGCCGCCGCCGACTACTTCTACGGCCGGCCCTGGCTGGGCCGGGTGGTCAGCCTCTGGCTGAACACCTTCCCGTTCGCCCGTTCGGGCGGGGCCCAGGAGGTCATGCACCGATCGAGCGTGCTGCTGAAGTCAGGCTGGAACCTGCTCGTCTTCCCGGAGGGGACGCGCTCCCCGGACGGGCGCCTGCAGCCGTTCAAGCCCGGCGTCGGCCACCTCGCCGTTGAGAACCGGACGCCCGTCATCCCCATGCACGTGCGCGGATCCCAACGGGTGCTGCCCAAGGGTCGGAACGTGCCACTGCCCGCTCCCGTGAAAATCCGGGTCGGGAAGCCGCTTTCACCAGCCGACGGCGAGACGTCGAGGGAGTTCGCCAACCGCGTCGAGCACGCCGTCCAGGCCCTCGCCGAAGGCAGCAACAGCCCGGAGGTGACCGGCTCCTGGATCGAGCGCTGGAAGGCCTCCGACCAGCGGCCGCCCCGCTCGCGCGCCAGCCTCGGCCCCAGAGGGCCCGAGTAGACTTCGCAACGGTTTGGCACGCTCATCGAGGCCCCGAAGGGGCGGTCCGCGGCGGACTAAGACCCGCACCGCCGCCACCCCGGAGGATCAGAAGGAAGAGGCGATCGCCATGGAGGCGACCGTCACCGAGG
>CATPBK010000122.1 GCA_955652705.1 Candidatus Dormiibacterota bacterium | reverse complement strand
GCCCGTGCCGACTCCGATCATGGCCGCCCCGGTGACGGCCGCCGCCAGCCACTGCCGCCGGTCGGGCAGCTCCTTCAAGCCCCCGCGGACAGCCACGACTCCGACGAGGATGAGCGCGGCCAGCAGATTCATCAGAGCCCCCAGCCAGAACGGCGGGATCGACTCGACGCCGACCCGAATGCCGAGATAGGTCGAGCCCCAGGCCAGGTAGATAACGCCGAGCGCCGGCCAGACCAGAACGGGAAGGCGGCGGTCCGGGTTCACGCGCTGAACCTTACCTGCGGCGCCGGCTCCGATCGTGCCGAGTTACGGACTGCTCGAAGATGCCGGAGTCGGGGCGCGCACCGCGCCAGGCACCAGGTCGCGCTCGGGAACGGATTGAGCCTTAGGCCGGAGAGCTTGAGCGACCACGATCAGCGCCACGCCCAGGATGATCACGCCGCCCCCGATCAGCGTCCGCGCCGTGAGCTGCTCGCCGAGGATGAAGACCCCGAGAATCACGGCCACCACCGGGTTGACGTACGCGTAGGTGGAGGCCAGGGCGATCGGCGCCGACTTCAACAGGTAGACGTAGACGCTGAACCCGAGCACGGCACCGACCAGAACGAGGTACACGAAAGCGATCCAGGACCGTCCAGTGATTGCACCCAGGTTGAGAGGCTCCCGGGTCGCAACCGCGACGGGCGCCATCAGCAACCCGCCCGCCAGCATCTGCATGGCTGAGGTGAGGAACGGGTCCCGCGGTAGCGGCGCCCGCTGCGAGTACACGGAACCGGCGGCCCAGCCGACCGCCGCCAGCAGCACCGCCGCCATTCCCGGCAGCTGGTCAAGCCGCAGCGCGGTCGGCCCCACCAGCACGATCAGGCCGACGAATCCGATGCTGAGGCCGACGCTGACCAGGGCTCCCAGACGCTGGCCGAGAAAGACCCGGCTCATCAACGCCATCCAGAGCGGAGTGGTGGAGACGATGATCGCCGCCACCCCGCTCGGGACGGTCAGCTCGCCCCAGGTCACACCTCCGTTGCCGAACCCGATCAGGGCCGCGCCGGTCACGACCGCCACCAGCCACTGGCGGCGATCGGGGAGCTGCCGCAGGCCGCCCCTGGCCGCGACGAATCCGAAGAGGATGAGGCCCGCCAGCGTGAAGCGCAACGACGCCATCCAGAAGGGCGGGATGCTCTCAACCCCCACACGGATGCCGGCGTAGGTCGAGCCCCAGACCAAGTAGATGACGCCCAGGGCTGGCCAGACCAGCCGCGGGATCCGGCGGGCCGGACTCACCCGCTGAACCCTAACTGCGAAGCCCGGCCGGCCGCTATGTCACCGTCCATGTAGTCCTGCATCACCGCGCCTCCGTTTGCCTGCCCTTGTAACTGGCATAATTATATCGCCGGTTACAGTAACTAGTCAAGCGCCGTTGGCGGTGTTATTCTCACGAGGGTTATGCATGGCAAGAACCGCTCCTGGTGAGCTCGCCCTCGTCCAGGCGTTCGTGAACACCCGCGACCTGGAGGACGAACGGGACCTGGGCACGCCGGAGGAGCTGGTCGCCTGGCTGACCGAGCACGGGCTCGTCGAGGCCGGCGCACCGTCGACCTCTGGTGACCTCCTGCGGGCGCTTGAGCTCAGGGAGTCGATCCGCGACATGCTCTCGGCCAACAACGGCCTTCCTCTCGACTCAGAACACCAGGACAAGCTCGATCGTTGCTGCGACGACCTCCACGTCCACATGCGGGTCCGCTTCGGCCGGGGCGACCGGCCCCTTTTCCTGGAGCCTGAGGAGGGTGGCGTGAGCGGTGCGCTGGGGAAGCTGCTGGCGATCTGCTTCGAAGCCATGCTGAACGGCACCTGGCCGCGCTTCAAGGCCTGCGCCAAGCACTCCTGCCGGTGGGCGTTCTACGACTACTCACGCAACCATTCGGCCACCTGGTGCTCGATGCAGGTTTGCGGGAACCGGGTGAAGGTGAGCCGCTACCGGGAGCGGGCTGCCAGCTCGGCGTAGCCCGGTCCACGGTCGAAGAACGGCCGCTCCCGCTTCGCTCGCCGCAGCTCTGCGACCTGGCCGTCCTTGATGATCACGCCGTAGTCGCGCTCGGCCGACTCGACGGAGACCAACCCCCGGAGGACGTCCTGAAGGACCAGCTCCGGCTCGCGTAGGAACGGGTCCCCCCATCCCCCGCCTCCGGTCGTGCGCAGCCGGAGCAGAGAACCCGCCTTGATCGGGACGTCATCGTTCAGGCCCGGCAGCGGGGTCCCGCCGTCGATCGTCGCCTGGTAGGGCAGGCCGGCCTCGCCGCCGGCCACCCCATACGTGCCGAGGAGGGAGCGGTCGGCCGTGGAAACGAAGTAGGCATCGCGGAGGAGACGGATCTGCTTGTCGTAGCCGAGCCCGCCGCGGCGTTTGCCGGGCCCACCCGAGTCGGTCGCCAGCGCCAGCTTCTCGATCAGCACCGGGAAGCGCGTCTCCGCGAACTCGGCGGGCAGGTTCTTGGAGTTGGGCACGATGTGGATGGCGTCCGACCCGTCCGCGTAGAAGCGGCCGCCCGAGCCGCCACCGAGCACCTCGCGGAGCAGGTACCAGCGGCCGCTGGCGTCCACGCCGTGCACGCCCCAGTAGCGGATCGTTTCCTGGTCCGCCGGCATGCGGCCACCGACGGCTTGCGCCAGGCAGCCGGCGAACACGCCCAGCAACCGCAGGATCAGGAAGGAACGGGCGTTGGTCGGCGCCGGGAAGACCGGCGTGACGAGGGTGCCCTTAGGGGGGAACTTGAGCTCGAGCACGTCGCAGATCCCCTCGTTTATGTCCAGCTGCTCCGCCCGCTCTGGCGTGTCGGCCAGGTTGCGCAGGATGCAGGCCATCCATTTGCGCAGGAAGAGGCCGTCGGAGTAGTCGCCGGCGTGGTTGATGGGACCCAGCGCCTGGGGACCGGTGCCGGCCAGGTCGCAAACGATCTTGTCAGCGTTCTTTGACATCTTGAGGTGGAGCACGTGCAGGCGGGGCGGGTCCACGCCGTCGTGCTCGATGTAGTCCTCGAACTCGTAGTCGCCGTCCGGGATCTTCGGCAGGATCTCGCGCCGGAAGGTGTCGGCGCAGCGCTGGATGAGCGCGTCGAAGCAGGCCTCGACCACCTCGCGGCCATAGCGTTCGAAGAGCTTGCCGAGGCGGCGGGCGCCCATCTGGCAGGCCGCCACCTCACTGTCCAGGTCGCCCGCGAAAGACTCCGGCGTGCGCGAGTTGCGGACGATGACGCGGTAGACGTCCTCGTTCCGCCGCCCAGCGCTGAAAAGCCGGATCGGCGGCACCAGGAGACCCTCCTGGAAGTGCGAGGTGGCGTGGGCCGGCATCGAGCCGGGAACCATGCCGCCGATGTCGTCGTGGTGCCCGAAAGCCTGGACGAAGGCGACCGCCTCGCCCCGATCGAACACCGGCACGGTCGTCGTCAGGTCGGGCAGGTGGCCGATCGAGCCCTCGGAGAGGTAGACATCGTTGTGGTAGAAGACGTCGCCCTCGCGCATGGTCGCGAGCGGGAAGTCGCGGGCCACGGGCTGGACCATTGCCGAGTAAGAGCGGCCGGTGAGCTTCCGGCAGCGGCGGTCGTGGATGCCGGCCCGGTAGTCGTGCTGGTCGCGGATCATGGGCGAGCGCGCGGTGCGCTCGATGGCTGCCTCCACCTCGGCCTCGATGGAATGCAGCGTCCCCTCGACGATCTGGAGGACGATCGGGTCGACCTCAACCCCTCTACTGAGCATCGCGTAAGACCAGGTTGCCGAGCCGATCCACCTCGAACGCGAAGCCATCCTCGACGACCGTGGTCGAGCCGTACTCCTCGACGATGGCCGGACCCCGGCCTGTGAAGCCCGCGGGCAGGTCGGCGCGGTCGTAGACGGCGAACCCCGCCCGCTGGGCTTTCAGCCGCCCAGAGCCGCCCGGAGGCGCCGGCTGTAAGCGCGGCCGGTCGATGACCCCGATCCCGGTCACCTTCCAGTTGACCAGCTCCACGACCTCCTCAGTGCGGTAGGCGTACCCGTACGCACGCTCGTGCGCGTCGTGGAACCGCGTCACCACCTCGGAGACGGCGAACCGCTCACCGACGGGGACCGACACCTCGTACGCCTCGCCCAGGTAGCGGCACTCTACGAAGCGCCTGATGGCGATCCGGTCCGCCGCCACGCCCTGCACGCGCAGCGACTCGGCAGCGGAGTCCTCGAGCTGCCGGAAAAGCTCGGCGGCGATGGCCGGCGTGACCGCGTCATGACGGTGGACCTGCGTCAGAACGTAGTCGTCCGCGAGGTCGACGGCGAGCAGGCCGAAGGCCGAGACGTTGCCCGGGCTGGGCGGCACCAGCACCGTCTGGAGCCCGAGCAGCCGGGCCAGGCGGGCGGCCTGCAGGGGGCCGGAGCCTCCGAAGGCGACCAGCGTGTCTCCGGACGGGTCGATGCCCCGCTGGACGGTCAGCTGTAGCACCGCGTTGGCCTGGTCGTGCGCAGCCAGCTCGACGATCCCTTCGGCGGTTCGCTCCCGCGAGAGGCCCAGCGACTCGGCCAGCCGGCCCACGCCTGCTTCCGCCAGCTCCCGGTGCAAGGGCACCGCCCCGCCCAGCAGGCTTTCCGGGAGCCGGCCCAGCACCAGGTTGGCGTCGGTGAGCGTGGGCTGGCTCCCTCCCTTCCCGTAAGCCATCGGCCCCGGTACCGCGCCCGCCGAGCGCGGGCCGACCTTGAGACCGCCTTCCGCCGCGACCCAGGCGATCGAGCCGCCGCCGGTCCCGACCGAGACGATGTCGATCATCGGCACCCGGACCGGGAAGCGGCCGATCCGGCCCTCCTTGGTCAGGCGGGGCTCGCCGCCCTCGACCAGGCAGACGTCAGTCGAGGTGCCGCCGGCGTCAAGCGTGATGACGCGCTCGAAGCCCGCCTGTCGCGCCAGCCAGGAGGCGCCCAGCGCCCCCGCGGCCGGTCCGCTGAGCGCGGTCGTGATGGGAAGCCTGGCGACCGCCTGGGCGGGAAGCACCCCGCCGTTCGACTTCATGATCAGGAGCGGCGCCCCCGGGGCCGTCTCGGCGAGCCGGTCGGCGGCCCGCTCGACGTAACCGGTCACGTGTGGCTTCACGAAGGCGTCGACCAGGGTGGTCACGGTGCGCTCGTACTCGCGGTACTCGGGCCAGACCTCGGACGAGATGGACACCACCGCATCGGGGTGCTCTTGGAGCAGCAGCTCGCGCATCCGGCGTTCGTGCGCAGGGTTCGCGTAGGAGTGCAGGAAGCAGATGCCGACACTCGTGATCGCCGCGTCCCGGAGGCGGCGACCGACCGCCCGAGCCTCCTCCTCGTCGAGCGGCGTCAGGACCTCACCCCGGAAGTTCAGGCGTTCGGCCACCTCGTACACGCGCTCGAGCGGCACGATCGCGGCCGGCTTGACCCAGAAATAGGAGTTGCCGTAGCCGTTGGGGACGCTCTGGCGGGCGATCTCCAGCACGTGCCGGAACCCCCGCGTCGTGACCAGCGCGAGGGAGCTGAAGCGCTCTTCGAGCAGGGCGTTCGTGGCGACGGTGGTCCCGTGGGCCATCGAAGCCACTTCACCGCCGCCCGCCGCCTCCAGGACGCGGCCGACGCCCTCCACCAATGCCCGCGCCGGGTCGTCGGGAGTGCTCGGGAGCTTGAGCTGGACCGCACGCCCGGAATCCTCCAGGAGGACCAGGTCCGTGAAGGTGCCGCCGGTGTCGATGCCGATGCGGGCCACTTCTAAGCCACACACTATTCGGCGGATGCCGCTCGACCCGCAAGCCCAGGCCTACCTGGACCAGGCCGCGGCGCTCGGCCTGCCGCCAGTAAACGAGCTGACGCCGGAGGAGGCACGGCGCAACACGGCAGCCCAGGCGCGCGCGCTCGGAGGCGAGCCGGAGCCGCTGGCGGCGGTCGAGAACCGAACCATTCCGGGACCGGGCGGCCCGCTTCCGATCCGCGTCTATCGACCGCCTGGCGAGGCTCCCTACCCCGTCCTGGTCTGGTTCCATGGCGGCGGCTGGGTCGTCTGCAACCTCGACACGCACGACACCCCTTGCGCCGCCCTCGCCAACCGAGCCGGCTGCCTCGTGGTCGCTGTCGACTACCGGCTCGCGCCAGAGCACCGGTTCCCGGCCGCGGTGGAGGACGCTTGGGCGGCAGTCCGCTGGGCCGGCGCCCAGGCCGCCGAGATCGGCGCCGACCCTGCTCGGCTGGCCGTCGGCGGGGACAGCGCCGGCGGCAACCTGGCCGCCGTGGTGGCGCGCCGGGCGCGCGACGCGGGAGGTCCGGGAATCGCCCTCCAGGTGCTGGTCTACCCGGTGACGGACGCTGACTTCGAAACCGCCTCCTACCGGCGGAACGCCGCGGGCTACGGGCTCACCCGGGACGCGATGCGCTGGTATTGGGACCACTACCTGCCCGACGCCGGCAGGCGGGCCCACCCGGACGCCTCTCCCCTACGGGCCGGCGACCTGCGCGGCCTGGCGCCCGCGCTCGTGATCACCTGCGAGTACGACCCGCTCCTCGACGAGGGCGAGGCGTACGCGGCCCGGCTCCGCGCAGCCGGCGTCCCCGTCCGGCTGATCCTGGAGCCAGGCATGATCCATGGCTACATCCGCTGGGCCGCCGTCACCGCCCGGACGCGGAAGAGCTACGACGACATCGGAGCCGCGCTGCGGGCTAGCTGGCTTAGCTTGTCAGCTGAGACTTCGGGCGGACGAAGTTCGCCGCGATGAGGCTCAGCAGCGCCAGCACACCCAAGACGAGCGCGTGCCTGGAGTGAGTTCCGGTCCCGGTGCTGGTGAAGATCTGTAAGGCGCCCACGAAATAGAGGACCGCCAGGACCGCGAAGATGACGGCCAGCACAATCAGCGCGCCGACCATCGGCCAACCTCTCATGTCACCTAACGTAGCAGGAGGAGCGCGACGAGTCCCAGGGCCACGCAGTAGACCCCGTAGGGGTCGAGGCGGCCGGCGCGGAAATACCTGACCAGGAACCGGGCTGAGGCGTAGGCCGCCAGCCCGGCCAGCACGGCGCCAAGCAGATACTGCCCAAGCGGTATCCCTGGCGCGAACAGAGACGGCACCTCGAGCACGCCCGCGGCGCCGATGATCGGTGTCGCCAGGAGGAAGGAGAAGCGGGCCGCCTCCTGATGCCGGAGCCCGGCCAGGAGGCCGCCGGCAATGGTCACACCAGACCGGGAGATGCCCGGGAAGAGCGCCAGCACCTGGCAGAGCCCGATGAGCAGCGCGGCGCGGAAGCTCAGGCGGGGCACTTCGCCGTAGTGCGCCTCTTGCTCGGGTCGGTCGCGCCCTTCCAGCCGGGCGCGCCGCTCGTCGCGGCGCCGAAGCAGCTCCGCCCCGAGCAGCAAGAAGCCGTTCACCACCAGGAACGCCGCGGCGATCCGCGGAAACGAAAAGAGACCCTTCAGGTAAGACTCGGCGAAGGCCCCCACCGCGCCGGTCGGGATGGTGCCGACCACGAGCAGGAACGCCAAGCGCTCTTGCTCGGTCTCGAGGCGGCCTCGAACCGAGGCGCGCACGAACCCCGACACGATCTGGACCCAGTCCCGCCAGTAGAGGACGAGCAGGGCGCCCGCCGTCCCAAGGTGGAGCAGGACCAGGAAGGGCACGAAGCTGGGATCGCTTTGGCGGTAGCTCCAGTGGAGGAGCGAAGGCAGGATCACCGCGTGGCCGAGGGAGGAGACCGGGAAAAGCTCGGTCGCCCCCTGCAGGAGGGCGATCAAGAGGACCTGCCAGAAGCTCAAATGTGGCCGCTAAGTTGACGCTTGGGTTTCGGTGAGGGTGTGCTCCGCCTCCTGGATGCGAGCCGCCAGCTCGCGCAGCGAGAGCAGCGCTTCGTCGGCCGGGTCAGTGAGCGCCAGCGCCTGGCCGGCGTTGGCGGCTTCCACGAACCGATCCGAGTAGGGGATGACCAGGTCGGGTGCGCGGCCGATGATCTCCTGGATCTGCTCGGGCGCGAGGCCCAGCGGCGTGTTGTGGTTGACGACCAGCATCTGCTTGGCACGCGGATGGTTGAGGCGGTCGAGGACATCCAGCAGGTCCTGCGTGGCCGCCAGGGCCGGCGCCGTAGGGGCGCTCACGATCAGCACCAGGTCGGCCATGTCGATCGCCGCCAGGTTGTGCTCGGAAAAGGAAGGCGCCGCGTCGACCAGCACTTGGTCGACCCGCTGCCGGAGGCGGTCGATCGCGGTCTGGATGGCAGGCAGAGTCACCAGCTCGGCGTGCTCGGGGCGATCTGACGCGATCACGACCTGGACCCCCAGCGCATGGCGGGTGATGAACTTGGTGAAGAAGGGCTCGTCGACCTGCTCCGAGGTGTGGGTGGCGAGGTCGACAAGCGAGAGCCGCGGGATCAGCTGCAAGAGCCGGGCGGCATCACCGAACTCGAGGTTCAGGTCGAAGAGCGCGACCCCCGCGGCGGAGGCAGGCATCAGGATGCAGGCCAGGTTGACCGCGATGGTGGTGGCGCCGGAGCCGCCCCGCGAGTGCAGGATGAGGACCACCTTGCCGAAGCCGCCCTGGCCCGCGTGGGCGCTCTCGCGCGTCAGGAGCTGCTCCAGCTTGACGGCCAGGATGTTGAGGTCGATCGGCTTCGACACGTAGTCGTCGGCGCCGGCGGCGTAGCCGGCGAGGACGTCGGGCGCGTCCTTCAGGGCCGAGACGATGATGATCGGGATGCGCGATGTGGTGTGGTGCGCGCGCAGGCGCCGCGTCAGCTCGAGTCCGCTCATGCGGGGCATGGCGACGTCGGCGAGGACCAGGTTCGGCGTCCGTTCCCGAATCAGGTGGAGAGCCTCCAACCCGTCCGCCGCGAGCCCGACGTGATAGCCGCGGCGGGTCAGGAACTCGCTCAGGAGCGTCCGGCTGGGCCCGTGGTCCTCGGCGATGACGATCGTCTCTCCGGCCATGTGGTCAGCGGAAGAGTATGAAGTCGAAGTGCCCTCTCGTTTAACTTGAGGCCTTGGAGGTGTCCCGATGAAGTTCCGACTGATCCCTCAGGAGCACCGCTTCTACGACCTCTTCCAGCGCCAGGGCCAGCTCGTCCGGGAGACGCTCTCTGAGCTCAGCAAGAGCCTCTTCGAGGGCCGTTCCCGCCATCCGCGGCTGCGAGACCTGGAGCACGAGTGCGATGACGTCACGCACGAGATCTATCTCCTGGTCAACCGGACCTTTGTGACCCCGATCGACCAGGGCGACATCCTCCTGCTGGCCTCCGCCCTCGACGAGATAGTCGATCTGGCTGAGGAGACTGCGGACAAGATCGAGCTCTACCGGGTGGGCCAGATCACGAGCTACGCGAAAGAGATCGGCGAGTGTCTCGCCAAGGCCGGCGACCAGATCGACCTCGCGCTCCACAAGCTGGAAGGGTTGCGCGACCTCCAGGAGCACCAGCTCGCGATCCACGAGCTCGAGAACGAAGGCGACCGCATCACGCGGGAAGCGCTGAGCAAGCTCTTCGGCGAGGATGGCATGAGCGCCGCCGAGCTCCTCAAGTGGAAGGACATCTACGACCTGCTCGAAAACACCATGGACCAGTGCGAGCAGGTCGCCAACCGGCTGGAGCGGATCTCGATCCAGAATGCCTGACCAGCTCCAGGTCCTACTGCTGGTCACCATCGTCGTCGCCGTCACCTTCGACTTCACGAACGGCTTCCACGACACCGCCAACGCGATCGCGACCTCGGTCTCGACGCGGGCTCTGCGGCCCCACCAGGCGGTCATCCTGTCGGCGGTCCTGAACCTGGTCGGCGCCGTCGTGACCGTCTACTTCTTCCACGCCAAGGTCTCCAATACGATCGCCAAGCTGCTGGCCTTCAAGATCGGGCTGGTGGTCATCATCGCCGCCTTGCTGGGTGCGATCGCCTGGAACCTGCTGACCTGGTACGCCGGCTTGCCGAGCAGCTCGACGCACGCCTTCATCGGCGGCCTCCTCGGCGCCGGGACCGCGGCCTCGGGCGGCCTGGCGGCCATCCAGTGGTCGGTCGTAGGCAGCGTCCTCTTGGGCCTGGTGACCTCTCCGCCGGTCGGCTTCCTGGCCGCCGCCATCTTCATGACCCTCATCTATCTGACGCTGCGGCGGGCGCGGCCGGCGCCCTTGAACCGGATCTTTCGCTATCTGCAGGTGCTCACGGCAGCCTTCGTCTCCTACTCGCACGGGTCCAATGACGCCCAGAAGACCATGGCGGCGATCTCCCTGGCGCTCGTCGCGGCGGGCGCCCTGCCCAAGTTCGAGGTGCCTCTGTGGGTCGTCGTCCTCTCCGCCGCCGCGATCGCCTTTGGAACGTACGCGGGCGGCTGGCGGATCATCCGGACGCTCGGCTGGCGGATCTACAAGCTCGAGCCGGCGACTGGCATGGGCGCCCAGCTGATGGGCGCCACCGTGATCCAGGCCGCGACCCAGCTCGGGATCCCGGTCAGCACGACCCACGTGATCACCGGCTCCGTGATGGGCGCCGCCGCGCCCCGGCGTCTGAGCGCGATCCGCTGGGGCGTGGGCGCGAACATCGTCGCCGCCTGGCTGGTCACGATCCCGGCCGCGGCGCTGATCGCCTGGATCGCCTACGCGATCCTGCACACGGCGAAGGTCGGCTAGGTTTTGGTCTAGCCGCCGGTCAGGAACTTCTCGATGCCCTGCCGGAGCCCTTCGGCCATGGCCGCCTGGCCGGTCGGGTCGGCGGCGACAGCGGCTTCGGCGGGCCGCGTCAGGAAGAGGGGCTCGACGACGACGCCCGGCATCTGGCTCGGGTGGTCGACGAAGCCCGGCTGGGCGGGGCCGAGCTCCATGAGCCGCCCGTAGGCCTGGCCCGCGCCGGACAGCGCCGGCGTGCCGGCGGCGGCGTCGGTCTGGACGCCCCGGTCGGGCACCTGCCAGCCTTTGGCGCTGAAGCTCGCCTCAACGGCCGCCTGCACGAGCTTCGCCAGCCGCAGGTTGCGGTCCCCGAACGGCCGGGCGTCGTCGTAGATGGTCTCGGCGCCGCCCACGGTTGGATCGTCGAAGGCATTGAAGTGGATCGCCACCAGCATGTCGGCGGCGGCGGCGTTGGCGCAGGCGATGCGCGCCACGTTCTCGAGGTGGACGCCGGTGATCGTGATGCCGCTATCGCCGATCGCCGACGCCGGCAAGGCCGCCACCGAGGAGTCGCCGACGCGGGAGAGCACGACGCGGTAGCCGTCCGAGCGAAGGCGCTTGGCGAGCTCCAGGCCCACCGCCAGGGCGGCGGTCTCCTCCTGCACCGAGTTGGCGCTGGCGCCGGGATCGGGCCCGCCGTGTCCGGGATCGACGAAGACCGTGCGGCTGCGATCGGGGCCGAGAGGGGCGAAAGCGGTGCAGGCGTGGGCGGCCAGCGCCGTGCCGGGGACCGCCACCTGCTCCGAGTCGGGGGCCTGCGCCTTGGCTCCGCCCTGTCCGAGGCCCGCCAGCAGGCTGGCGCTGCCCCGGCCGGCGATCGGACCGCGTCCAGAAGCTGCTTCCAACCGCAGGACGGCGACGCTTACGACGAGCGCCACCAGGACGGCGGCCCAGAGGAGGGGAACGTGGCCGGGCCGGCGGCGGCGCCGCCTCGAACACGCTTTCTGGGAGCGGATCGGCATACCTCTGGTGGGACGTGGAGTTGAACCTGGCGGCGGACGAAGGCGGCACCCATTATCGGCGACGGATGCGCTCAGCGGAGACTGGTTACCTGACCGCCGCCTTGATCAGCCTGAAAGGGATGGCCTGCTCGAACGGAGGCGGTCGGGAGGCGATGGTCTCCCGAAGAGCGGCCGCCTCGTCAGCCAGGCTCGCCGCGCGCTCGACGTCGCCTCTTGCCGCCGCCACCGCCGCCACGACCTCCTGGATCTCGGCCAGATTGATCCGATCGCCCTGGCCGCCGAGCACGCCGACGGCGTCAGTGGCCAGTGATTCGGCGCCCTCGATGCGTCCCTCAACGAGGGCGACGTGGGCGAGCCAGACCAGCGTCCTGGCCGCAAAGGTGACGTCGCCCAGCTCCCGATAGACAGCCAGCGCCTCCTCGAAGAGCGCGCGCGCCGCCTCCGCGTCACCCGAGTGGAGCACCGCGTTGCCGAGGTTCATGTACGAGGTGGCGAGCTGCCAGCTGCGCCCCAGGCCTTGGCAGATCTTCAATGCCTGTTCGAGCGGTGCCAGAGCTTGCCCGAAGCGGCCTTCGCACATCGCCACCTGACCCGTGATGGTGAGCGCGTTCCGGAGGTCCATCGCCTCGCCGCCGCGCTGGGCCACCTCGAGGTCTTCCGCGGCCAGCTCCGCCATCCGTGTGTAATCACCCTGCGGGTAGGCGATGAAGGCTGTGGCCCAGAGGGCTCGGGCACGCAGCGAGTCGGGGACAGCGCCGGTTAAGGCCAGGGCGGCGTCCGACCAGCGCCGGCCCTCGGCGAACTCGCCGGCGTGGCGCCAGAAGCGCCAGAGCGCGCAGGTGTAGCGCAGGGCGAGCTCAGTTTCGTGGCGGCCGAGGACCCAGGCCAAGGCTCGGCGCAGATTTCCTCGCTCGCGGTCCAAGCGTGCGAACCACGTCTGCTGCTCGGGTCCGGTCAGGTTCCGTTCGGCCTCCTCCGCGAGAGCCAGGAAATGGTCCGCATGCCGCCGCGACAGCATCTCCCCCTCACCCGCTGCCGCGAGCCGCTCGCTGGCGTAATCGCGAATGACGTCGAGCATGCGGTACCGAGGTGAGCTCGCCGGATCTGCCTCGGAGAGAAGAATCAGGCTTTGATCGAGCAGGTCACTGATCCCGCCAAGCGCCTCCGACCTCCCCGATTGCGGTCCACACATAGCGGCGACCGCGTCGAGGTCGAATCCTCCGGAGAACACCGCCAGCCTCCTGAAGAGGCGCATCTGGGACTCTGTGAGGAGGTCGTAGCTCCACGCCACCGTGTCGCGCATCGTGCGCTGGCGCTTGGGAAGGTCGACGGGCCCGCCGGTGAGCAGCTGCAGCCGGCTGCCCAGCTCGTCGCGGAGGGCGTTCAGGGGCAGGTGGCGGACCCGTGCGGCGGCGAGCTCGATGGCGAGCGGGATGCCGTCAAGCCGATCACAGATCTCGACGACGAGAGCCCTCGCTGACGGGTCGTCTGCCGCCCCCGCCCTCGCCGCGCGCGCCCTCTCGATGAACAGCTGCTCGGCGGTCGCCCGGTCGACGGGCGGGACGGCGAATTCCTGTTCCCCCCGCAGCCGCAGGGCGCTCCGGCTGGTGACCAGGAAGGTCGCCTCCGGAAGCGCGAGCATCAAGGAGTAGACGAGTGCGGCCGCTCCGAGGATGTGCTCGAAGGTGTCCAGCACCAGCAGCACCTGGCGGCCGCTCAATCGCTGGACGATGAGTCTTTCGAGGTCAGGCCCCGTCTCCAGAACCCCCAAGGCGCGCGCCAGGACCGGGGCCGCCAGCGAAGCTTCGGAGACCTCGCCCAGGGACGCGAAGAACACACCGCCGTCGAAGCCACCACCCGAGCGCGACGCCGCCTCGATGGCCAGGCGCGTCTTGCCGATGCCGCCGGGTCCGGTCAAAGTGAGCAGCCGGACGGCGGGGTCGAGGAGCCGGCCGGCGACCTCCTTCAGCTCCTCCTCGCGGCCGAGAACGGCCGTCGTCAGCTGCGGGAGCCGGGCCGGCCAGTCTTGCTTCGCGTCGACTGGGACGCGTCCGCGGGCAACCCTTTCGAATGCATCGCACTCGTTGTCGACCAGCCCGAGTGCGGTCGACAATCGCCTCGCGGTGTTTGCATAGACGGAGGTGCGGAGGCCCCTTTCCGCGTCACTGACGGTTCGCGCGCTGATGCCGGCCTTCTCCGCCAGCTGCTCCTGGGTCAGACCGGCCCGGAGCCGCAGTCGCTTCAGCGAAGCCCCGAATCCCTCGGCCACCGAATCGCATGCTAGCGACGCGCCCCAAGTCGGTGACCAACTCGGTGAGCGGAATTCGTGGTCAGCCTCACCCCGTCCCGAGATGATCTGCCCGTCGCCGCCAGCCGGCGAACATTTCAACCGGGAGGTACGCAGCAGAATGTCGGACAACAAAGAGACGATCAGGCGTTACTACGAGGAGGTCTTCAACCAGGGCAAGCTCGAGGTCCTGGACGAGATCGTCGCCCGCGACCATGTGGAGCACAATCCGCTTCCGGGCCAGACGCAGGGCATCGACGGTTTGAAGCAGCGAGTGGCCATGGTGCGCGGCGCCTTCAATCCCCAATTCACGCTGGAGGACGTGCTGGCGGACGGTGACAAGGTGGTGGTCCGGTGGACCAACAGTGGCACCCACCTGGCCGATTGGTTCGGCGTGCCGGCTACCGGCCGGACCGTGGTCGTCTCGGGGATCGACATCCACCAGCTGCGCGACGGCAGGATGGCCGAGCACTGGGACGTCGTCGACATCTTCGGGCTCATGATGCAGATCGGAGCGATCCCCGCCCCCAGCGGGGCGCCGGCGTCGTAAACGTCAATTCCGGGATATTGTTGCGCCGACGCAACTATTTCTGCTATGATGCATGTCACCGACGCTCCCCCGCTCCTTCTTCCCTTCGGGCAAGGGGCAAATAGGAACGCTTGGCGTTTGATGCCAGCATCCGAACCCGAGGGCAAGGAGTCGATCATGTCCGAGAATAAGAACCTTTCACGGCGTTTCATAGAGGAGCTCTGGAATCAGGGCAAACTCGCGGTCATCGACGAACTGATTGCTCCCAACGCCACCTTCTACGACGCCTCCGTGCCAGGCGGCAAGTTCACCGGGCCGGAAGGCATGCGGCAGTTCTATCAGATCTACAAGGGAGCCTTCCCCGACGTGCGCATCACGATCAACGATCAGATCGCGGAAGGAGACAAGGTCTGTACGCGATGGACCGCAACCGGCACCCACAAGGGTGACTTGATGGGCACCGCGCCGACCGGCAAGAGCGCGACCGTCACCGGCGTCGACATCGGCCGTTACCAGGGCGGCAAGGTCGTCGAGTCCTGGGGCAGCTACGACATGCTTGGCCTGCTTCAGCAGCTGGGCGTCGTACCGTCAATGGCTCCAGCCGGCAAAACCGCCTGAAGCTAATCCCGTTCAGAGGGGCGGCCTCAGTGGCCGCCTCTCACACTTCTAAGGCGGGCCGCAAAGCCCCGTCCGCCGGCGGATGGGCCCCTCGAACGCCACCGAGACCCCCGTTCGCCGGCGGATGCGGGCCTCGAAGACCTCTCCGGCAGACGCGCGACCGAAACGGCCGAGGGCCGGCTGGCGGGAGTCACTGGATACTTTTCGAACCATCTCCCTGGCTCTGCCTCCGGCCGCTTGGCTTGCGTTTGAGGCCCGTTCGCGGTGACGCCAGCGTACGGGGTGCTTTGACCTCGAGCCATCAAGAGCTCGCCGTGACCTCTAAATCATTTCTGCCGGACTGATCAGCTGCACTTGATATTGGATCCGCCAGGTCGGCACGTCGCACGGCGCAGCACGGCGTCTCGCGGGTGACCAGTTCCAGCCTCGTGTGGAATTGAACCACGTCGCTACGGGGTGCCCCGTGTTTGCTAAAAGTGCATCAATTGGTGAGATCCATTCATTCCAGTATGTAACTTCCCGGAGGGCTGGCCCCGTCCACAGGCAGCTGGCTGTTTCGAGTCGCCGAGATAGGCCCGGGCGCAGAATCGGCCCAACGGAAATCAGCGCGTTGGTCTTGTCTCCAAGCCTCAACCTATTCTTCAGTTCGATTGTCTTGTCGACAACTTGCATGTACATGAACTTTGGAAGCTGGAAGCGCTCGAAGCCCCGACGGCGACCAAGATCGCAAGTCCATAGATGATTCGTTTCGTCGGCGAGATGGCGTACCGGGCAGGTCTCGGGGCCCAAGCCTCTGACGAGCCGGACAGCGGGCTCGTGGAGGCAGTCGAGAGCCCCTTACGGCTCGCGCCTGGCCATGCACTTGACCTCGGCTGTGGTACCGGACGGAACTCGATCTACCTCGGGCGCCACTCTTGGGAGGTCACCGGCGTCGACATGGTCCGCCACGCAGTGGCCGCCGCTCGCCGGAACGCGGCCGTCGCCGGAGCCACGGTCCGGCTGATCGAGGGCGACGTGACCAGGTTGGAGGAGCTCGGCATTGGCGACGGCTACACGTTGCTCGTGGACGTCGGCTGCTTCCACATGGTGCCCGTTGGAAGGCGGGACGCCTACGCGGCCGGCGTCACGAGAGTCGCGGCACCACGGGCACTGCTTTTGATGGTCGGCTTCTCGAAGCTCTTGGGTATGGGCATGACGGCAGAGGAGCTTCGGAATCGCTTCTCGGGCTGGGAGCTGGTCAGTGCGGCGCCGGTGCCAAGCTGGGAGATGCGCCGTTACGTTCGCGGCCCGGCGCCGATGAAGTCGGTACTGGCGGGGGGCTGGTTCGAGCCCTGGCGCTACAAGCTGCTGCGGACCCCATAGCCCACTCGAATACCGCGTGCCCGGTGTTCATCGCGTCGAATCCTCACGCGCCTCTCCTCCCCACATCGAACCTAAAACCATTGTCTTGCGAGGAGCGGGCCGGACTCGGACCGCCGGGAGGTAGAAGGCGATGTCTTGACTTAGTCTTAGATTGGCTGGGTGGCACGACAGATAGATCTCCCGACGACGGGGGTCACAAAACCAATACCAGCGCCGCGATAGGCAGCGGTCGGTGGCCTTAACGAGAGGATGCAACGGCGGAATAAAGAAATGACTTCGTTATCCAAGACAATTGCGTCGTTCAGCAGAGCAGAGGGAATACTGGCAGTCTTGTTTGGGCTGGGCTTTGTTCTCGGCTTCCTGTTGACTCCGTTGGGAGTCGAGACTCGTATGCACGAACTGCGGACCCCGGCGTTCGCGGGGTTCTTCATCACTGTCGGATTGTTGATTCCACTTGCCGGGTTGGTTTCGCTGTTCCTTCGAAGAGCGAAGCTCGCAGGCGTCTTGGCGGTAATAGACGCCTCGCTTACCTTCCTCATCGCTCCAGCTGACCAGGCAAAGTTCTTCTTCACCGTCATCCCTCCGCCTGCCGTTTCCATCGGTGAGTACATCCTGATATTGGTAGGAATCGGATACATGCTTTTCGGACCACGAGTCTATTCTCAGACCCGTTAGCGACCGAGAGATCGACCGCGAGTACTAGTCAGTCCTGGTACTGCACAGTCGCGCCAAACATCCGCAAACGACGAGCCAGCCCTGGTGCGTGGC
>CATPBK010000121.1 GCA_955652705.1 Candidatus Dormiibacterota bacterium | reverse complement strand
GACCTACTCAAGGGATCTGACACGCTGCAGGCGGCGCCGCTCACGAAGACGGATTCGGTCGAGGTGCTGACCAGGGAGCTTCTCGACAACATAAGCCGCGGGCTGGAGGGCGTCGTGGCGAAACGCCTCGACTCTCCGTATCAGGCCGGCGCTCGCAACTTCAACTGGGTCAAGTTGAAGCGGAACACGAGCGGTGAGCTGACAGACACCATCGACGTCGTCCTGATCGGCTACTACGGCGGCAAGGGCAAGCGGGCGGAATTCGGCGCCGGCGCCCTGCTGGCCGGCGTTTACGACAGCGAAAAGGACGAGTTCGTGACCATCAGCAAGCTCGGAACCGGCCTTTCGGACGAGCGCTGGCGCGACCTCCACAAGCAGGTGAACCGGCTGGAAGTCAGCGAGAAGCCGGCGCGCGTCAGATCGCTCCTCGTCCCAGACGTCTGGCTGCAGCCGGAGGTGGTCGTGGAAGTGCTGGCCGACGAGATCACGCCCAGCCCGCGGCATACGGCGGGCAAGGTCGGCGACCAGCCGGGATTCGCATTGCGGTTTCCGCGCATCGTCTCCTTTCGTGCCGCCGACAAAAGGCCCGAGGACGCGACCACCGTGCGCGAGATCCGAGAGATGTTCCAGCAGCAGCATCGGCGCCCGGTGCCCGGATAGGAGCGGGCAGGAGCGAGCGGTAAACCATGAACCACGGATACGTCCATGGCTATGATGCCCGCGAGATCCTCCGCCTGCAGGATCAAGCGGGTATGCTCGTCGGTCTTCTCCACTCGGACACTTCTGATCAGCCTTACTGTCTGCTCAGCTCGTGGCGGGCGGCCGCGACGATATCGGCACTGGTGTTAGCGTGCCCCTGGAGTCCCCAACCGCCCTCGGGCGACTCGGTGATCAGCACCCACGTTCGCTCGGTCAGCTTCGGATCGCCGGCGGCGGCCGCGACGATGTCGGTGAGTTCCCTGACCACGCCGAGCTGCTTATCGCGATCGAGAACGCCGACCGGTGTAAGGACCTGCACCCGGACGTAGTTGCTGTCACCGGCAACATTTGACAGCCCGTCTGCCGGTAGGTCGTGGATAAACGCGGCGGTGTTATTCCGGAACAGCGCGAGGTCAGGTACCTTCTCCCACCGCATCACCGCAGCGGCGAGATCCTTCGCCAGCACGTGCTTGTCTTTGAAAGTTCCCTCGGCGGCATAGACGTCGATCATCGGCATGGTCTGCTCCTTCAATTTGGCGACACCAGACAGAACAGTCTGTATGATATCACGGCGAACAGACAGACCGGTCGGTAGACTGAAGCCATGGTTGCGAAGACTCGCGAGCGCGCTACCGCCCTGGAGCCGAAGGCCACGCAGCGCCTATCGGCAAGAGAGCGTCTGCTTGCCGCCGCCGACGAGCTCTTCTACGCGGAAGGTGTCCATGTCGTCGGTATTGACCGCATCGTCGAACTGGCCGGCGTCGCCAAGGCTTCGCTCTACAGCACCTTTGGCAGCAAGGACGAGCTCGTCCGCGCCTACCTCGAGGAGCATTTCCGTAGACGGCAGGAGAGCATCGCGGGCGTTCTAGCCGCACACAACACGCCGAGAGAGCGTCTGCTCGGCGTCTTCGCCGAGCTTGAACAGGCGTTGGCAGGGTCGGAGTTTCGTGGCTGCCGGTTCATCATGGCCAGCGCAGAGGCGCGACCCGGCGATGCGAGCGAGGTCGTCGCCGAGCAGTATCGTGCCTGGCTCCGGTCCCTCTTGACCGATCTTGCGAAGGCAGCCGGCGCCAGCGAGGCCAAGGAGCTTGGCAGACAGCTATCCCTGCTTTACGACGGCGCCGCGGTCGCCGCACGAATGGATCAGGACCGCGCTGGTGCAGCGACCGCCGTACGCTCAGCCGTGGTGGCGTTGCTTGACGGCGCGATTCCCCCCAAGCGGCGGAGTCGACCGGCACCGTGACTGCTGCGTGAAGGCGGGGATCGGGCGCTAGTCGGCGTCTTTCTCGGCGGCGCGGATCAGATCGCGCAGCGACTCTTCAGGTCCACGGCGCAGCTCACGGCCGAAAAAGAGGGCAACGAGGCCACCCCGCCACCCGGGCGGGAGATGGAAGTCTCAATTGAATCTGATCAAGGTGCCGCCTTCGGCTGTCTCCGTCAGGGTGAGGTGCTCGTGGTTGTCGACGCCAAGCGGAAGATGGACCACAAGATCGATCCACCGGCGCTGCGGGTCCATCTCGCCGACCACGATCTCGACCGGCCAGGTTCGCCCGAACCCCGGCGCTGTCAGCTGGATGGTCTGGCCCGGCCTAACGGGCCCGGGTGGGTCGGATGACCGATACGTTGCGTCGGTCCACTCGCCGAACCTCTCCGGTGCGGCCACCACGCTCCACACGCGGTCGGCCGAGACCTGCGTGACCGCTGCCGGACAGACGTTGACGATCACGAGTCAAGGTTAGACGGCGGCCCCATGTAGGCCAGCGTTACCTTTTCGTGCCTACCGGCGAAGTTCACAATGTTGATCCGGGAGGGACGAGCCATGGCGGCACAGGCGGTGGTGGGGGCGCCCGACTTCGCCGAGGTTTTCACCTAGAAGTTCTGGCTCCTGACGCGCGCTTTGACGCGGACGCCTAAGTGCAGCAGGAGAGAGCTCAGACGACGCGATAGCAGGACCGGGGGGCGCGGAATCACTGGCGCGACGAAGCCCGCCGTTGTAATCTCATTGAGGCGAGACCGACTCCATGAGGGTCTTGCCGAGGGGGAACACCCGGTGAACACGGTAATTGGGATTCTCAGTGTTTTGTTCGTGATCCTCGCGATTGACGTGCTGGTCAAGCGCTGGACCAGCAGAGTGGTCTCGAAGCGGGTGGTCGTGGTACACCACGCCGGCCCGCGCCCGTCCCTCTGATCCGGGCGGGCAGCTGAGGGCACACCCGCCGCGACGTCCACCGGCCCCAGGACGAGCGGCGGCGGCTGAAGCCGTCCCAACCAAACCCAGGCCTTCCCCAGGAGCAGTAAAAGTGAGTGCAAGCACGCAGCACGCAACCCCGTTGAGCAACGCTACCCTGGCCTCCCTACCGCCAGGAGTGGCCGGACCGACTTACGACCGCGACCGGGTCAGTGTTGGGATCGTGCACTTCGGGGTCGGCGGGTTTCACCGGGCTCACCAGGCGATGTACCTCGACCGGTTGATGAGCCAGGGACAGGCGCTTGGTTGGGGCATCTGTGGTGTGGGGATCATGCCGGCCGACCAGAGGATGAGGGACGCATTACGTGCACAGGACTGCCTGTATACCCTCGTGGTAAAGAACCCGGATGGCACCATCGCGCCGACTGTTATCGGCTCGATCATCGAGTACCTGTTCGCGCCAGACGACCCTGACGCGGTCATCGAACGGATGGCCGACCCGAAGGTTCAGATCGTCTCGCTGACGATCACCGAGGGCGGGTACAACTTCAACGCGATCAGCGGGAAGTTCGACGAGACCAACCCCGACGTCGTGCATGATCTGCGGGCGGGAGCGGCTCCGAAGACATCCTTCGGTCTCATCACCGCGGCGCTACACCGTCGTCGGCAGCGCGGCGTGACGCCGTTCACGATCATGTCGTGTGACAACATCCCGGGCAACGGTGACGCGGCGAGGCGCAGTTTCACGGCATTCGCCACCCTGAGCAGTCCTGACCTTGGTGCTTTCCTCAAGGAGAAGGTGCGCTTCCCCAACTCGATGGTCGACCGCATCACTCCCGTGACGACAGACGAGGACCGCGCCGAGGTGAAGGAACGCTTCGGCATTGAGGACCGTTGGCCGGTCGTGTGTGAGCCGTTCGCCCAGTGGGTCATCGAGGACAGTTTCGCTGGTGAGCGACCTCCCTTCGAGGAGGTCGGCGTACAGGTCGTCGCAGATGTCGAGCCCTACGAGCTGCTGAAGCTGCGTCTGCTCAACGCCAGTCATCAGGCGCTGTGTTACTTCGGCTATCTGGCCGGATACCGCCTCGTGCACGAGGTATGCCAAAACCCGCTGTTCGCCCGGTTCCTGCGCTCCTACATGGACCGCGAGGCCACACCCACCCTGCCACCGGTTCCGGGCATCGACCTCGACCAGTACAAGCAGAACTTGGTCGAACGCTTTGCAAGCGCGGCGGTTCGCGACACGGTGGCCCGGCTCTGTGCCGAAACTTCCGACCGCATACCCAAATTTCTGCTGCCCGTCATCCGCGAACAGCTGCGCCGCGGTGGGCCGATCACGCTGTCCGCCGCGGTGGTGGCCAGCTGGGCACGCTACGCCGAGGGTGTGGACGAGCAAGGCGAGCCGATCGAGATCGTAGACCGGCTCAAGGATTCACTGATCGCCAACGCACGCCGCCAGCGTGAGGACCCGTTTGCCTTCATCTCCAACCGCGACGTCTTCGGCGACCTGGTCGACGACGAGAGGTTCCGAATGGCGTACACCTCCGCCCTGGACGCGCTGCACTCCAAAGGTGCCCGCGCAACGCTGGAAGGCCTCGTGGGGGACGGCCGGAGTACGCCGGAATCCGGCAAGGGGGTCGACGCCTAGCGCGCTTTCAGGTCGCGCGTGGCTCTTTGAGCAGCCGGAGGACCGACCGAAGCGCTCGTAGCGGACGATGAGGCGCCTCACCCGTTCGGCGGCCCCGTTCCCTCGCCTACGGCGAAGGAGTCGCCTTTTGGGCCCTCGGTGAGATGGGTCAAGCACCCAAAAGTGCCCATTTGAAGACCTCGTGCCTCGACGCGGCCGTCTTCAGTATCGAAGCCGAATCTGAAGGGTGGCTCAAGCTCAGTGACAGTCACGTTCATGCGGTGTAGACGGCCTCCCAGGAAAGGCTCGGTGCCCGCATGCTTGAACTTGCTGCCAACGCTCACCGGACCCGCACCCACCGGCTCGATCGTCATTTGATCCATTGCCCAATCGGGGTGGTGGGAGAGGTCAGTGACATATTCGTAGGCAAGCTGCTGGGTTGTGTTCGCAATCGTGCTGACTGTCATCGTTAGCGCCACCTTCTTCAGCCTCCCATCATTCTCGTGGCCATCCGAATCTACCGAAACTGTTGGTACCTGGACCTGAGGTATATCGGACATGCACGACCCAGTGCCGCTCCGATTATGCGCCGCTCATCTGGGGTTGGATCGCCGACAACTAAGGTCGCGTACAGCGGCGCGTTCGTCGGCGGTTAGCGGTTCGACGCAATCCAGGCGACGTCCAGCGTCCTCCCTTAGCGTCGTCTGCGAGTCGTCGACGCGCCACCAACAAACTGCCAGACGATAGAAGCCCGCTCGCAATTCTCCCCGATCGCGCCAGGCCGCTAGATCCAAGCGTCGCGTAGTGGGCCACTACAGTTGCGGTCGTGGACCGAGGGTGTCTGAGTTCAGGACATAGTTCACCCATGTCGCAAGACATAGTGCACGCCACCAAGCGCCAAAAGCTGCTTGAAGTCCCACTCAAGCCTGTCTGCAGTCTCACTGGGACCGCGATGCACGCGACCATGATGCGCGCAGACGTGGGTTTCTTAAGAGACGACGAAGCCTATATGAAAGAAGGGAGCTGGTCAGCGGCCCGGGATTCGAATCCGGGACCTCACGGTCCAGACGCAGCGGCCTCTATGGGTATCGCGGTCGCTAACCTGGCATCATGCGGCTGAGCCGACTCGTGATTGCAGTCCTGGCGAGCGTGATCCTGCAAATCGTGGGCGCAGTGCTCGCCATCCAGCAGCGACTGGCCTACGGCTTCGGCGGGCAGGGAGACCCGAACAACGTGGCGCGAGACTTCGTCCTAGGCGGCGGAACGGCCGAGTCGCCGCCCGTCCTTTTCCTGGTGCTGCTCGTCCTGGCGGGTCTGCTGGCTGCCATCCGGGGCAGGGTCGGCATCATCGGCTGCGTTGGGCTTATCGTCCTCAGCGTCCTGGACGCGATCGGCTTCCTGGGAGAGCCACACAGCCTGCACGTTGTCGCCCCCGGAAGTCTGGAGCCCGGGTGGGCCGCCTACGAACTCCTCGCCCTCGCCTCAGTCGTGGCGATATTCGTACTGGCGCTGCGGGAACTTGCGGCACGCCGCCGGATCCAGCCACCATCCCGAGGTGCGACATAGCGACAGCAAAAGCTTTGAAGGCGGGCAATCGAGGCCAGACAGGTGCGGAGGGCTCGGGTT
>CATPBK010000120.1 GCA_955652705.1 Candidatus Dormiibacterota bacterium | reverse complement strand
CGCGATCCTGCTCGAGCTCGCGGCTACGCCGCTCGGCAGCTGGGCGTTCGTGTACATGTCCACCTTCGCACGCGGGCTGGCGCTCGCCGCCGCGGTCGCGACCGCCGCCATCACCGCCGTCGCGCTGGGCAATGCGGCGGGCCGCCTCGGGGCGGGAGCCGCCTCCGACCGCTTCGGAGTCGACCGGGTGCTGGCCGCCTTCCTGCTGGTCGACCTGGCCGCCGCCGGACTGCTCTTCGCGGCGAGCGGCTCGCTGCTGCTGGTGGCGACCGCGCTGGTGGCCGGCGCCGCCTTCGGCGCCCCGGCCGGAGTCGTCTCGAGGCTGGCGGCCGACGCGGCGCCGGACGCCCCTAACTCGGCTTTCGGGCTCATCTTCACGGGGTTCGCCGCGGGGGCCGGCTCCGGCTCGCTGCTGGGCGCGCTGGTCGGCGGCCGCCAGTCCTGGCTGGTGCTGGCCCTGCTGCCGCTGGCCGGCCTGGCGGTCGTTGCCTTCCGGCTGCGGCTCAAGCCTGGTCCTGTCCCAGCACCACGAACAATCCGGCCAGAACCAGCGCCAGGACCGGAAGGCCGTACTCGGTGACGAGGCTGCCCTGCGGCAGGAAGATCCGGGCGCCCAGGGAGCCCGCCAGGTAGGCTCCCGCCAGCAGGATCGCCAGCCGCAGACGCCGGCCGGCGTGGCTGAGCTGCTGGCGCAAGCCGCCCGGCCGGATCGAGAGCAGCGCGATCACGGCCAGCGGGATCAAGAACAGACCGAGCAGGAAGCCGCGCACGGCGTGGAGTTTTTCACACGGCGTAAGGTGGGATGGGATGTGGCTCGTCTGTTCCAACCGGTGCGGCGCCGGCATCTTCCAGTCTCTTCAGGCGGAGGTGGACGTCGACGCCGCCGGCGCCTATGAGAGCCACCGCTTCCTCCAGCCAGGCTTCATTTGCGTGGGCTGCGGCGCGCCCGCCCTGGACCTCGGGCTGGTGCCCGCCGAGATGGCCGCCGACGCCGAGGAGGATGTCGCGCCGGCGCTCCTCGACGTGCTCTGCCCGGTCTGCGAAACGGCAGTGCCTGTCATCGAGGTGGAGATGGAGTGCCCCAACTGCGGAGCCTACCTGGAGCCCGTCAGCTAGCTGGCTCGGGCTCCAGCGCTGCCGTTCCGGCCAGGATGCTGAGCATGTCCTCCACGCCCCGGCGGTCTCCGGCCGCGACCGCTGAGCGGAGCGCGCGGAGAGCCCGGGGCGCGTCGAGGTCGGCGTCGAGGGCGGCGCGGAACTCAGCCAGCGCGCTCGGTGAGCGACCCGACCCGCGCATCCCTCGGATCCGCGCGACGAGTCTCTCGAACCGTTCCAGCGCCGGCCAGCGAAACTCCCAGTCCCGGCGGTACCGGTGGGAGAGGAGGTAGAGCCGGACGGCGGCCGGCGAGGCCACCCGCAGCGTGTCCTTGACCACGACCAGGTTCCCGAGTGACTTGCTCATCTTGTGGCCCTGGTAGCGAACCATCCCCGTGTGCAGCCAGGCCCGGGCGAAAGGCACGCAGCCGGTCAGCGACTCGCTCTGCGCCCGCTCCGACTCGTGGTGGCTGAAGATCAGGTCGCGACCGCCGCCGTGAACGTCGACCTGCTCGCCCAGGTAGCGCATCGACATCGCCGAACACTCGATGTGCCAGCCCGGGCGACCGGGTCCAAACCGCGACGGCCAGCTGGGCTCGCCGGCTCCAGATGGGCGCCAGAGCGGGAAGTCGAGCCAGTCGCGCTTGGCGCCAGGCCCGACCTGGCCCAGCAGCTCCTCCTCGCGCAGCCTGCGCAGCATCGAGCGGCGCGACCGCCGGGAAAGCCGGCCGAAGCCGGGGTAGCGGGCGGCTTCGAAGTAAAGGCTGCCATCGGCGGCGGGGTAGGCGAAGCCCCGCTCGGCTAGGCCTTCGGCCGCCGCCCGGATTCCCTGCATCTCGTCACTCACGCGAGGCATCACGTCGGGCGCTCGCCAGCCCAAAACGCTCATGTCCTGAACAAAGGCGGCCTCCTCCCGCTCGGCGAGCTCCTGCCAGGAGATGCCGTCGCCCCGAGCCCGAGCGAAGAGAGGGTCGTCCACGTCGGTCACGTTCTGGACGTAGCGGACGGGGATCCCTTTCGACTCCACCCAACGCACCAGAACGTCGAAGACGCAGAAGGTGAAGGCGTGGCCCAGGTGGCCGGAGTCGTAGGGTGTCACGCCGCAGACGTAGAGCTTCAGCTCCTTGCCGCCGGGCCCCTCGGAGAGCGGCAGGGGCAGATGCCGCCCGGTGAGGGTGTCCAGTACACGCATCCCTGCGGCCAATCCGCCTCCGATTATGGTCGGGCTCGGCGGCTGGCCTGCGCGGGCCGCCTCAGGAGGCCTGGCCGGTCATCTCCTCCTGGAGCGCGAAGATGTCGTCGAGGACCCGCTCCACCCGCCGTCCTTCCAGACGGTGGCCGGCTACGAGGCCGCTCTCCCCGAGCAGCTCCCGGAGCTGCAGGCCGAGCCGGGCGTCGACCCGCACCTGGCCGCGTTCCAGGGCCTCCTCCAGAACCACCAGGCAACGATCGAGCATGAGCAGCCGGTGGTGGCGATCGGCTGGCGTCATGTTCCCATCACCAGGACGATGCCGTTCTCGACCCTGACCGCGTACTTGTCGAGGGGCTTCAACTCCGGGTAGGAGTCGCTCAACGGGGCGCCGTCCATCGCGAAGCTGGCGCCCGTGTGGCAGGGGCACCTGAGCGTGGAAGCCTGGGCCTGGAAGTTGAGCACGCAAGGCCAGTGCGAGCAGAGCGTGGAGACCGCCGTGACGCTCTCGCCGCGGCGCGTCAGCCAGGCGCTCACGCTGCCCGCCACGATGCGCACCGGCTCGCCCTCGCGGAGGTCGGCCATGGCGGCGACCGGGACCCAGCGGACCGGCCCCGCTTTGACCACGCCGGCGGGCACCGGCGCTAGGGTGGGCGTGGGGCCAGGCTTCACACCCAACCTGTCGAGACCCACCGCTCCCAGCGCGCCGACCGCCAGGCCCGCCACCGCCGCCAGCGCCGTCCGGCGATCGACGCGGCGCGGCTCCCCACCGGCGACCAGCGCCGCCAGGCGCCGGCGCAGCTCGGGCGACATCCGCGGATGGGCCTCCTGCCCGGCTGCCAGGACGGCGGCAGTCATGATCGCCTCTCGCTCGGCGGCGTCACGCGCGCGGATCCGGGGGCGACGCCCCCGGAGCAGGTCCTCGACGACGCGATTGACGCGCTCTTCCATGTCTTCAGGCATCGAACGGAATCCTCGCGGCCGCTCTCAGTGCCCGCAGCTGCATGACCTTGATGCTGCCCGGCGTCGCCCGCAGCTCGGCGGCGACCTCCTTGATCGAGTACCCGCGGAGGAAACGGAGCTCGAGGACGCGGCGGTAGTTGTCGGGCAGCGCGGCCAGGATCCGGGTGGCCCGGGCGGCGGCGTCCGTGGACTCGGTCGCCGCCGGCGCGACCCCGGTCGCGGCTCCCATGCCCTCCAGCAGCTCCTCCTCAGCGAGCCCGAACTTGGCCGCCCAGAAAGAGGCCAGGACCGAACGCGCGGTCGCGAACAGGTAAGCGCGAATCGAAATCGCGCTGGCGCCTTGGCGGAGCCGAGGGATGGCCTTCATCGCCACCTGCTGGGTCAGGTCTTCGGCGTCGGGACGGTTGCCGACCCGGTTGAAGACGAAGGCGTAGACCACGTCGAGCTCACCGAGCGCGGTTTCGACGGCGTCCGCAGAGGGTGCGGCCGGAAGTTCGACGACGCGGCCTTCTTCTTCCAATCTCAGCTAGCCTCCGACCGAGCGGCGATCAGCGGCCTCATTCGAGTTTGTACGCGCGCAGGTTACACACTGAACAATTCGGCAGGCATGAACGAGCAGGACATGACACGGCTGGTCGCCTCCGCAAGGGTCGCCCGGCTGGCCACGGTTGACCAGTCAGGCCGGCCCCACCTGGTGCCGGTCTGCTTCGCGCTGGTGGACGAAGTCATCTACTCAGCTGTCGACCAGAAGCCCAAAGCAACGACCCGCCTGCGCCGGCTCGAAAACATCCGTTCCAACCCCGCGGTCGAGCTGCTCGTCGACCACTACGAGGAGGACTGGACGCGCCTCTGGTGGGTGCGGGCGCGCGGCCACGGCGCCGTGCTCGAAGAAGGCGCGGAGCGAGAGCGCGGCCTGGCGGCGCTCCTGGAAAAGTACGCCCAGTACCGCGACCGGCAGCCGAACGGGGCGGTGATCGCGATCAGCGTCGTCAGCTGGCGCGGCTGGTCGGCTTCAGGCTGAGAGGACACGGAGAATCCGGTCCGGGTCGGCCACCCAGGGATAGCGCTGAGCCACCCGGCCGGAGCCAGTATCGATCCGGACCAGGCCTCCACCCCCGAGCAAAGTGGCGAAGAGCGAGCGTCCGTCAGGCGTCGGGACTAGGCTCCGCACGTAGGCCTCCGGCAGGAGGACGCGACGCGGCACCAGAGTGGCCGCGTCGAACTCCGCATAGCCGTGGCCGAGCGGTACATAAAGGGTCCGGGAGTCAGGCGAGACGGCAGCCGCTCCGAGCTCGCCCTTTGCCAAGGCGGCCGTCTGCGAGCCGGCAGCCGGCCCGCTGTCTGGGAGGCGGAAGCTCATAGTCCGCTCGATCGACAGCTTGTCGACATTGATCTTGGCGATCAGGCCAACTGCCGGGTTGACCGCATAGAGGGAGGCCCCGCCAGGAGATAACGCCAGTGACCAGCCGCCCTGAACTGGGGTTGAGATCGGCGGGAGGTCGATGCAGTGGGCAAAGGTCGCGCTGGTGCTGAGGACGTGGATGAACGGATGCGTCATGCCGACGTAGAGGCTGAAGACCGTGTCGAGGATCGCGGCGCTCGCCTGGCGCGTGCCGTACATCGGAGCCAGGCCGAGTTGGGGAGCGCCTTTGTCGGTGATCAGCCGCGGGTCCAGCCGGTTCGTCTGCACATCGACGAGGCGCACGTGATAGGCGCTACCGCCGAGCTGCTCGACAAGGTAGAGGTTGTTGCCGTCGTCGGAGATGGCGTCGTACTCGAACCTGCCGCGCAGGCTGACGAAGCGCGGTGGCGTCGCGGAACGAACGTCGAGCACGGCGTATTCAGCCATTCCGGGCGTCGGAGAGGCCGGCGCCAGGACCAGGAACGCCCCGTTTGCGGAGATGCCACCGGGACCGTTGGCGGGCAAGATCGGCAAGTAATCGCGGCCGAGCGCAGTCCGAGGCACGAAGTCGCCGGTCGACGTGGAAAGGGCGTCGATCTCCGTCGATTCCCCAGACCGGTGGGCTGTGTACAGCAGCCGCCCGTCGGGCGCGGGAACGCCGCCGCCCAGCTGGATGACCTTCTGCGCGGCAAGGTCGACAGTCGCGTAGCCGCCTCCGGCCAGCTCTACCAGGAGCCGGTTGGAGGACGTGGCCACCGAGCCGCTATGCGGAGCTGACGACCAGGAGCACCCCGCCAACAGGAGCACGCACAACGCCAACCGGAACTTACGCATCCTTGCCACCTCCACCCCTGTTACAAGCGGCGGCGCGTCACGGTTCCAGAGATGTCGCGATGGCCAGCGCTCGCTCCTTGGTGGCGGCGCCTTCGACGCGCAAGATCAGCCCTCCCTCTTCCCAGAGCAGGACGCTGCCGGCGGGCCGCAGGGTTTGTGTCTGGGCCATGCCGCGCGTGTCGGTGTAAAAGAAATCGTGGGCCTCGCCTGAGATCCAGGCGCCGGTGTTGCCATTGACGGTCACCGGTTCCACCCTGGTTCCCGGACCGAGGATCTTGCCGAGGTAGGGCTGGCCCCGGAACTCCGAGACGCTTATCGGGCCGTAGTCAAGAGTCACCTCGCCTCCAGCCGGTGGATCGCTCTGTAGGTAGACCCGGTCGGGGCTGCCGAGGGCGCGCGGCGGCCGCACCGTGAAAGAGACAGCCCGCTCCGCCTCGGCGAGGCTGACCAGCCTGCCCGGGGGCGGGATGGGGCTCGGCTGGGGACTGGGCAGGACCTTGACCCGTTCGATCGTCACGTTCTTCAACCCGAGCCAGCCGGCCACGGTGTCCCGCACGGGCGGGACGGCGACCAGGCCGGCGCCGAGAGCGACCAGCACCAGCGCCGCCGCCAGGGCCAGCCGCCAGCTTAGCCGCGGGCGCGGCTCCAGGTGAGCGCGGACGGCCCGCGCCAGATCCGGCGTGGGCGGAAAGTCGATTTCCGTGCCCAGGCGGGCCAGCTGCTGCTCGAGCTCAGGCATGCGCCACCATCCGCTCCCGGAGGCGCTCGAGCGCGCGCGAGAGACGCGATTTGACAGTGCCCTCCGCGCAGCCCAAAGCGGCCGCCGTCTCCTCGCCGGAGAGGTCCAGGAAGTAGCGGCAGGAGATCACCAGGCGGTCCGCCTCGCCCAGCTGCCCGAGAGCGTGGAGGAGCGCCCGGCGCTCCTCCGCCGCCAGAGCCTCGGCCTCCGGGGACAGGGCCGCATCCCCGAGGCGTTCAGCCACCTCGACGCGGGCCTGCAAGTGCAGGCGGCGGCCCGCCGATCGGCGCCGGTTGCGCGACTCGTTGGCGACGATCTGGAGCAGCCAGGGCCGAAACGGGGCGCCCTCGCGGAAGCGCCCGAGCGCCCGGTAGGCCTTGAAGAAGCCGTCCTGCGCCGCCTCCTCAGCGTCAGGCGCGGAACCAGTGACGAGGTAGGCGAGCCGAAACGCGACTTGCGAATACAGGCGCACCAACTCCTCGTAAGCCCGCACGTCGCCGCGCCGGGCCTTCGCTACCAGCTCTGACTCGTCCAGTGGACGGCCCTCCACCGAAGCGAACTCTTACGCCGAGTTCTTACACCGGCCGCGGCCGGCGGTTCCCGAAGATAGCCTCGTGTTTAGTGGGCGCCGAGGCGGCCGGCGGGGCGGCTCAAGTCGAGGACTTGCAGACCGCGTCCTCGGAACTTGTCGCAGCGCGAGCAGAACACCACCGCGTCAAAGCCGTACGGCAGAATGCCCGGAATCAGGATCTCTCGCTGGCGCCGATGCAGGAGCCAGCAGACCAGGTGTTCGATCACCTTGGGCCGGAGGCTAGGCAGGCCCGAACACAAACCGAGAGCGCAGTTGTTAAGAAACACAGGCCGTTTCCGCTCAGTCGCCCGGCCGCGCTGGGCAGCGGGCCGGCGGAGTCGCTCCATTTGGATTAAGAAACCGTCCAGCTGGATTAAGAAGCCGGGGTTGGCTGGGCGTCCGCGCCGGTGAGCTTCTGAACGGCCACCAGCCAGCTCGGGTCGCCGATCTGCGCACGGTACAGCCAGTACTCGCTGCCCCAGAGCAGGATCACCGGGAAGCCCTGCTCGCGGAGCGCCGTGAAACGGCGGCCGATGTCCTGCGGGCCGGTGCTGCGGGCGTTCAGGTAGTCGTCGCGGTTGGCCTCCCACGGCTCGGCCTGCATCTCGGTCACCCAGGCTCGCTTGCCCTGGCCGGACGCCGTCCGCCGCCAGCGGCCGATCACGTCGGCCCAGTCCGATCCCGCCCGGCTGATCGCCGGCAGTCCGAGCCAGTTCTTGTAGCCGATGTCCGTGTAAGTGTCCAGGCCGAGGATGTCGCCCGGAGCCAGCGCGGAAAGGCTCTGCCGCTCGGCGCTGTCGGCGTCGAAGCCGAGCAGCGCGCGGAGGTCGAAGCCGTTCCGGTTGGAGGCGGCGTCCATGCCCATGTCGAAGTGCCCGAAGGCGTTCACGATGACCGGCCGGTTGTCGAGCTGCTTCAAAGCGGCGACCTCCTGGAGCAGGAAGTCGCGCCCGATCCACCAGCGATGCGGGCCCGAGCGGTTGAAGGGCTCGTTTTCCACCTGCCAGGCGACCAGGGCCGGATTCAACCGGTAGCGGTCGACCATGTCGCGGACGAAAGCCAGGGTGGCGTCGCGGAGCTGGGCGTCCCTGGAGACGTCCTCACCATCGCCGATGCCCACCGGCTGGTAAGCGGGCGGGATGAAGAACTCCGGCCAGCCGAGGCCCTTCATGCCGATCGCCAGCACGACCGGTTGCCGGGCCCGGTTCGCCTCCTGCATCATCCAGTCGAGCTGGTCGGTCGCCGAGAGGTCGGCCTGGTCCCAGTAGGTGGAGAGCCGGATAACCCGGAAATGCATCGCCTCCAGCCGCAGGAAGGCCGCCTGGTAGTCGAGGCCGAGGGCGGCCGCCCGGAGCGGGCTGAAGCTGGTGCCTACCTCAACCGGGCCAGGCACAGCGTGGGCTCGCGCAGGAGCAGGCCTGAACACCTGGCCGGGGATGGACAGGAAGGCAGCGATGACCAGCAGCAGGGCTGCTCGACGAAGGATGCGGGCGGGCGGGTTCCTGGGCTCCAAACGACTCCTGACCGGAATGCACGTTATGGGTCAGGAGAAAACCGCCTGACAACATTCCTGTGAAGATCCTATACACCGCCGATTGCGCTTCGACGGCCTCTCCGCCTATTGACTACGCACCGACTTTTAATGTGGTACTCTAACTATCAAGTTTTGGGCCAAGCCCACCTTCCAAACGTACCAACAATCTAAAGAGGTCAAATCGAGGACATGGCTGTTAGGCAAGACTTTCTGGTCGGGATCCTCAGGGAGGCGGCGAGGCCCGGTGCGCTGAGCCGGGAAGAGCGCCTGCAGCGGCTTCAGAGGCGCCGGCGCGCCGCCCAGGTCCAGTCGGCGGCGGAGGGGTTCGCCTGGCTGGCCGGTTCGGCAGTCGTCCTCTTCCTCGCCGTCTTCGGCCTCTTCGGCCTCCGTTAGAAGGCTGCCCGCCACCAACGCCGAGTCAGGGAACCGTATTTTTCTTGCATGGTGATCAAGCGCGGGCAGCACATGTCGGGCGAGCGGCGGCCGCCCCAGGGCAAATTCACCGGAGACGCCGAGCAGCGTCCCCTCCATGAGCAGCCTGACGCGATCGGCGTCCGGGTCAGCTTCGTGCGCTTCCAGCCGGGCGCCCGCACCCACTGGCACAGCCACTCCGGCGGCCAGGTCCTGCACGTGGTGGAAGGCGACGGGCTGACCCAAGTCGAGGGTGGTCTGATCGAGCAGCTCGCGGCTGGTGATACTTCCGTGACGGTTCCCGGCAAGCGCCACTGGCATGGCGCCGGCTCGGGCGGGCCGATGGCTCACCTGGCGGTGACGATCGGTGAGCTCAGCTGGTCTGACGACGCGCTGCCGGAGGTTCCGTAACTGCCTTCGGCCGGCTCAGCAGCAGGCGTTCGAAGTCCTCAGCGGGGACCGGGCGCGAGTAGAGGAAGCCCTGCGCGTACAGATGCGGCCGCCGCCGCAGGCGGGCCAGCTGCCAGGCCTTTTCGACACCCTCGACCACGACGTCCAGCCCGAGCTCACCGCCGAGCCTGACCATGCCACGAACCAGAGACAGGTCCTCCGACTCGCCGCGCTCCTGGTGAAGGAATGACCTGTCGATCTTGAGCTGGTGGACCGGGTACCGGCGCAGGTAGGCCAGCGACGAGTAGCCGCTCCCGAAGTCGTCGATGGCCAGCCTGACTCCAGAGCCAGCCAGCCGCGCCAGGCGGTCGAGAGACAGCTGCAGGTTGGGCAAGACGCCGGCCTCGGTCGTCTCCAGCACCAGGCGGCCCGCCGGTAGGCCCGTTTCGGCGAGGGCGGCCGCGACCTCCTCCACCAGGTCGGCGCTCTGCACCTCGCGCTGGGAGATGTTTACGGCCATCCAGTCTGGCGCCTCCTCGGGTCGCTCGGCGAGCCACTGGACCAGCTGCCGGCAGGCGGTCCGCAGGACCCAGCGGCCGATGTCGAGGATCAGCCCGCTCTGCTCCGCGGCGAAAAGGAAGTCGGCGGGCGCCAGCGTGCCGCGTGTCGGATGGCGCCAGCGCACCAGCGCCTCGACCCCGGCGTAGCGGCCGGACTCGACCTGGACGATGGGCTGGTAATGGAGCGCCAGCTCGTCGCGGTCGAGGGCGCGGCGGAGGTCGCCATCCAGCCGCACGCGCTGCGCGACGGTCTCGCCCATCGTCGGCTGGAACACCTCGTAGCGGCCTTTGCCGCTGCCCTTCGCGGTGTACATGGCGACGTCGGCCTGGCGCAGGAGGTTGTCTCCGCTGATCTCGGAGTCGCCGCTCAGCGCCACGCCCACGCTGGCCCCGACCAGCACCCGGCTGCCGCCCACCGCGAACGGCTCGGCCAGGATGGCCAGGATGCGCTGGGCCACGCTGGAGGCGTCGTCAAGGCTGGGGTTGCCCTCCAGCAGCACGGCGAACTCGTCGCCGCCCAGGCGGGCGGCCGTGTCGCCCGTGCGAAGGCAGGAGTTGATGCGCAGCGCCACCTCGGCCAGGAGCTTGTCCCCGGCCGCGTGCCCGAGGCTGTCGTTGACCAGCTTGAAGTCGTCCAGGTCCACGTAGAGGACGGCAGCCCGGTCGCGGCGCCGGCTGGCCCGCGCCAGCGCTTGCGCGACCCGGTCGTGGAAGAGCTGACGGTTCGCCAGGCCCGTCAGCGGGTCGTGGAAAGCCTGGTGCCGGAGGGCCTCCTCGAGCGTCTTGCGGTCGGTGATGTCACGGGCGTTCAAGACCACGCCAGTCTTCTCGCCTCCCTCCAGGAGGTCACCCGGCGTCATCTCGACAAAACGCCAGGAGCCGTCGCGGCGCCGCATCCGGCACTGGACCGCGGCCCGCGATGCTGACTCCCGGTCCCCGCCCAGGCAGCGCATGAGGACGTCGGCGGCCTCCGTCTGGTCGAGGAGCGCGACCAGGCCAGATCCCAGCAGCCGCTCGGGGTCGTAACCGAGGATCCGCTCCATGGCCGGGCTGGCGTAGGTGATGACGCCGGAGAGGTCGAGCACCATGATCAGGTCTGACGAGTTCTGAACCAGCGAACGGAACCTTTCCTCGCTGCGCTTCAGACGTTCCGACATCTCTGTCCGCTCGAGCGCCAGCGCAACCTCGGCGCTGAGCGCGAGCAGCGACTCCTTGACTCCAGCGGGCACCGAGATGGCGGCCGCGACGGCGAGGGTCCCGCGCACGCTTTCGCCGGCCTTGATCGGCACGATGCTGAGGTCCGCCAGGTCCAGGCCCAGGCCGATCGCGCGCCGGACCGCGTTGGGATCGACCGGAGTGATCTCGAGGTGCTCGTGCCCGATGATCGCTTCCCGCGCCCGCAACGGCAGGTCGGCGAGCTGGATCCGGCGACCCACGACGTCGCCCTCGTAGGCGCCGATCGCGGCCACGACCGTCTGCTCCGAGGCGCTGCCCAGAGTCATCCAGGCGTAGGGCTTTTCCATCTCCCAGGTGACGCCTTCCAGGGCTTCGCGAACCGCCTGGTAGACCTGGGCACGGTCGTCGGCCGCCACCAGCGCGGTGCCGGCACGGCTCAAGGCGCTCTGCCGGTGGACGGCCAGGTCCTGGCCGCTCAGCGTCGTCGAGATCAGGTGCAGGAGACCGGCGATGACGGGCATCGCGACCACGTGGTCGGCATAGGCCGCGGAGACGAGGACGGCCAGGTTCCAGTGCGAGACCGCCTCGACCGAGGCCAAGAAGGCGCCGAGGTAGACGCCAGTGGCGATTGCCACGCGCGTCCGCGTCCCGTAAAGCGAGCGCAGGAGGAGCCCGGCGTAAAAGAGACCGATGATCCCCTGGACTTCGCCGGCGCCCAGCACGAGCACGAGGAGGACCAGTCCCACCACGAGGTCGAAGAGGAGCGGGAAGCTGCCGCTGTGGTAACCGCGGACCCAGAGACCGCCCGCGAACAGGAGGGCGCCCGCGCCGAGCGCCTGCAGGAGGGGCAGCCCGGTTCCGGTCAGGGCGAGGATCAGGATCGCGGTCACGACGTTGAAGAGCGCGAGCACGAGGAAGAGCCAGCGCACCCGCCCGAGCAGGCTGTGTGGCGGCAGCAGGCTGCGAAGCTGCTCCAGCATTCGCGGCATTATCCCCGGCGCCAGGGCCGCTGGCGCGGCCGGATCACCCCGTGCCCGGTTCTGGACGAACCGGTCACGAAGTGAAGGGCCGATCTGGGTCGCCTGGAACGCCGATGCCTGGAACGCCGGCTCCGGGGGCCGTCCTCACGCACCTTTGGGTGCGTTCCAGGGGCCGTCCTCGCCGGACTGCGGCCTAGGCGCCCCAGCCGGCCCAGCTCTGGGGTTCACCCCGTGCCCGGTTCGTCTCCTGAGCTGATCCAGCGCCCGCCACCCCCCGAGGTGACCAGGTCCTCTGCCGCCTGAGGCCCCCAGGAACCTTTCGAATAAGTCTCGGGGTGGCCTTCCGACTCCCAGGCCTGGATCAACGGATCCACGATCTCCCAGGAGCGCTCGATCTCCTTGCCGCCCGGAAACGCGGTGTGGCCGCCCGCCATGATCTCGCTGAGCACGTTCTCGTAAGCGTCCGGGAGGGGCGCCCGGGCCAGCCGCTTGTACTCCAGGGTCATTCCGGCCGGCACCATCTCGAACCGCGGGCCCGGCCGCTTGGCGCCGATCCGGAGGGTGATCCCCTCATTGGGTTGGAACCGCATGACGAGCAGGGTGGGGATCGGCCGCTGCAGGTGGCCGCCGACCTTCAGGTGAGGCGCGTCACGCCAGCGCACCACGACCTCGGTCAGCTGCCGGCGCAGCGCCTTGCCGGTCCGGATGAAGATGGGCACCCCGTCCCAGCGCCAGTTGTGGATCGAAAGCCGGGCAGCGGCGTACGTCTCGCGGCGGGAGTCATCGTCGACTCCGTGTTCTTGCAGGTAGCCCTCGTACTGGCCGCGCACTGCCTGCTCGGCCCGGATCGGGTCGACCGAGCGCAGGAGCTCGTGCTTAGCCCGGCGGATATCCACCGGGTCGAAGGTGGCCGGCGGCTCCATGGAGACCAGCGCGAGCACCTGCAGGACGTGGTTCTGGACCATGTCCCGGACCGCGCCGATGCGGTCGTAGTAGCCCGCGCGCTGCTCGATCCCGATCTCTTCCGCGGCGGTGATCTGGATGGATTGGACTGCCGAGCGGTTCCACACCGGCTCGAAGATGGAGTTGCTGAAGCGGAACGCGAGCACGTTCTGCACCGTGTCCTTGGCCAGGTAGTGGTCGATCCGGTAGACCTGGTCCTCGTTGAAAAGCTCGGCCAGCTGGGCGTTGAGCCGGCGTGCCGACTCGGCATCCTGGCCGAGCGGCTTCTCCATCACCACCCGGTGGTCGCGGCCGTCCTTACCCGAGAGCCCCGACTCGGTCAGTCCCTGCAGGATCGACGAGAAGGTCTGGGGCGGCGTGGCGAGATAAAAGATCACGGACCTGTCGTCCGCCAGCTCCTCTTTGAGCCGGCGGTACGTCTCGGGAACCGCGTAGTCGAGCTGCACCCAGTCGGCGGTGGCGGCCAGCGCCTCGCTGCCGCTAGTCTCGGCGACGACCTTGCGGAAAGCCTCCTCCTGAATGTCGGAACGCCCGGCGCCGATCACGCGGAGCTCGCCGTCGTCGAGGCCCCGGAGAGCGGGCAGGATCTTGCGGCGGGCGAGGTCGCCCGACGCGCCGAAGATGACCAGGTCGGTCCTACCGGACACGAAACGGGACTCTAATGCGCCGACTAGACTTCTGCGCGCTCGACGTGGAAGCGGAAGCCGTCCCGCCCCTTCTCCTTGACGCGGTACATAGCCTGGTCGGAGATCTTAAGCAGCAGGTCGCTGGTGTCGCCGTCGTCGGGAAAAACGCCGACGCCGATGCTGAGCGAAACCTGGACCGCGACCGCGCCCACCTTGAATGGCTCCTGGAAGGAATCGCGAATGGTTCGCGCGACGGTGACCGAGTCGGAGACCCGGGTCAGCCGAGGTAGCAGCACGGTGAACTCGTCGCCACCAACGCGGGCCACGGTGTCCTCTTCGCGAACGCAGTCTCTTAGGCGTTTGGCGACCTGCTGGAGCAGGCTGTTGCCGGCCTGGTGTCCGTGGCTGTCGTTGACCGACTTGAAACGGTCGATGTCCACGAACATGAGGGCCAGGCGGTGCTGGTGGCGGCGAGCGCTGGCGACGGCGGCCTCCAGCCGGTCTTCGAACAAGAGCCGGTTGGGCAAGCCGGTCAGCGGGTCATGGTAGGCCTGGTGACGGACCCGCTCTTCGCTCCGCTTCAAGTCATGCACCAGTCGCACGTTCTTCAGTGCCGCGGCGGCCTGCTCGGCCACCCCGTTCAGGCGCTCACGGGCGGCCTCGTCGACCCGGATCGGCTGCTCGCCGGTGCTGTCGACTGAGATCAGGCCGACGAAGGTACCGCCCTCGACGATCGGGACCAGGAAGGCGCCGGCAGATCCGCCCGCGGCGAACATGGCCCTCACGAAGGGATCCTCCGTCTCGGCGCTGTAAAAGCGCGGCTGCGGCTCTGTGACCATCCGCTCCAGCTCCGGGGTGTGCTCGGGCTTGATCTCGAGGCCGACGAAGATCTCGGCGACCTCGTTTCCATACCCATTGACGGCCTGGCCGCGCAGCACCCCGCCTTTGGGGTCCCAGAACCAGACCGAGGCCCGCTCGACGCCCGCGATCCCGGGCACCGCCTCGGCCAGCCGGTCGGCGACCTCCCTGGGCTTCGTCACGCGGGCCAGCGAGCGGGCGAGGTCGAGCATGGCGCGCGCCGTGGCCACGTCTTCATGAGAGGCGTGCTCGGCGATCGCGGCCTGGAGCGAGGCGGCGGCGGCGCGCAGAGTCGCCATCTGCTCCTCAAGCTCGGCGATCCGGCGCCGCGTGTCCCGGCCCGGCCACCGCGGGTGGTCCTGGATGCCGCGCGCCAAAGAGTCGACCCCAGCCAGGATGGCACCGGCACCCGACCCGTCTCTCATTTCATCCCCCAGCACACCGGTCATTCCGACCGGTGGGGGGAGACTGTAGCAGGTGAGGAAAGGTAAAAACTGCAATCAGGAGGTTCAGGATGTCCCCTAAACGCGTGGTGATCGTGGGTGGAGGTGGCGCCGGCGACGCCGCCGCGTTCAGTCTCCGCAAGAAGGGCTTCGACGGCGAAGTGGTGATCTTGAGCGCCGACGCCGACCGCCCTTACGACCGGCCTTACCTTTCCAAAGAGTTCCTGCGAGGCGAGATCGAGCAGGCCAAGGTCTACCTGCATGACGAGGGCGAATACCCGGAGAACAGGATCGAGCTGCGTCTGCAGCAGCGCGTCACGGGCGGGTCGCTCGCCGAGCGGCGGCTGCAGCTCGGCAGCGCGCCTGAGGTCTCTTTCGACACGCTCATCCTCGCCACCGGGGGAACGCCGCGCCGGCTTCCCGACGCCCCTCGCGCCGGCAACGTCTTCACGCTTCGCTCCCTCCGCGACTGCCAGGCGCTTCGCGCTGGGATCCAGTCCAGTTCGCGCGTGCTCGTCGTCGGCGCGGGTTTCATCGGCGCCGAAGCCGGCGCCTCGGCGCGGATTCTGGGCAAGGACGTGCTGATGGTGGAGGCGGCGCCGGTTCCGCTGGCCGGCGCTCTCGGTGAGGACGTGGGCAGGGTCTACGCCGGCATCCACAGCTCCAAGGGCGTGGACGTGAAGACCGGCACCAAGGTCAAGGAGTGGCACCTGAACGGTGCGCGGCTGGTGGGCGTGACTCTGAGCGACGGGAGCCGCCAGGAGGCCGACCTCGCGCTGCTCGGTGTGGGCATCGATCCGAACGTCGAGCTGGCCACGGCCCTGGGCCTGCGCATCGAGTCCGGCGGCGTCGCCGTCGACGAGGGGCTCAAAGCGGCTGACGGCGTCTACTGCGCCGGGGACATCGCCGTCCATCAGCACCCGGTCCTGGGCCGCGCCATCCGCGTCGAGCACTGGGAGGTGGCCAAGGGACAGGGCCGCGGAGCCGCCACCTCGATCGCGCGCGAACCCACGCCGTACTCGACGCTTCCCTATTTCTGGTCGGACCAGTACGACGTCAGCCTCGAGTACCGGGGCCAGGCGTCGGGCTCAGCCCAACTCGTCTGGCGGGGCGACCGCGAAGCACTGAACTTCTCGGTCTTCTATCTCAACAGCGGACTCGTCGATGCGGTCCTCTCGGTGAACGACGGCAAGACGAACGAGGCCGCTGCCGCCCTGATCCAGGGCCGGCGCCGGGTCGACCCGGCAGCCCTCGAGGACCCGTCGGTCGACCTCGCGCAGCTGGCGGCTGCCCCGGCTTCATGAGCCGCCAACGCCGCCGCGCCCGTTAGGGCGCCGGTGGTGGCAGCGGCTTCTGCTTGAAGTCGAAGCAGTCCGCCATCCCGTCGGCACCGGCGGTCCGCGCGTTGAGCGAGGGGAGGCCGAACTGGTCCTCGCAGAAGCGGACCAGGCTCACATGCGAGTGGAGCGCGTGCGAGACGAACCCTGACTTCGCGTAGGGGCTGAGCACGAGGCAGGGCACGCGCCCGCCATATCGAAACTGGGTCCCGTCGGTCCATTTCTCGACCTCGGGTGGATCCAGATGGTCGTACCAGCCGCCCCAGTCGTCCCAGGTGATGAAGACCGCCGCCTGGGGCCAGAGTCCACCCTTGACGATGGCGCTGACCTGGTCGACCGTCCACTGCATCCCTTTGGTGACGTCGTCCACCGGATGCTCGCTGAGCCCTTGCGGGCCGTAGACCCAGGAGACCGTGGGCAGCTTGCCGGCGGCGGCGTCGATCGCGAACTGGGACGAGGGCTTCTGCTTGCCCTTGGTGTACTTGAGGAAGTCGAATGCGTAGCCGCCGTAGTTGCCCCAGGAAAGGCCCGCCTTGTCGAGCTGGGCGGGCAGCGAGGGAAAGTCGTAAAGCGGCGCTCCCGGACCCGATCGCTTCGAAGGATTGTCGACCAGCGGCGACTCGGCGCAGAAGACCATCAGGTGGTTAGGCGTCGAGGGCCCGGCCACATCGGTGAAGTAGCGGTCGCAAAGTGTGAAGTCGCGGGCGTATTTCCAGTAGGCCGGAATGTCTGCCTCCGGGAAGGTCAGCCGGGGGGCGGACTTCGCCCGGTTGAGCCAGGCCCTGTGCCGGTGGTCGGGGTCGTGCGTAGGCGGGTTGGGCGATGGTGGCAGGCTCGGGTCACCCGCGGCGCCGGGGAACTTCGCGAAGTAGTTGTCGAAGCCGTGGTTCTCCTTGAAGAAGATGACGACGTGGCGGAGGTGACCGGACGGCGCTGATGCCCCGCTCAGACGCAGGCTCCTTGCTGGTTTGACCACTCGAGTTGCACGGTGTACTGACCGAGCTGTCTCACCTGCCACGCGCAGATATCGCCGATCTCGCCGTTGCTGTCGTCGTACCAGCCCTGCCCGGGCACCGGGTCGGTGATCGCCTCGCAGAGCTCGTGCGAGCTGGTCGAGGTGAGCGCCGCGAGCGAATCCAGGCCGCCGACGCAGCCCGCGCAGTCGGGGTGCGGCATCACCGCGTAGTAGACCTGGCCGTCCATCTGGTCGTGGTAGCCGCAGAAGGAAGCGCAGGAGCTGCTGCCGAAGGCGCTCACCGTGACGCCGGGCGGCAGGTAGACGAAGTAGAGGCTCAAGGGACCTGCCGCGGGGAGGGCGCCGGCCGCCATCTGGTCGCGCAGCAGCTGCTGGATGTCCCCGTCGGAGACGGGCTGGGCAGGTTCCGGGCTCGTCAGAGTCAGGGTCCCGACCCGGGATCCGTACCCGATGGTCTGGCCCGGGACCGAATACTCGGCCAGCTGGTCGATAAGCGAGCTTGTCAGGACGTAGTCGAAGAAGGCGTTCAGCTGCTGCGCCTGGGCCGACTCGGCCTGCTGCCAGGCGCCACCCCAGAAGATCGTGGAGACCTGGACGGCGGTCAGGAGCGGCCCATTCCGATAGGTGAGCGCCGGCGCCTGTGTTGGCGGCGCCGCCGGTCCCACCCGAAGCGGGACGATCCGGATGGCCTCCCCGCCGCTGGCCGGCAGGTTGGCTGCCAGCGCGGTTACCCGGCCTTGTCCAGGTAATCCAGCAGCCGCGAAGAACGGCCTGACTCGCGCAGCTTGCGGAGGGCCGTGGCCTCGATCTGGCGCACCCGCTCGCGGCTGACGCCCATCCGGCGGCTAACCTCCTCCAGCGTCCGCTGGTGGCCGTCCAGGAGGCCGAAACGGAGCTGCAGGACGCGCCTCTCGCGCGGCGTGAGGGTGTCGAGCACCTGCTCGACCTGGTCACGCAGCATCGTCGTAGCCGCCGCGTCGGCCGGTGAGACGGCGTCCTTGTCCTCGACGAAGTCGCCCAGCGCGGAGTCCTCCTCCTCGCCGATCGGGGTCTCCAGCGAAACGGGGTCCTGAGAGATCCGGAACATGTCGCGAACCTGATCCGCCCGGAGCCCCATCTCGGCGGCGATCTCGTCCTCGGAGGGTTCCCGACCCAGCTCCTGCTGGAGGCGCCGGGAAACTTTGATCAGCTTGTTGATGGACTCCACCATGTGGACGGGGATGCGAATCGTCCGAGCCTGGTCGGCGATGGCCCGGGTGATGGCCTGGCGGATCCACCAGGTGGCGTAGGTCGAGAACTTGAAGCCGCGCCGGTGGTCGAACTTCTCGACCGCCCGGATCAGGCCGGTGTTGCCCTCCTGGATCAGATCCAGGAACGGCATGCCCCGGCCGATGTACTTCTTGGCGATGGAGACGACCAGCCGCAGGTTGGCCTCGATCATGTGGCTCTTGGCGTCAAAGTTGCCCTTCTCGATGAGCTTGGCGAGGTCGACCTCCTGGGCGGCCGTCAGCAGGTTGACCCTGCCGATCTCCTTCAGGTACATCCGAACGGGGTCGTCGAGAGCCGCGACCTGGGCCGCCTCGACCTCCGCCAGGAACTCGTCGTCGATCTCCGCGACCTCGTCCTGCTCCTCATCGTCGGTGACCTCGATGGCCATCTCCTGGAAGGCACGCAGGACCCGCAGGAGACCCTCGGGGTCATCCTGCAGCGAGGGGAAGGCCTCGAGCAGCTCCTCCGGCTTGAGCACACCGTGCTCTTTGCCCTTGAGGATGAGCGCCTCCGCCTGCTGGATCAGCTCCTCTTCAACCGTTTGGGTGGGCACGCGATCAGGCACTCTCGCGGCTCTTTTTACCCGCCGGCTGGCTTTTTGAAGCGTCACGGGGCGTTGCCTTCTAGGGTAACCCGCCGAGCATACTGGGCGCTGTCACTTTTCCTGATACGGGTTATTCGGCGGGCGCCGTGACCAGGGCGACCTCGTCCGAGAAGTGGCAGGCCGCGACGTGGTCGGGCGCCTTCATCTCGAGCGGAGGTTCGGTGTCGGCGCAGATCCCGGGCACCCTGGCGATCGGGCAGCGGGTATGGAACCGGCAGCCGGATGGCGGGTTGATGGGCGACGGTATCTCGCCGCTCAGCTCGACCAGGCGCCGGTTCCGCTGGATCTTCGGGTCGGGAACCGGAATCGCCGAAAGCAGGGCCTTCGTGTATGGGTGCTTGGGGCTCTCATAAATCTCGGCGCTGTCGGCGATCTCGACGATCTTGCCCAGGTACATGACCATGACCCGGTCGCTGATGTGGCGCACGACCGAGAGGTCGTGGGCGATGAAGAGGTAGGTCAGCTCGAACTCGCGCTGGAGGTCTTCGAGGAGGTTGATGACCTGGGCCTGGATGGAGACGTCCAGAGCCGAGATCGCCTCGTCGCAGACGATCAGCCGCGGGTTCAAGGCCAGCGCCCGGGCGATGCCGATGCGCTGGCGCTGGCCGCCGCTGAACTCGTGCGGGTAGCGGTTGTTGAAGTACGGATTCAAGCCGACGACCCGGAGCAGCTCCTGGATGCGCGTGGCGCGCGCCCGGCCCCGCACGATGCCGTAGTTGTCGAGTGGCTCGGCGATGATGTCGCCGACTGTCATCCGGGGGTCGAGCGAGCCGTACGGGTCCTGGAAGATCATCTGCAGCTGGCGGCGCTGCTGGCGCAGCTTCTCGCCGCGCAGCTTCGTCAGCTCGACGTCGCCGAAGCTGACCGTGCCGGAGGTCGCCGGAATCAGCTGGGTGATCAACCGGCCCAAGGTCGACTTGCCGCAGCCCGACTCGCCCACCAGGCCCAGCGTCTCGCCCTCGCGGATCTCGAAGCTGACCCCGTCGACAGCCTTGACCGAGGTGAGCAGGCCGGCGCCGAAGTGCTTGACCAGGTTCTCGACCCGGACCAGCGGCTCGGCCGCGGTGCCGGCCGGCTCCAGCCGGCGCGCGGGCTCAGCCATCCTTGGCTGCCGAATGGACCCCCGACGCGGAGCCCGGGCTGACGTCGACCAGTTCGCGCGCGCCCATCTCCTCATAGGCCCGCTTCATCGTCACCCAGCAGGCCGCGCGCTGCTCCGGCCCGACGTCCTCCAGGACGGGGTCGTCGGTGAAGCACCTTTCGACGCGGAAGGGACAGCGGGGATGGAAGCGGCAGCCGCGGGGCGGCCTGATGAGGTCGGGCGGCAGCCCCTCGATCGACCTCAGGCGCTCGTGCCGTGACGCATCGATGCGCGGTATGGAGCGCAGCAAGGCCCAGGTGTAAGGATGCTGCGGATTGTCGAAAATGCGCTCGACCGGTCCCTCCTCGACGATCCGCCCCGCGTACATGACTATGACGCGCGTACAGAGGCCGGCCACGACGCCGAGGTTGTGCGTGATCATCACGATCGACGTGTCGATCTCGCGGTTGAGGTCTTCGAGCAACTCCAGGATCTGCGCCTGCACGGTCACGTCCAGGGCCGTCGTGGGCTCGTCGGCGATCAGGAGAGCCGGCGTGTTGGAGAGCCCCATCGCGATCATGGCGCGCTGCCGCATGCCCCCGCTCAGCTGGTGCGGGAAGTCTTTGACGCGCCGTTCCGCGGCCGGGATGCGGACCTGCTTCAAGAGCGCGATGGTGCGCTCGGCCGCCTTCTCCTTTGGCACCTTGTCGTGGACGAGCATCGCCTCCTCGACCTGATAGCCGGTCTGGAGCACCGGGTTGAGCGAGCTCTGGGGATCCTGAAAGATCATCGCGATGTCCCGGCCCCGGATCTCACGCATCTCCTCGGGGCTCTTCTTCAGCAGGTCCTCGCCGCGGAAGCGGACCTCGCCTGTCGTGATGCGGCCGGGCTCCGGCACGAGGCGCATGATCGAAAGCGCGGTCATCGACTTCCCGCAGCCGGACTCGCCGACGATCCCGAGCGTCTCGCCCGGGAAGAGGTCGAAGCTGACCCCGTCCACGGCCTGGACCACGCCGTCGTCGGTGAAGAACTGCGTGTGCAGGTCGCGGACCGAAAGGATCGGGGTGGCCACCCTGCTAGCGCTTCTGCCGCGGGTCGAGGGCGTCGCGGAGTCCGTCGCCCATGAAGTTGAACGCCATCAGAGTTAGCGAAAGCGCGATCGCGGGGGCCAGCACGATGTGCGGCGAGATCCGGATGGCCACGATCCCCTGGGCGGCCATCGAGCCCCAGGACGGGGTAGGCTCCTGAATTCCCACTCCTAGAAAGCTCAAAAAGGCCTCGAAGAGGATGGCGGCGGGGATCCCGAAGGTGGCCTGGACGATGATCGGCCCGAGTGCGTTGGGCAGGATGTGGCGGAAAAGGATCTTGGCCGGCTTGGCGCCGCCCGCCCGCGCCGCTTCCACGAATTCCCGCTCTCGCAGGCTCAAGGCCTGGCCGCGCACCAGACGAGTCATGTCCATCCAGCGGGTGGCCACGATGGCGATGATGATGTTCGTCAAGCTCGGGCCGAGCAGGAAGACCATGATCAGCGCGATCAGCAGGTCCGGGATGCCGTAGAAGACGTTGATGAGAAAAGATACGGCCCCGTCGAACCAGCCTCTGAAGTAGCCGGCGGCGAGCCCGATCGGGACGCCCAGCAAGAGGACCAGCAGCTGGGTCCCCACCCCGACGACCAACGAGATCTGAGCCCCCACCATGAGCCGGCTCAGGACGTCGCGGCCGAGCGTGTCACCGCCCAGTGGATGCGCCAGGCTCGGGCCCTCATAAGGCGCCACAAGTCCGACCGCTGACATCCGGTAGGGCGTCCAGACGACGGCGATCAGGGCAACAGCCACCACCAGCAGGAGGTAGAGGCTGCCCGCCAGCGCAAGCCGGTTCCGACGCAGCCGTCGCCAGGCATCCGCCCAGAGGTTTGATTGCGCGCGGACAGCGGTGCCAAGCAGCTCTGTGGTTGCGGCCGGCGCTGCAGTAGCCACTGCTCTAGTACCTGATCCGGGGATCGATAACGACGTAGAGCAGGTCCACGCCGAGGTTGGCGACGCCGATCATGGCCGCATACATCGTGAAGACGCCGATCACGATGTTGTAGTCGCGGTTCAGGATGCTCTGAGCGAACTCTTTGCCGAGACCCGGGATGCCGAAGATGTTCTCGATGACCACGCCGCCCGTGATGATCCCGATCACGAGCGGTCCCAGGATGGTGATGACCGGGATCAAAGAATTCCGGAGCGCATGCCGGATCACAACCAGCGCTTCCCGCACGCCCTTGGCCCGCGCGGTGCGGATGTAGTCCTGGCGGATCACCTCCAGCATGCTGGCACGGGTCAGGCGGGCGACGATGCTGGCGTAAGGGAATCCGAGGGCGAAGGCCGGCAGCCAGATCTCACCGATGTTGCCGTAGGTTCCGGTCCAGCCGATCGCGAAGTAGTAGGCACCGTTCGTGACGTTGCCCAGCCAGACCGCGAAGAGCAATAACAAGAATGACGCGATCACGAAGTTGGGCATGCTGTAGCCGATCACGGAAGTCGTAGTCAGCAGATAGTCGAGCCAGCTGTTCTGCCGGATGGCCGCGACGACCCCGAAGAGCATGCCCACGCCGATCGTGAAGAGCAGGGCGAAAGCTCCCACCTCGGCGCTGACAGTCAGCTCCCGCGCCACCAGCGGGGAGATCTTGACTCCCTTGTTGACCAGCGACTCGCCGAGGTCCCCGCGCACCAGACCGAGCATGAAGTCGCGGTACTGGACGATCAGCGGCTCGTCGAGGTGGTAGTAGTGGAGCCGAGCGGCGTACTCGTTCCCGTGCATACGCTCGCTGAAAAGCGCATCACCAGGCAGCCGGTGGACGCCCAGAAACACGATCGAAGACACGGCCAGCACCGTGAACGCGATCAGCACGGTGCGCTGGCCGATATAGATCAGGGTTCCCCGGCTCAGCATCCCAGGCAACTTCCAATTCTGGGCCAAATGAAGAGAGGGGCGCTCGACCGGCGAGCGCCCTCTCTAGGCGATTCGTCTAGTGCTGAAGGATCTGGTACTGGTTCCAGAAGTACTCGAAGGACGGGTTGGCGCCTGCCCCCTTGACATAGGGCTTGATCAAGTAGACGCCCTGGAAGTTGACGAGCGGGATGTAGGCCACGTCGTCGATCAGCATCTGGCCCATCTTCTTGTACTCCGGCAGCGCCTGGTCGAGGGGCAAGGCGTTCGCCTTGGCCGCCAGTTCGTCGAAGGCTTTGTTGTCGTAGCCGCTCGTGCAGTTGGCATCCGGGCAGCCGGCATTCTTGCCGTAGAGGCCGTCGTAGTAGTCCTGCGGGTGCGGATAGTCGATCAGCCACCCATCGCGAGTTATCACATACGAGCCGCTCAAACGCGACTTGATGAACGCGGAATGCGATTGCTTCTGCAGGTCAACGTGAACGCCAAGGTTGGTCTGCCATTGGTCCTGTAGGATGGGCGCCGAGTCCCGGTAGATGGGCTGCTCGGGGTCATACCAGTAGGTGAGACCCTTGGTCTTGGCGCCGGTGGGGTCGGCGCTCTGCAAGAGCTGCTTGGCCTTAGCGGGGTCGAACTTAGCCAGTGGGTCGGCATTGTCGCCCAGGTACCCGGGCATGCTCTTTGCAATGATGCCGCCGGTCATCGTCGAGCAGATGATGTTCTGGCAGACGATGTCGACCAGCTTCTTCTTGTCCACCGCGAGAGCAAACGCAAGGCGCAGGTCGTGCGCTGGCTGGCCATCCGCCAGCGTGAAGGGTCCCTTGGCCGGCCGGACGCTATCGGCGACCAGGTTGAAGGTCACCCACATCGTCCTCGCCCTGGGCTGTATGTGCAGCTGGCTCTTCTCGTTCGCGGTGGCCTGGATGCGCTTTACGTCAGCCAGCGACGCCCCGCTGCTGTAACCACCAAATCCGAAGAGGTCGTACCCCCCTTGCTCGTACTTCGTGACCGCGGTGGCGGAGTCCGAGATGACGTCCACATGGACCTGCTTGATCGTCGGCTTTGGCGAACCCCACCAGTTGTCGACGGCCTGGAAGTCCATCGATGCCTTGGCAGTGCGGGCCGTCAGCTTGTAGGGGCCGGTCCCAACCGCTGTCTCCGGCTTGCTCCACCAGTTGTCGAAGTCGGTCTTGACCACGTTCTGATCGACCAGCATGCCGGCCGCCCCGACGACGGACAGAGCGCTCGGCCACCAAGTTCCCGGCGCAGTGAGCTGCGCCTTGACCGTGTAGTCATCGGGGGCTGTGAGGCCTTCCATCGTGACCGCCGGGTCTTTCTTCTCGAGCAGCGCCTCGAGCGCCGCCCCGCCCACCTTGTTGTTCGAGACTCGGTCGAAGCCGACTATCGTCTGGAAGGTCGTGGTGTCGTAGCTGCTCTGCTGGAGCGCGGCGGCTCGGTTCCAGGAGTAGAGGACGTCCTTGGAGGTCACCTTGTCGCCGTTGGAGAAGGTGGCGTCCTGCCGGAGCTTGAAGGTGTAGCTCTTGCCGTCGGACGATATTGTCGGCAGCTCCTTGGCAATATCCGGCACCACCTTCAAGTCGTTGTCGAACTTGAGCAGGCCGGTGAAGAGATTCTGGCTGATCTCAGAATCGGTCTCGGCATCGATAGTTCCGGGGTCGAGTGTGTGGATGTCGTCCAGGATCGGGAATTTGAGCGTCTGGTTGCTGGCCAGGTTGGTCGAGGTTCCACTCGGGCCTCCGCAGGCCATCAGAACCAGGCTGGCCATGGAGAAGACGCCGAGCGCCTTCATCCGGGATAACACTGGAGTCATACATACCTCCTTAGAGGAAGTGGAGGCAGGCGCGCCTCCGTGGCGTCTTGTCCCTCCGCCCTCTTCCCGGCACGGAACCGGGGCGAGAGTGCGCCGGCGAAGGGCCGGACGGCTCTCGCCGCCCATAGGCAACTCCGAAGCAGAGTATCCGACTTATAGGAGATGCAGGTCAAGTTGGACCGGAATTCGGCCGCCCGGCTACTCGCCGCCGTGCACGACCACCTTCCCTTCGAAGTTGTCCTCGCGCTTGACGCTGAACTCGTCCAGGTGCTCCTTCACCCACTCGGCCGAGAACTCGGTCGCGTCCTTGATCCCGAATTCGTCACCGAAGAGCGTGATCGAGACCAGCTCGTCATGCCCGACGTCAACGACGAAGTAGCCGAGGAACGCCCGCTTCTTGGTGAGGGCCGGCAGGTAGTTGGTGTCAACCCGGCGGACGACCTCATCGACCTTGCCCTTGGCGACTTTGTAGCGGCGGATGCTGGCATGCATCTCGCTAAGTTAGCGGTCTGGTCAGGCGAGCACGCGGTTGAACCAGTCGTCGAGCGGGCGCGCGTCGCGCCAGACCTCGGCCACGCGGTCGCGTGCGGCCGCCGACCCGAGCCAGGGCTGAAGGCCGAAAGACTTCCAGATGTAGAGCCGCTTGTGGCGGAGCAGCCGCGCCCGGGGATGATCGGCCGGGAAGCCCGGCGGGACGCGCTTCAAGTCCTCCCCGCCCAGCTCGTAGCCCTTCTTTTCGAGGCCGTCGACGATCGCGCCGAGCTTGGAGCCGCTGGCTTCCACAGCCACCGCCGTCCGGTACTTCTCGAGACCCTCTTTGTCAAGCTCGTAGCGGCCTGCCGCGGCTAGCAGGCCCTTCGCGTCCAGCGAGACGTAGCCGCCGTGCCCGCCCATGCCGCAGTCGGCTGCGATGTTGGTCTTGTAAGGCGATTTGTCGGCCGAGAAGCGGATGTCGCGGTTGGGCCGGAAGACCTTGCCCGGGCCGAACTCCCCCTGGAGCGACTCGAGAAGCGCCTCCATCGGCGCGCGAACCGACTCCTGGTAGACCTTGCGATTGGCCTCGAAGTAGCGCTTGGAATTGTCCAGCCGGAGGCCGATGAAGAACTCCTGGAAATGCTCCGGCCAGCCCTGGAATTCGCCCCCACCCACGGCTGGAGAGGTTAGCAACCAGTGGACTGTAACGGCCATTTGCGTAGCAGGCCGAAGGCTCGCAGACCGGCGTTCCAGGCCGTCGGTGCCAAGGCGCGGGTGGCGCGACGACGAGCGCATCCAAAGATGCGTGATGTCTAGCGCCGGGCCCCGCAACACCGGCATCAGCGCCCGCAGGGCGCCCGGCGGCCTGGGACGTCGGATGCACGTCAAATGGCCGTTACGGTCCACTAGGATCTGGCGCGTGAAAGGCCGTTAGCGGCTCGCGGCCGCAGGCCATCGTCGCCGGGGCCGGCATCGGTGGGCTGGCCGCGGCGCTGGCGCTCCGCCAGGCGGGCCTCGAAGTCGTGGTGGTGGAACGAGCCCCCGTCCTCCACGAGATCGGCGCCGGCCTCACGATCTGGCCGAACGGCGTGAACGCGCTGCAGGCGCTGGGCGTGACCCGGCCCAAAACTCCCTTTGTGCTGCGCTCACTGAAGATCCTCACGCGCGAGGGGCAGGTCCTCCTTGAGCGGGACTGCTCCGGCTTCGAGGCGCGCTATGGCGCCCCCGCGCTGCCCATCCACCGGGCCGAACTTCACCAGCTGCTGCACTCCACCGTGGGCCAGGATGCCGAGATCATCCTCGGCGCCGAGGTGACCGGCTTCGAGCAAAGCGCGGAGGGCGTGCGCGTGCAAGCGAGCGGCGGTCGGAGCTGGACGGCCGGCCTGCTGGTCGGCGCCGACGGCATCCACTCGCGCGTTCGCGAACAGCTTCTCGGCGACGGCCCGCCGCGCTACACGGGAGTCAGCGTCTGGCGAGGCGTGACGACCGCCGAAGCAGCCCGGGTTCCAAGGGGCGAGGCCCACACCTACCTTGGCGATGGCGGCGAGTTCGGGTTCATGCCGATGCTGGATGGCCGCGTCTACTGGTATGCGACAAGAGAAGCGCCTGCCGGTCAGGGTGCCGAGCACGGCAGCCACCAAGCCGATCTGCGATTGCGCTACGGCGGCTGGCCGGACCCCATCGGGGAGCTGCTGGACCTGACGCCGGAGCCGGAGATCCTGCGCACCGACATCTACGATCGCCCGCCGGGACAACGCTGGACCGTAGGCCGGGTCACCCTGCTCGGCGACGCCGCCCATCCGATGACTCCGCACGCGTCACAGGGCGCCTGTCAGGCTCTGGAGGACGCCGTGGCTCTGGGCCGCTCATTACAAGCCGGCGCTGGCACTGCTGCCGCCCTCGTCAGCTACGAGCGAAGGCGGCTCCCGCGCGCCAACACTTTCGTGCGAATTTCGAGCCAGACCGGCCGCTCGATCACGATCCGCAACCCGGCCGCCAGGTGGCTCCGCGACCAGGCCCTGCGGCGGCTGCCGCGGAGCCTCCTACAGCGCCAGATGGACGCCCAGTTCCGGCTCCCGGACTGATTTCAAGTGAGAACTTCCCGCTCAACTTTCAAGCTCGGCTTCGAGCGTGATCTCGACGCCGGTCAGCGCCTTGGAGACCGGGCAGGTGGACTTGGCCGCCTCAGCGGCCTCCCGGAAGGCGCCGGCGTCCATCCCGGGGACCCGGCCTCGCACCTGGAGGTGGATTCCCGTGATCCCCTGGCCGGCCTGGAACCCGACCCTCGCCGAGGTCGCCAGCTGATCGGGTGGATGCCCGCCTTGGGTGAGACCGTTCGCGAGCGCCATCGCGAAGCAGGCGGCGTGGGCGGCGCCCAGGAGCTCCTCCGGGCTGGTGGCGCCCTCCCGGCTGTTCGCGCGTTTCTCCCAGCTGATGGGCAGCTCGCCGAACGCCCCGGACGCCGGCTTGACTGTGCCGCCGCCTTCCATCAGGTTGCCGTGCCAGACCGCGTCCGCCCTGCTCTCAACAGCCACGTTTAAGCCCTCCGAGTTGCCGGATGAAGTTACTCTCAAATCTAGTTCACTCATGATCCCGAACCTGATCGGAGGCGAATGGCTGCGGCCGGAGGCGGACACGCTGCCGGTCTACGACCCGGCCACGGGCGAGGTCATCGAGCAGGTCCCGCTCTCGGGGCCTGACGCGGTCGCCGCCGCGGTGGCGGCGGCTGAGACTGCCTACAAGGACTGGTCGCGGACGCCGGTCATGGAGCGAGTGCGTCTCATGTTCAGCTTCAAGGCACGGCTCGAAGAAGGCTTCGAAGATCTCGCCCAGATCGTCACCCGCCACCACGGCAAGACCCTCGAAGAGGCGCGCGGCGAGGTCCGCCGCGGCGTCGAGGTGGTCGACTTCGCCTGCGGCGCGCCCACCCTGCTTCAGGGCCGTACCCTGCGCGACGTCTCCAGCGGCGTCGACCAGGACCTCTACCGCTTCCCGCTCGGCGTGGTGGCGGGGGTGCCCCCGTTCAACTTCCCGGTGATGATCCCGCTCTGGATGTTCCCGCTGGCGGTCGTGGCGGGGAACACCTTCGTCTTGAAGCCTTCGGAGCGCACCCCCCTGGGCGCGGTCCGGCTGGCCGAGCTCTTCACCGAGGCGGGTTTCCCGCCCGGAGTCCTGAACCTGGTCCACGGCGCCGGGCCGGTGGTCGACGCGCTCCTCACGAACCCGGCGGTGGCCGCGATCTCGTTCGTCGGCTCGGCCCCGGTCGCCCGCCACGTCTACGAGGTCGCCGCGGCTCAAGGCAAGCGCGTGCAGGCGTTGGGCGGCGCCAAGAACCACATCGTGGTGATGCCGGACGCTGACCTCGAGGCGGCCGTACCGGCGATCCTCGGCTCCGCCTTCGGCAACGCCGGCGAGCGCTGCCTGGCGGGCAGCGTGGCGGTCGCCGTCGGTGAGGCCTCGGGTTCGCTGCTGGAACCGCTCCTGGCTCGAGCGGCCGCGCTGAAAGTCGGGCCCGGCGCCGAGCCGGGCGTCGACGTGGGCCCGCTGATCCGGGCCGAACACCGGGACCGGGTCGCCGGCTACATCGAGCGGGGCGCCGCGGAAGGCGCGGTCGTGCTGCTCGACGGCCGGAGCCAGACCAACCGGCCGGGCTTCTTTCTGGGCCCAACGGTGCTCGACCGGGTGTCAGACAGCATGGCAGTCGGCCGCGACGAGATCTTCGGCCCGGTGCTCTCCGTTTCCCACGCCGCCACGCTGGAGGAGGCGATCGGCCAGGCCAACCGGATGTCGCTGGGCAACATGGCGGTGATCTTCACGCGCTCTGGGAAGGCAGCGCGCCAGTTCCGGGAGCAGGTCGACGCCGGCATGATCGGCGTCAACGTGCCGGTCGCGCAGCCGTTCGCGTTCTTTCCGTTCTCCGGCTGGAAGGGCTCCTTCTTCGGCGACCTCCACGTGCACGGCACCGATGGCATCGACTTCTACACACGCAAGAAGATGTTCATCTCACGCTGGTGACAACCCAATGACGAGTGCCTTCGACCCGACGGTCCTGCCGGCAGACCTGCCCGTCCCTGTCGACGACGGGGCCGCGAGGCACCTGCCCGGGCTCAGGATGCCGGACGTCGCCCTGGCGTCGACCGCCGGCGGCGAAGTGAACCTCTCGCTGGTCCCGGGCCTTGCCATCGTCTACTGCTATCCGCGGACGGGCCGCCCTGGTGAAGACATGCCCGCGGGCTGGGACTCGATCCCAGGCGCTCGCGGCTGCACCCCGGAGTCGTGCGGCTTCCGCGATCACCACGCCGAGCTGCGGCAGCTGGGCGCGGAGGTGTTCGGCCTGAGCACCCAGGACCCGGCCTATCAGCGGGAGCTGGTGGAGCGGCTCCGCCTGCCTTTCCAGGTGCTCAGCGACCAGGACCTGGTCGTCACCAAGCGGCTGGGCCTGCCTACTTTCGAGATCGCCGGGATGACGCTGATCAAGCGGCTCAGCCTGGTACTGCGGGACGGCGTCATCGAGCACGTCTTCTACCCGGTCTTCCCGCCCGACCGGCACGCGGACGAAGTGCTGGCCTGGCTGGCCAGCTCCGTTACGCCGTCGTGAGGTGAACCAGGTTGGCGGACGGGTCGGTGACCTCATGGCCGCCGTCCGGGGCCTCGGACATCGCGATTCCTGCCGTCCGTAGCCTCACGAGCACCTGATCCAGGTCCGCGCGGGTGGGGAGCTCGATGGTGAATCGCCGCAGCCCGGCGGTGCCGGCCGGAGCGGGCGGCACGCCCTGGCCCGCCCAGGTGTTGAGGCCGAGGTGGTGGTGGTAGCCGCCGGCGGAGAGGAAGGCGGCGCCCATCCGGGGTGCAAGCCCCATCACGTCGAAGCCGACCAGCTCGTGATAGAAGCGCACCGCCGCGTCCAGGTCACTGACGTGGAGGTGGACGTGGCCCATCTTGGCGGCCTCAGGAAGCGGGACGTCCAGGCGATCGTCGGGCGCCAGCTCAGCGAAGAGCTGGTCCAGGTCGATCGGGTCGCGGCCCGAGCGCAGGTTGCCCTGGTTGTCGCGGGCTTCGAAAGTGCCGTTGGCCATCAGCATGGTCCCGTCCTCGGGCGTCTCGGCGTAGATCTCGAGGCCGTTCCCGTCGGGGTCGGAGAGGTAGTCCGCCTTGGTCATCACGTGGTCGGTCGGGTAGTTGTCGTAGCGAAGCGTGAAGAGCCTGGCCACGACGCGGGCCAGCTCGCGGCGGCTGGGCAGCACGATCGCCAGGTGGTAGAGGCCGGTCCGGTGGGGCTGGACCGGGCCCGTCGCTCCCGGGAAGAGACGGACCACCTCGCGCCCGCCGGCGCCGAGGCTCAAGGCAGCAGCGCTCTCGGAGATCGGGCTCAGGCCGACGACGTCCCGGTAGAAACGAAGCGCACGTTCGCGGTCGGTCACGGCGACGTGGACCGCGCCCATCCCGGCCTTGGCGGCGATGGAAGCCGGCTTCTGTTGGATGCTCACGGAAACTGTAAGCCGTTGTCCAGCCCGTCTTATTTCACGTCAGGAGGCGGCCAGCGGCAGCTCGACGCGGAAAGTTGCGCCGCCGCCGTCGGTTGGTCGAGCCTCCACCTTGCCGCCGTGGGCGGCCACGACGGCGGCCACGATGGAGAGGCCGAGCCCTGACCCGCCGCGGTCGCGACTGCGGCCGGGGTCGGCGCGATAGAAGGGCTCGAAGACCCGCCGCCGCTCGTCCTCGGTCAAGCCCGGACCGTGGTCGGTCACGGTGAGAAGAGCGTGCCCGTTTTCCTGCGCAAGCCTGACTTCGACAGGCGTTTCCGGCGGCGTGTGCACCACCGCGTTGCGGACCAGGTTGCCGACCACCTGCCGGAGCCGGAGGTCGTCGCCATAGACCACGACCGGATGAGGCGCCTCCACCGTTAGCTGCCGGTCGGGCGCCGTAACCGCCACGTCGCCGCTCGCGTCGTGAAGGATGCCGCGGAGGTCGACCGGCTGCCTGTCCAGGGGCCGGCCCTGGTCGAGGCGGGCGAGCAGCAGGAGGTCGTCCACCAGCACGCCCATCCGGATCGCCTCGTCCTCAATCCGGTGGCGGGCCGATTCGACCTCGGTCTGAGGCAGATTCGGCCGGCGCCGGAGCAGCTCGGAGTAGCCGCGGATCGAGGTCAGCGGCGTGCGCAGCTCATGGGACGCCGACGCGATGAAGCGACGCAGCCGGTTCTCCGTGCGGGTGCGCTCGTCGAAGGCCTCTTCGATCTGGGCCAGCATCGCGTTCAAGGCCAGGCCCAGCCGCCCGATCTCCGTCTGGGAGGTCGCCGGCGAGACGCGCCGGCTCAGGTCGCCGGCCGCGATCGCGGCGGCCGTATCACCCATGCGGTCGAGCGGCCGGAGTCCGGAGCGCACGATCCAGAGGGCGAGCGCCCCGCTGGCGAGAAGGACCGCGCTGCCGATCAGCCCTTCCAGGGTGAGCAGGCCGCTCAAGGTGGACTGGACATCGCTGAGAGGCACCGCCACCACCAGAAAGTCGCCACCAGCCTGGTCGAGCGATTCGACCATGACGCGGTAGGGCGTGGCGTCGCTGCCGCTGGCGTCAAGCAGCGTGATGACGTCGGGCCCGGCGTTGGGCAATGTCTTCGGCAGGTTGGGCTTGGCGTTCGTCGTGGCCGGCGTTGTCACGTAGATCGTCTTCTCGCTGATCAGGCTGTTTTGCGGCGTGAAGAGCGCGACATAGGTGCCGGTCGGAAGATCGCGCGAAGGCCCGCCCGGGCCACCGTGGTGGTCCCCCGGCCCCGGCATGCCAGGTCCGTTGAGCAGCGAAATCGCGTTGGGCCCGGTGCTGCGAAGCTGGTCGTCCACCCGCTGGACCATGTAGGAGCGCAGCGCAACGTAGGTCGCGATGTCGGCCACGACGAGACCGAAGAGGACCAGGAGCACGACCGCGAGCAGCAGCCGCGCTCGCAGCGAGAGGGTCACGGCCGGGGCGCGCGCATCACGTAACCCACGCTGCGGACCGTGTGAATGAGGGGCGGATCGAACTTGTCGACCTTGCGCCGCAGGTACGAGATGTACGTCTCCAGCACGCTGGCGTCGCCGCCGAAGTCGTAGTTCCAGACGTGGTCCAGGATCTGGCTTCGCGTCAAGACGCGACCCGCGTTGATCAGCAGGTAGCGCAGCAGGCGGTACTCGGTCGGCGTCGTCTCGATGGACTGCCCGGCCCGGCGGACCTCGTGCGCCTCGTCGTCCAGCTCGAGGTCAGCCAGGCGCAGCTGCTCGCGTGCTGACGCGCCATTGGAGTGGCGCCTCAGCACGACGCGCACGCGCGCGATCAGCTCTTCCAGGCTGAAGGGCTTGGTTACGTAGTCGTCGCCCCCGATGGTCAAGCCGTGGATCTTCTCTTCGGTCGAGTCGCGGGCCGTGAGAAAGATGACCGGCACCTTGCGGCCCGCCGCGGTGAGGCGGCGGAGGACCTGGAGGCCGTCGATATCGGGCAGCATGACGTCGAGTATTACGAGAGCGGGCTTGAATGACTCGACCTTGGCCAGCGCGTCGCGGCCGGTGAGCGCCGTCTCCACGCCGAACCCCTCGTAGCGGAGCGCCATCGCGACCAGCTCCGTGATGTTCAGCTCATCGTCGACGACCAGGACCCGCTGCGCATCGGCTGCCATTTGCTATGCATCGTGCCGCTGTTTCCTTGGAGTTTGCTGAGACTCGGCTGGGGACCAGCTGGGCCCGGCCGGCTCCCAGGGAACCCACAAGTCGCTCCCAGGACCTTTCAAGCCCGCGCCCATCCAATTGGGTGTCATGACCACGGCGCGTTCGCTGAGGCTTTTCGGAACCGGCGGTGGCCTCTGGCTCCTGGCCGTGGCGATCACCGCCCTCACCGGGAACTCGATCCTGGTCCCCACCGTGATCCTGCTGGGGACGTTCCTCGTGCCGGTCACGGTCGTGGCCTGGCTGTTCGGCCAGAGAGCCGGCACCGCGTTCACGGCCTCGAGGCTCGCGTCCGCGTTCGTCACCGGTGGAGTGCTCGGCATCCTGGGCGCGGCTCTCTTCGAGCACTGGCTCTTGGGGGCCGGGACCTTCACGTACCTGGAGGTGGGGCTGATCGAGGAGGCGGCCAAGCTCGCCGTCCTGGTCGCCTTCGCTCGTGGGCTCAGGCACTTCCAGATCCGCGACGGGATCCTGCTGGGGGCCGCGATTGGCTTCGGCTACGCGGCCTTCGAGAGCAGCGGCTACGCGTTGAACGCCTTCACCAACGGCTGGTCGCTGACGAACCTGGTCGGCAGCGAGCTGCTGCGCGGCGCCACGGCGCCACTGGGTCACGGCCTCTGGACGGCGATTCTCGGCGGGGTGCTATTCGCCGGCGCCCGCGCGACCCGGCGGTTGCGGGCGCGGCTCGGCGTGGCGGGCGCCTTCGTCCTGGTCGTGGCGCTGCACACGCTCTGGGACTCGATCGACGGGATCGCCATGCTCACCGCCGCCTGGCTCCTGCATGATTCGGGCGCCCAGCTTGCGACGTGGGCGCTCGACGTCGGTGACTCGGCCGTGGTCGCGGCGGTCGGCGTGGCGGTCGCGGTGGGGCTATGGCACGGCCCGCGCCGGCAGCGCTTATAGATAAGGGATCACTCACCCGCGAATCGGCCTCGCGCTCGGAGTCGTGCTCATCCGGCTGCCCAGCCTCTCCGAGCCGCGCTGGCATCCCGACGACGGGCTTTTCACAGTTGTCGCCTGGGCCACGTCGAAGGGCATCCCCCTTTACGCGGGCATCTTCGACAACAGCCCGCCGGGGATCTACTGGCTTTACCGCCTCCTGCTGCTGCTCGGCGCCGACCGCTACCACGTCGTAGTCCAGCTGGCGGCGACGCTGGCGGTAGCGGCGGCCGCGCTGCTCACTTTCGAGATCACGCGCCAGGTGGCGCAGCCCTGGCCCGCTGTGCTGGCCGGCGCGCTGACCGGCTTTGCCCTCTCGGTCCCGACCCTGGACGGTGACCTCTTGAACGTGGAGCTGGCGGCACTGCCACTCTTCCTGGCAGCCTTGCGCTTGGCGTTCACGGGCCGGCTGCCGGGGGCGTTCCTGGCCGGCGCACTGCTCGGACTGACGGTGGCGACGCGGCCTTCCTTCGCATTCGACGGACTGGCCTTGCTGGTGCCGCTCAGCCTGGACAGGCGGCTCGCCGCCGCAGCCGCGGGCGGGTTGACCGCGCTGGTCGCGGTCCTGGGCATGCTCTGGATGGAGGGCTCCCTGGCTGCCTTCGTCCAGCTGGTCCTGCCCGCCGAGCGCGCCTACTTGCTCTGGGCCAACGGCGGCAGCCTGGCGCCGGTCCTCGCCCGCTTGGGGACGTTCGCGGTCGTCGCCGGACTGGGCCTTGGGGCCGCCCGGACGCCAGCCGGCCGGCTGCTGGCGATCTGGCTGCCGGCGTCCTTGGCCGGCGCCAGCCTGGCGCCGCGCGAGCTGACGCACTACGCGCACGAGGCGATCCCAGCGCTTGCCTTCGGCCTGGCGCTCCTGGCGGCGCGGTTCCGCTGGCGGTGGGCGGTCATTCCGGCGGCTGCCGCGAGCCTGCTTCTGGCCGCCCAGCTCACCGTCGTCCTCCCGGCCTGGCAGACCGCGGGCCGGAGTGCCTGGGCACCGAACTTCTCCTACGCACAGGCGCCTGCCTTCTACGGCAACTGGTTCGCCTACATGACGGGCGGCAAGTCCTGGCAGTCCTACTCGGAGTGGTTCCCCGGGGTGGCCGGGCGCCGCCCGCTCGAAGCCGAGCTCCTGAGAAGCCAGTTGCAAACCGACGGCAGCCGGCTCCTCATCCTGGGCGACCAGCCCTGGCTTTACCTGGACACCGGCCTCCTGCCGGCAACGCCTTACCCGTCGACGAACTCAGCCTTCTGGCGCAGCCGCGGCGCCGCGGGCGAGACCCGCCAGGCTCTCCGCAAAGGCTGCGCGCAGCTGGTCGTCTACTCGGACGGTCCGGGCGACTGGCTGCCCGACCTCGAGGCCGGCGGTTACCAGCCGGTCGAGGGCGCGCCCTGGGCCACGTTCCAGGCAAAAGAAAGAGGGCCGGCATGCTAGCCGGCCCCTTTTCATCGCAGTCGCCCTCTCTGTGGGCGTCACGTCTCCCCACTAGGGGACCGTCGGGACTTGGCCCGCGTTCTCCTGCGCCTCACGCGCGGCGCTCTCGCCCGCCTCATGAGTCGCGTTCTCGTTGGGCACGAACGTGCCCGAAGGCGCGGCTGTGGTCGCGCTGCCCGTGCTGGGGCTCGCTGTGGCCGCGCTGGCCGCGATCGAGGTTGCCCCTGACAGGGCGGCGCCGATGACTCCACCTGTCAGCATCGAGGCGGCGATGGCGCCTCCCGCGATTGCCATTCGAAACCGGTTCATTTTGTTCACCTCCTTTTTGCATTGGCCCCGCTGCGGAGCTCTTGAAATGCATGCTCGGGCCGGCGCCTTGGGGCTCCCTTCGAGGAGGCTGGGAGTTGGCAGTGAAAGGCGAGTTGACTCCTGGCGGTCGACGTCCCAATTCGCCGGCGAATGGGGCCTCTGCACTCGTTGCGATCAAGGAGTCGTTGCAACACCTGAGTTCTGAGGTGCTGCATGAACGAGGGCGCTACGCGGACTTGGTCAGGAAGATGTCGAAGGCCAACGTGACCTTCGAATCGACCTTCGTGAACGGCACCTGCGGCGGTGTGATGCCGTAGTCGGTCATGTCGATCACGAGCGCGGAGCTGGGATTGCTGGCGACTTCGATCTTGTCGCCGACGACCTGCGCCTGCGCGCTCGCGATGACATCTTTTGTAACGCCGTGAATCGTCAGCTTGCCCGGCACGGAAATGTCGACCTTCTGGCTCGAGACCGTGAGCGGAACCGCCGCGGAAGTCGCTGTGAAACTCGCGGTTGGATAACGGGAAACTTCAATCTGCCGCTGCACGACGAAGTCGCGCTGGGTGACGTTGCGGCCCACCACACTGTCGACGCTGTGGAGGTCGGCCATGCCTGCGGTGAAGGTCATCGAGCTGACCGTAAACCCGGTCGTGTCACCGGCGACAGTCATCACGCCGCTCATGGTCGAAGTGTCGGCGACCGCTTCATGGGGCGACGTCGTGCCGACGAAGACTTCGCTAACGCGGTACTCGGCCTTCGAGCCGGTCGCGACGGTCCAGGCGCCGGCCAAACCCGACGACGTTGACGTGGTCGGGGCCGGCGAGGGCGTGCTCAGGGTGAGCGCCTTCGGAGCCGAGCGCAGCCCGGAGAAGTAGTACGCGTAGGCACCGGCGCCGGCGACCGCTAGGAGGAGGACGAGAATCGCGGCCCCGATCGTCAGGCGCTTCCTCAAGCGGCCACCAGGCCCACAGTACGACAGGCAGCCGCGAACTCGGGCTCGAACACCTGCAATGCCGAGTGGACCAGGCCCGCCGCCCCGTCCGGGTGGCGGCAGGCGCCTCTCGCGACCAGCTGTCCCGACCAGCGCCTAAGCCGCTCGAGGTCAGCTGCCTCCGCTTGACCGGCGGCGATCCGCTCGCAGGTCGTGGCGAGGGCGCCGAGACCGAAGTAGCAGGGGCCGCACTGAGCCGCGCTCTCGCCGGCGAGGAAGCGCACCATGCGGGCCGTCTCGGCCAGCGGCGAGATTCTGGCGGAGAGGACGGTGATGGCCCCGCAGCCGCCCGGCAGTCGCCGGTCCCAGGCGGACCCGACGTCCAGCCAGGCGCCGAAGAAGCCGCCGACCAGGACCGCGCGGGGAGGCCCGGCCAGACCGCCGGCCAGGTCGATGGCTTCGCCGACCGTGGAGCCGACCGGCACCTCGACCACGCGTGGCACGGCGACTGCGCCGCTCACGGTGACCAGGATCCTCCCGCCGGCGGATTCTCCGTGCCGCGCCACCAGCGCGGCGCGAGCCAGGCTCTCGACGTTCTGGATCAGTGTCGGCCGGCCGTCCACACCACGCTCGAACGGGCGCGGCGGCGTGGCCGTGGGCACCGCCACGCCGGTCTCGATGTAGTTGACCGCGGCCGTCTCCTCGCCCGCCACGTAGCGGGGCGGCGCGATCACGAGTCGGGCCTGCTTGCGCTGCAGGGCGGGACGCTCGCCCAGGGCCCGCGCCAGCGCGGCTTGGGCTGCCCGATGCCGCTCCCCCACGTAAAGGATCACCTGGTCCGCGCCGACCGTCTGCGCGGCCAGGAAGGCGCCATCGAGCACCAGGTGCGGGCGCGAGGCCAGCAGCGTCTGGTCCTTGCGATTCAATGGATCGGCTTCCGCCCCGTTGGCGACGACCACCGCTCCACCGGCCGCGCGACCGGCCACGGACCGCCACTTGGTCCCGACCGGGAAGGCAGCGCCCCCGCGGCCGCGGAGACCGCTGCGCTCGAGAGCGGCCATCAGGTCGGGGCCGCCCGCCGGGAGGGGCGCCGGGCGATCCGCGTCCGCCAGCAAGGAACCAGCGGACATCACAGCTCGCGCTTGACAGTCACCCGAAAGCGGGTGCGCTCGTGCGTCAGCGGGTCCGGGGCCGGCATCAGCACTCGCGCCGCGGCGGCCGTCACGACGGCGCCGACGCAGGCGATGTCGATCGCGGTCATCCAGCTGGAGCCGGTGTCGGTGCCGGTCCCGATGCCGTGAGCCACCGCGATCGGCCAGGCCGCGTACGACAGCCAGTGGACGAGCCGCCAGGCGCGCCCGCCAATCAGGCCCCGGAAGAGGCTCGTTACGAGGACCGCCACCAGCAGCTCGGCTGCGATCGTGCCGAGTCCGAGCCAGAAGGTGCGGTAGTAGGAGCCGAAGGGGATCAGAGCCGCCACCCAGCCGAGGCTCGTGAAGGGGTCCACCACCGCCGTGATCACGTGCAGGGCCAGGAACGCGATCGCTATCAGCGAGAGATTGCGGTGGAAGGCCGTCGTCAGGAAGCGAGGCCAGCCGGGGGCTTCGAAGCGGGCCGTGCCCAGGACTCCGAGCACCAGCACGCCGGAGAGCAGCAGGAGGCTGACAGCGCCGGCGCCGCGGGTCGTGTACCAGAGGAGCGTGTTGCTCATCGCTTTTAGAGGCCACCGATCAGGCGGTTGGCCACGCTGACCACCGTGTTGCTCGGGATGGCGAAGCCGATGCCGTCGCCGCCGGAAGCGCCGAGCGTCGGGATCCCCACCACCTGGCCCGCCAGGTTGGTCAGCGCGCCGCCGCTGTTGCCAGGATTGATCGCGGCGCTGGTCTGGATGAGGCCCGTGAGGGTGACCGACCGGGACTCGGGGATGTCACGGTTGAGCGCGCTGACGAGACCCTGCGTGACCGAGCCGGAGAGCCCGTAGGGGCTCCCGATGGCGAGCACGATGTCGCCCACTTGGAGGGCCGAGCTGTCGGTGAAGGTGGCGGGCGTCAGGGAAGTGCTATTGACGCGGATCACGGCCAGGTCGTGGCTGGTGTCAACGCCGACCAGGGTGGCGGCAAGGGTGGCGCCAGTCGAGGTTGTGACCGTGAAGGTGCTGGACCCGCTCACGACATGGGCGTTGGTGACGATGTCGCCCTTGCTGTCGAAGACGATGCCGGAGCCGAGCCCACCGGAGGTCTGGATCTGCACCACCGAGGGCCCGGTGGTCTGCACGACCTTGATGTAGTCGCTCTGGAGGTCCGTGCTGGTGACGTTGGTCACGACCGTGTGGGTCGTCGTGGGGGCCGGGGTCGCGGCCGAGGTGCCGACCGTGATCCCGACGCGGCCGCCGGCGGGTAGTACCAGCGTGGCGGAGCAGGCAGCTCCGAAGAGACCGAGCGTGACGATCGCACCGGCCAGGGCCAGGCGTTTGCGGACTGGAGTCTTGAAGTTCATGGTGCTCAGCTTTGGGCTCCGGGCTGAAATCAGGCTTAGCGTTTCCTCAGAGGTTGCTGTGAGCCGGGAGATGTACCCTCGAACCCTGCGAGTCGCCACTTACCTCGCTCCCTGCAACCGGCCGCTGTACGAATACGTGGCCGCCGCTCTCGGAGCAGACGACTTCATCGACGGCGCCGATTGGCGAGAGCTCGCGTCTGGCCGGGTCGACGTCGCTTTCGTCTGCAGCCCGCCGCTGATCTGGCTCGGCGGCGCCGTCGAAGCCATCGCAGCGCCGGTCCTCAGCGATCCGCGCTTCGCCGGACGGCCGCTCTACTCCTCGGAAGTCGTCGTCCGCCGGGATTCGCCGTTCCAATCGGTGGACGACCTCAGGGGGTCGCGTTGGGCCGTCAACGAGCCGAGCTCCTGGTCCGGCTACTGGGTCGTTCTCCGGCGAGTCGGCTCCTGGAGCTTCTTTCGGGAGGTCGTAGAGGCGGGGTTTCACCAGCGTGCCCTGCGCCTCGTGTCCGACGGATCGGTCGACGGCGCCGCCATCGATTGTCAGGTGCTGGCGATGGAGCTGCGCGCAAATCCAGACCTTGACCAGCGGTTGCGAATCGTCGAAACACTCGGTCCCGCTGCGAGCCAGCCCGTCGTTGTCCGGGCCGGGCTCGACGCCGGGCTCAAGAGTGAGTTGAGTCGCCGGCTCCTGGACCTCCGCGGAGCCAGGCTCGAAGAGTTCTTTGTCGCCGGCTTCGCGCCCGCGCCTGACTACTCACCCATCGCTCAGGAGTTGTCGATCTTGTTGCCGCCGGCGTCCAGCACGTACCAGGCGCCGCCGTAGTTGTCGAGGCCCTGGCCGGTCACGTCGCCCGGCTTCTTGTCGCCCGCCCAGTAGTAGAGGGGATGGCCGTGGTAGGTAACCTCGGTACCGCCGTTCTTGCGCATCGTGGTGCCCAGCAGCCCAGCCTGCGCGCCAGTCCCCGCGGTCGGTGCGCCAGTCGTCAGGAGTGGCGGCCAGACTGTGGCGCAAGCGTCGTAGCAGGTCGAGGTGGTGCCTTTGTCAGCTTCGAAGAGGTAGAGGCTGCGGCCGCTTCCGTCGACCAGGATCTTGCCCAGCTTGGAGTCGGCAACCGACACCGTCCCGGCGGCGCCTGACCCGGCCGAAGTCCCGGTGGAAGTGGGGGTCGAGCTGCCGCAGGCCGCGGCGGCCAGCGCCAGCAGAGCGCATGCATAAAACAGCTTGTGGTTCATGAACTGCTGATACAGGAGGGCGTTACAGCCGCGAACTCACAGCCAATTCAAAGCCAAATTTAAGGTTGGGGACGGATCATCTGGTTCATTCCCAGCGAACAAGGAGCAACCAGATGATTCGATTGCGCAGGACGATGTTCGCCGTCGCGATCGCGGGATCGATGGTGGCCGGGGGCGTGATCGGGGCCGTGGTTTACAACGCCAGCACGATCGCCGCCAACGCGGCCTCGACACCGCCAGCCGCGGCTGCACCAGGGACGTTCACGTCTAACGAGAACGCCACGCATGAGACGGCGGAGAGCCAGGCCCAGGAAACGGCCGAGGACAACGGCACCGCCCGGCCGGGTGGGCACGCCGGCACCCCAGGCGCGTCCAACGAAGACCCGACCCACGAGGGGACTGAGAGCCAAGCTCGGGAAGCCCAGGAAGGCGCCGGCAAGGCACCCGCCGCGCCGACTACGCCAGCGACACCAGGACAGTAGCTAGAAGTCGACCTCCGTAACCGCAAGGCCGGTCGCCCTGCCTAGGCGACCGGCTTTTTCTTGTCCGCTTCCGCGCCTTCGCGGAAGAGGCCGTCGATGTCGAGCTGCCGGCCGGTGAACGCCAGGTGGCCCTCGGCGTCGAGCGGCCACTGCTCGGGAGGCCGGTCCCAGGCGAACTCGAGCCCGTTCTCGTCGGGATCGTGCAGGTAGAGCGCCTCGTGCGTGCCGTGGTCGTTCATGCCGTCCAAGGGCCAGCCTGCCGCGGTCAGCCGGCGCAGGGCGTCGCCCAGCGCGGCCCGGGTTGGGTACCGGATGGCGACGTGGTAGAGCCCGGTCGTGCCGGGCGGCGGCGGCTGGCCGCCCTTCGACTCCCAGGTGTTGAACCCGAGGTGATGGTGGTAGCCGCCGGCTGAGAGGAAGAGGGCGTCGGGCATCTCGACGACGACGTCGAACCCGAGGATGTCGACGTAGAAGTGGCGGATGCG
>CATPBK010000119.1 GCA_955652705.1 Candidatus Dormiibacterota bacterium | reverse complement strand
GATGGCAACCGTGTATTGCTCCACTGTCGGCGTGATGCCCAGGCCGACGGTGTCGAGCTCGACACGTTCCTCAGCGATCTCGGTGATGAAGGAGTCCGGTTTGAGCTCACGCTGCACGAACTCGCACAGCTCTGCGAAAGAACCGACGTTGTATGTCGAGATCACCGAATGCACGCCCAGCGTCATGTTCCTGTAGCGTTTCTTCAGCTCCTTGAGAGCCGCATACGTGCTCATGGCGCGGGACCAATTATTCCGAACGCCGCGTATCTCGTTGTGCTTCAATCCCACGCCGTCGAGCGACAGATTGATGATCACCTGAGACTTGGGAGTGGCCTGGAGCACACGCTCGATGCGACCTGGGATGACCTTGTCCTGAATTCCGTTGGTGGGGATGTTGATGATGCCCGGTTGGCAGTGCCGGTATGCGCTCTCTACCATGTCTGGCAAGTCCTTGCGCAGAGTCGGTTCGCCACCGCTGAACGTGAACCAATAGGGAGTCGTGCCGAGGGACGCAAACACCTTGTCCCACTCCTCGAGCGTGAGATCATCGTTTGGAAGGAGCCACACATTGCAGGTCTTGCAGCGCGAGTTGCAGCGGTAGCTGACGCTCACGGTGATGTTGACAGGCAGCGAAAAGATGCGTCCGGTAACATGCGAGGCTTTCAGCATCGGAATCTGACTTATCACCTGCGTCATGCCCACGGCGCGTACTCCTTCCAAATTGCCATTAGGGGCCTAGCTTGCCTCACGCGCCGATGCTGGTATCGACCTGGCGAGAGCCTGGCCTGACTGCGAAAAGGCGACGATCGCACACGCAATCCTGACTGGAGAACGAGTCCGGTGACCGTCGAGGGGCAGCGGAGGCTCCTCCAGCGCGCGCACGAGCTGGTGAGCGGTGCGCTCTGCCTCCTCACGATCGCCGGCCAGTAGGACGACGACGGTCCCCACCCGCTGAACGGAGACGATGGCGTCGGGTGCGAGAGCCTTTTGGATGTACTGCGAGACTCGCTGAGTCAACTGGCGGCTGGCGTGTACACCGTGCTCAAGCTGGTGCTGGTGGAAGTTGACGATGTGAAACACCAGGACACTCTGTTGGCTCTGACCATTCGCGCCCTCTGCGATGTCCCGTTTCGTGCTGGTCGCTATCTCCCACACGTTGTGCGTCTGGCGGCGTGCGAAGTCGTAGCGGCCCAACGCTCGAGCAGTCGCCTCGAGCGACACGGTGCTGATGGTCCACCAGGCGGCGCGAGGCGACCCAAAAGGCTCCGAGTCGAGCAACGCTCGCCCAATTCGCCAGACACTCATGGTCGAAGCCGCATAACCTTGTTGCCGGCGGATACGCAGATGGCCTGCGTAGATGCGGCGCCGCTGCCGCAGAAAATCGCCGACGCTGGCCGGGCCACGGTTGTAGACGACCGCTTCTGGCTCGTACACCAGTCGGTATCCGAGCTGCCTGATGAGGGCCTCGATGGAGATCTCGTCGACCGCAGTGTCAAGAGGGATTCTGGGAACGACGTTGCGGAAGGCGACGATCTCGCCGAGCTTCGGCGATTGCCTGGCCACCCGGTCGTGAAGCCGCCAGAGCAGGTGAGCAGCGAATCCGAGAAAGGCGGTCTCATCGTTGACCGGGACCGGGCGTCCTCCGACCATGCCTACCGCTGGATCCTGGAAGTGGCGCAGTATCAGTTCGATAGTTCCGTCCTTGACCAGAACGTCCGCGCTTACCATCAGGAGGACGGCCGAGTGCGCGGAGCCGATGAAGACGTTGATCGCCGACGCCTTCCCTTCGCGGCGCTCCTGGACTATCAAGCGCACCCGCGGATCGTCGCGGGCAATGTCGGCGACGATGGCGGCGGTTCGGTCGGTGCAGCCACTGGCGACCACGATCAGCTCTGTGATGCGCATCGAGACGAGTGGCTGCTTGAGGACGGTGTCGACGGCGGCGGCGATGTTCGCTTCCTCGTTGTACGCCATGATGCCGACGCTGCACCCCGGTGCCGGTTCTTCCGGCGCGCCCAGCGCTGCGTGGGCGTTCGCCGCGTTCGCCTGTGCCAGCACCGCGATGCGTTTCACGACCGGCCCGCCAGGCGCACCGTCATCGATCAGATCGTGTCAGCCGTCCCGGCCGTAAACAGAGACACCGGCCCGCGACACGATTCACACGGGTACACGGTGCTGCCCACGGCGCTGCTCCCCTCCAGAACCCCTAATAGCGCACCTGCCGGTACGCGAAATCCCTCGTCGGGGATCCCTACGCGACTCTAGTTGTGGCGACTACCCCGGGCAATAGGCCCTTCGTCCCAACCGCCTGGACGAATGCTCCGCAAGAGACTCCGTTTGTCCTCCCTGCCCGAGGGTAAACCTTACGGCCGCCGGCGCATGAGCAGCCGGGCGATCTTGCGCACTCGGTGCTCGGCCCGTCCGCCTCGTCCGGCGCGATCGTCCATGGCGTTCTGGTGCGTCTCCTTCAAGAAGCCCGGCGTGGACGCTGCGGCTCCCTGCCCCTGCTGCTGTCGTATCCGGGCGAGATCCTCGTAATGCTGGCTCGCCCAGTAGACGTTGATGCGGCAAGACACGCAGTTCCACTCCTCATCCGGCGTTTCGGCGCCGCATTGCGGGCATTTCATGCCATCCGCCCCCCAGACATGGTAGCGCCGGCTGTCCCGTTCGAAACCGATGGCGGCACCTGCTTATGCATCACCTGATATATCGAAATGACAATCTGTTTGTCGTTGTCATCGGCGCGGAACTCTTCGCGCAAGATTGAGTGTTGCAACGCAGCATCGATCAGCGACATTGGCCCCCTCACCGTTGTGATGTCATGCCGCATTTCTGAGTCGGCAACGATGTAGTCGATACGGTCCCAGTTGTTCTGCAGAAGACCGTCGTGCAGTTCGGGATCATAGGCAATATTCCAGTAGACGTGGGCAAAGGGAAACGTTGCGCCATCACCGACACCCTCTCCGCCTGGTTGCCGTAGATCCATATAGAGATAGCTATTGATGACTATCACGGCGTTGTGGGGCGCGTGATTGCGAATCCAGACCATCGACTGAGTCTGTGCAGATGACGGATGCTGAGTAAAGGCGATCTCGGTGTGTCTGAGGTCGTTCACCATGACACTTCCAGCGATGCCGACAATGAACAACACACACACCAGCTCAACGCGGACCAACCTGTATGTCCAGGTCATGATCGTGTTCAAGGTGAGGGCTACGTTGAGTGCTGCCAACGGTAACAATACAATTACGTAGAACGCTAGTACTACGCCGCCCCGCAGGAGCAGTGCCCAGTAGCTGAGAGCAGACAGCGCCAGAAAGAGCTGCCTGCGGTTCCACAACCCTGCGATCAGGTTGAAGATGGTGGCGCCGATACCGAGGTAGACGAGCAGAGGGTCTCCGTGCGTCCAGGTATACCAGCTGTCAGCGAACTTGCCCTCACTCTGAGTGCGCTGAGCTTGTTGAGCGAGGGTGTCGAGCAGGCTCAGGTGGGCGTGATGGTCCCAGGGAAGATGCCATGCATAGGGGAACAGCTCGCCCTTCAGGACGGCCATCAGAACGAAGGCCGACCCGAGTCCCACCGCGGCATAGGTGAACGTGATGAGGCCAAAGATTCGCTGGTACCTGGTGGTGTACAGCCAGAGGGCGTAGATCATGACCGGCACGAAGATTACGAAGATCTCTTTTGACAGCAAAGCAAACCCAAACGAAAGACCTGCACCCGCTATGTAGGACAGGCGGCTCTTGCCTGCGACAATCAGGTAGAGCGAGAGCAGCAGCCAGAAGGCGCCGATATTGTCGAGATATACCTGCCGCTGATAGACGAGGCTGAGCGGTGAAAGCGAGAAGAGGATCAGCGCCAGCAGGCCTATGGCGCGTCTTCCGCTCATGCGATGAGCGATCAGGTAGACGAGGCAGGAGGAGCCGAGGGCGTAGAACAGCATGAGCACGCGACCGCTGTTGATCGCGTTGCCAAAGGTAAAGAAGCCACCGGTGAGCTGCACCCAGGCGGCGATTTGCATCCAGCCTAGGGGCGGGTGGCCATAGCCGTAGGGATAGGCAGTGACCTGGTCGTTGAGCACGGCCCAGGCGTTCGACATATACGTCCCTTCATCCAGCTCATAACGGGGAAAGTTGAAGACGTTGATCGCGTGGGCCGCGAAGGCGGCCGCGAGGCCAACGATGACGAGCGCTCTCTCCTGCCAAGCAGAGATGCGGATCGCTTCCACCTTTGCTACATGACCGCGGCGAGTGCTGAGGCGCCCCGGGGGGATGTTCGCGAGAGCGTCAGTCGCTGACGTGATAATCGTCAGCCAGCGCGCTGGGAGGAGGTGTCCGATC
>CATPBK010000118.1 GCA_955652705.1 Candidatus Dormiibacterota bacterium | reverse complement strand
GGATGTTGACGGGTGCTGGAATGGCCGCGATGAAGTCAGCGATCGCGCGCTCATCCCCGAGCGTGATCGGGTACACGCAGTCAGCACCCGCTTCGATGTAGAGGCGTGCTCGCCGTATCGCCTCCCCCATGAGCTCAGACGTGGGCTCGGACTTGCCGCGAAAGACGTCGACCCGAGCGTTGAGCACGACGTTCACTCCGGCTTTCTTGGCGGCGAGCTTCGCTGCGGCGATCCGCTGCGCTTGCTCCTCGGCGGCAAGGAGTTCGCGACCTCCATGGTGGTCGGTGTCCTCGAGGTTGAAGCCGACTGCCCCAGCCCCGAGAAGGCGATCTACCAGCTCTGCCGGCGAGAGCTGGTAGCCGGCCTCGAGGTCGGCGGTGACGGGGATGTCCAGAGCGCCGGCGATGCGCGCCACAACGGCGAAGACTTGGTCTGGAGGCATGGAGTCGTCATCTGAATAGCCCAGTGACTGGGCCACCGCCGCGCTCGAAGTAGCGAGTACGGGGAAGCCGTTTTCGGCCACGAGCCGGGCGCTTGCAACGTCCCATACGTTGGGCAGCACCAGCGGCCGCTCGCCATGGTGCAGCGCCCGCAAGAGATCGGCTTTGCCCGCCAGCGCTCCTTTCAGCGTCCCGTCCCCCCGAGCCGTTCCCGATTAAGAAGCTCGCGCTGCGTCCACCTCGCGGCGGAGCTCCCGACGAGCGTCCTGACGCTCGATCGCGTGTCGGCGCTTTGCCTCGGACAGTTGGTCCTTGCTCTCCCGAACCTGCTTCCGCAAGCGCTCTTGCTCGGCACGCCACTTATCTTCGATCTCCCGCAGTCGCGCCTGCCCGGCCTCCCGTAATTCGCGCGCATGTTTGTGTGCCTCGCGTCGCTCGTTTGAATCCTCCACTGCTTGCCCTCCTTTATCTCCGAGTTGCACGCGGAACCGCGCCCATGCCCCTTGCTTCGTAGTGCCAAGGGCTCTGCCGATCTCCTCCCAACTTGCACCACTCGCCACCGCCTCACGGACCAGATCGGACTGCCAGCGGGCAAGGGCTCGGTGCAAGGCGTGGCTCGCGACGAGCGCGGCCAAGGGTGGAGCGCTGGGCAGCAGATCCCAGCTCTCCAACACGGCTGTCGGGATGCTTCGGTGCGTCAATTGACGCTGACCATTTTGGCGCCGTATGAGATGAAATGTCAAATCCAGTTGACGAAGCAGGCGTCTTCAGGGCCGCCGTCCCCTCGCGTCGGGTAGGCCGAGGACCGCGAGCCCTTCGACCCGGGCGGCAGCTGCCAGGGCTGGGTCGGAGGTCGCGACGGTCGCGCCGATCACAGAACTGGTGGCGAGCGCGATGCAGTCCGCCAGTGAGAGCGCGGCAGTTCGTTTGTCGTAATGCTTGGCCCGGTACTCGCCCGCGAGCCGGCCGATGCGCTCATCGACCGCGGCAATCTGGAGGCCACCGTCGGCCAGGAGTTGAAGGCTCGATTCGACCAGGTCGGGAGCGTTGCCCGCGACTCGAATGAGCTGGTCCACGACCTCCGCCAGATTCACTGAGGAAATCCGCACGTCAGCACTCGGTTTGCGGAGCTCGCTCGCGATCTCTTGGGCCGCGGGTTCACCGGCAAGGACGGCGATCACCGCGAATGCATCGAGGAGGACGGTCAACCCTTCCGGGTCCGTCGCACCTCGGCGGCGTGGCCCTCGCGTCGGGCTTGTTGACGCAGGCTTTCACTCGAGACTCCGGGGGGCAGCCTCAGCGACCCTATCGCAGCCTCCAGGGGGTCGGGAGGCAGTGGCGTGACCAGAAGGGCCCCGCCCTGGTCCTCGATGAGGACACGGTCGGTCTTCCAACGCTTTCTGACTGCCGCCGGGATCGAGACCTGGCCGCCCCGGGAGACTCGCGCGCGAAGCTTCATGAGATTAGCTTAGCTCATGAGAGTGTCGAAGCTCATGAGCTTTGTAGATCACGGAAGGATCCTTCTCCGTCCCCCAGGTGGTTGGCCGGTGCTCGATGGGCTCGTCGCCAGATGCGGGGGCGGTTGTCGACGGGTCGGGAGGCGTGCCGTTATCGGCCGGGAAGATAAGAGCAGAGCCTTTCTGAATTCGAAGGCCTCTCAGCGGGGGTGGCGGGAGGTGGCAACCTCGGGCCTGTCCGCGACTGTGACGAGTAGGTCCCAGGTATTGCGGACGGCGATCACTAGAAGCAGGGTGACTACGACCAACAGACCGCTTAATCCGCCCTCGTAGTTTTGTCTGCTGAAGAGCACGCCAATCGAGGCGACGCCCGCATAGCAGACCGCGCTGAGGCCGAACCTCGAGATCAGCACTCGTAGGCCGAGAGCCCGTGGATGCCTCGTACGGAAGCCCTCGAGAGTCGGACGGACGATCAGCCCCAGGCTAATCACCCCGACCGCGATGAGCCAGGTTGCTGTGGTGCGCGAATCTGTGGTCGGCGTCAGGACCGCTAGCGCGATCAGCAGGACTGCGACGAAGTCCGTGAGCGTGGCCCGGGCCAGGCTCCTCACGTCGCGATGCGACACGACCACCCTGATATGCAGCGATAGACCCACGAAGAGCAGCCCGGCGAGGGTCGCCGCAGCAGCCCCCGCGGTCACATAGAAGTCATGCCAACTCTGGAGGGTGTCGCCGTATCTCACTCCTTTAGCTGCCCTGCCCATCATCGAAGGTTTGCAGCGGAGGGACGAGCTCGAGCGCCGCCCTGGACCAATCGCCGGTCGCAGGCAGCATTCCAAAGGGCGACTCAGCTCCCCGGACCAATCCCTTACCTACTCTCATATGCCTTACTGTCGTGTTATGGTAAGGAAGATGAAGCAGCGGGCGACGGTCACATCGAAGGGCCAGATAACGATCCCAGCAACCGTGCGTAAGGCCCTGGACCTGCACCAAGGTGACCAGGTGGTCTTCGAGATTGAAGAGGACGGCCCCAATCAAGTGGCGAAGGTACGTCGTGCTCCGGACTTCATCGCGATGGCTGGGGCGATACCCCCTCGTAAGCAGCTTCCCAAGACCTGGACTGAGGAACGGCAGATCGCGATCGAAGAAGCTGTTCGACGCGGGGTATGACCAAGCTCCTCGACACAAACGTCCTTCTGCGACATGTGTCGGGTGCCCCTGTTGATCAAGCATTGGCGGCGACAACCTTCCTGCAGGGCTCTGCACCTGGCGACCTCCTCCTGACGGATGTCCACGTCGCAGAGTTCGTACGGGTTCTGGAATCGTCCATCTACCAGGCTGACCGTGAGACCGTGCGGGCCGCTCTCGAGGCGATCCTCGCTCTGCCGGCGATAACGGTCGCCAATCCCGCTCTTCTGCAAGAGGCAATCGATATGTATGCGCATCGATCCCTGAACTGGACCGACGCGTACCTGATTGCCTCAGCGCGAACAGTCAAAGTGACCGAGGTCGTGAGCTTCGACCGCTTCGACTCGAAAATTGCGGGCTTGGGAGTCCGTCGTCGCGAGCCTATGTAACCCACGCTTTCCGCGCGATCGCTCGGGACACCACAGGGTAACGACGACCAGCCTCTCAGAGCGGGTGCGCCGGGAGACTCCGCTGTTGGGCGCGAAAGAGCCCAAACGGCTCGTTACAGTGCAGCCATGATTGCTCGAGTCACCACCGCGCAGAGCCGACCAGAGGACATTGACGAGACACTCCAGTTCTTCGAGGCGATCGGCGTTCCCTCCTGCCTCGGTGTCGCCGGCTTCAAGGCTGCCTACTTCCTCGTCGACCGGGCGAGCGGCAAGTGGTTGGAAGTGAGCCTTTGGGAGAGCAAAGAAGCTGATGAGGAAGCTATGGCTGCGGGGGCCAAGCGTCTGGAGGGCAACGAAAAGGATCAGATGATCGGGGCCCGGATCCACGCCGGCGTCATCTCGGCCGAGTACTACGAAGTCGGCGCAGCGACTACAGCGAGGCGCGTTTGACGGCAGTCGGGCTTGTCCGGGAGGACGGCTGCGCACCTTGCGTGGCTCGACCCGCAGCGCTACCGTTACCGCGCTGAAATTCAGGCCAGGAGGGGGGAGGCAGATCGAAGTGAACAAGCCGCGCTCGCGCTGTGCGCTTCGGACCAGGGGCACCATCGCCGCATTCATGCTCACGCTCGCTGCCACGGCTTGCGGCGGCGGAACGTCGACCACCCCTACCCAGACGCCCGCCGCTAAACAGGCTCAGATCAGCTTTGCTCGGGGATCCGAGGGCAACCGGCACATCTTCTCGATGAACGCCGACGGCAGCGGACTCAAGCAGCTCACGAAAGGCACTGGGACCAATGGCCAGCCCGCCTGGTCGCCGGACGGCACCAAGGTCGCCTTCTCTAGCGATCGAGATGGCAAGTATCAGATCTACGTCATGAACCCCGATGGCACGGGGGTGAAACGGCTTACGAACGATTCGGGTCAAAACGGGTTCCCTGCCTGGTCGCGGGACGGGACGAAGATAGCGTTTGCGAGCGACAAGGATGGGCCTTCCCAGATCTACGTGATGAACGCCGACGGCTCTGGAGTGAAGCGTCTTACGAATGGATCGAACAACGACTACGCGCCCTCCTGGTCGAAGGACGGCACCAAGATCGCCTTTGACAGGGACCTGGGAGGCGTCAATTTCGAGATCTTCGTAATGAACTTCGATGGGAGCCAGTTGACACCGCTAACGAACGACCCGCACGGCGACCAATTTCCCGCCTGGTCGCCAGACGGCACCAAGATCGCTTTTTTCAGCGATCGAGACGGCAAGCCGCACCTCTACGTCATGAACCCCGACGGCACGTCCGCGAAGCGCCTGACGAATGATCCCGGCATCGAGGTGCTTCCCGCTTGGTCACCGGACGGCGCGAAGATCGCCTTTGTCAGCGATAGGAGCGGCGGCCCGGGCAGCATCTTCGTCATGAACGCCGACGGAAGTGCGATCAAGCGCCTCACGAACGCCTCCGCGGAGGATCGTGATCCAGCCTGGTCGCCGGTCAGCGGCTCCTAACCGCGACACAGGTTTCGCGTGAGGGTAAGCAGCCTCAGTCGCATCGGCGCTAGCGCTGGAATTCTCTCCGTCGTCGTGACCTTCGTCGGCTACGGCGTGCACGGCGGAGGGCCATCCGACTCCACCGCAGACGCGGTCCGCAGTTATGTCAACGGCATCAGCGCAAGCCAGGCCGGCATCGGTAACTACATCGAGCTGCTCGGCTCGGTCCTGTTCCTGGTGTTCGCGGCTTTTCTTTATTCCTTCACACGCGCCGCGAATCCCGAGCGACTGAACTGGATCCCCACCGTCGGGCTCGTTGCGGCGGCTGCTTACGTGGGCGTCGTGGTAGTGGCTGCAGCCGGGCAGCAGGTGGTGGTGGAGTGGGGCAAGGCGGGAGCCGATCCCAAGACGGTTCTGGGCGCCTACATTCTCGTCCAGGACGCGTTCACGCTCAGCTTTGAGCTGGCGGCCCTCTTCCTGGTCGCCGTGGGCGTTGCGCTTTTCAACGCCGGGCTATTACTGCGCCTCCTCGGCGCCGCCGCGATTGTGATCGCGGCCATCGTGTTCGCTTCCGGCCTGATCGGCACCGCCTCCATTGAAAGCGGAATCCCTCAGACCGGTTTTCTGCTCTTCGACCTCTGGACGCTCGTCGCCGCCGTGTATCTCTTCATCCGGCCGTCCCTGCCCGAACCTTCGCGCTCAACGTAAGTGGATCGGGCGCGCGGACGCGGCGCGGTCGTGAAGGTTCAAATGTGTCTTGTCTCGCGATTCTCTCGTTGTAGCTTCGCGGCTGCATGCAACTCGACAAGACGGTTTAAGGGAGGCTTGCCGGCAGAAGTTGGAGCCCCTCGGTGCGGGCCGCAGTCTGAAGGCGACGGTCCCAGCTGAGGAACACCAGGTCGTGGACGGGTAGGACGAGAGCGGCCGCCAGATGGAGCGAGTCGAGACTGCGGAGATCCCGCTCGATCGCGAGCGCAGCGGCGCGCTCTGCGAGGGGCTGGTCGACCTCGACGATGCCGAACGCCGACCATTCATCCCTGACCGCCTTGGTAGCGGCGAGCCCGGCCGCGAGCCCAACTGCTCGGACGGTCTAGATATTGTGTCCACATGCGAGTGATCGGGATCCGAGACCTGAAGCAGTCGCTCAGTGAGACGTTGCGCGCCGTGGGCCGTGGCGAGCACGTGCGGGTGACGCGGCGCGGTCGCCCGGTAGCGGACATCGTTCCCGCGGGCGCCGCGGCTGCCGATGATCGGCTGCGTCGCCTCGTAGCCGAGGGCCGGCTCGTTCCCCCCGTACGCGGCAAGCCGCGGCACGCGCCCAAGCTGGTCAAGGCTGCCCGCCAGGCATCCACGCTCGTGCTTGCCGAACGAGAAGCCGAGCGTTGAATCTCTAACTGGACCGAGAGTCCACATTGGGCTCTAAGTGGAGGGCTAGAGCCTGAATCTTCTCGCTCAACGTAGATGGATCGCGTGCGCGGAGGCGGCGCGGTCGAGGATGAGCAAGCCGTCGAGGTGGTCGAGCTCATGCTGGACCGCACGCGCTTCGAAGCCCTGCGACCAGATCGTGCTTGTGCCGCCGGGGACGCTGGCCGTGACGACGATCCGGCGGGCCCGCTGAACGTCGGCCAGGATCGCCGGCAGGCTGAGGCAGCCTTCGCGACCGAGTTCGCCGCTTTCGCTGCGCGCGACGACGGTGGGGTTGACCAGGACCAGGAGGCCGTTGCCGGCCGTCGCCGTCGGGCGGCCGCTGACGTCGACCACAGCCACCCGCACCGCCTCACCGACCTGAGGCGCGGCGAGACCGCTGCAGCCGGGATGGGCGCGCATCGTGTCGACGAGGTCCTCCGCCAGCGCCAGCCCCGACCGGAGGTCGACCGGCTCGCAGACCCGCTTCAGGATCGGGTCCGGGTAGAGCAGCACACGGCGGACCAAAGCCCGAGCTAAAGGGTCTCCGGCTCCATCGTCCGCAGGGAGACGTCGAGTCCCATGCCGCCCAACGCTTCGCTGACCTTCCGCTCCAGGACGTCCGCGCTCGTCCCCG
>CATPBK010000117.1 GCA_955652705.1 Candidatus Dormiibacterota bacterium | reverse complement strand
CTGTCGGCGGTGAGGCGGATCGCGCCATGGAAGGGGTTGTGGTCGAGTGAGGAGACGGTCAGCTCGTAGGTTCCCGGCCTCAGCGCCGGTCCGAGATCGAACGTGCCGTCTGCCGCGGTCTCCCAGGTCCACTCGGTCAGCCGCCCGGGCTGGCTCAGCACGACCACGGCGTGCGCGACCGGACCGCCGGTTTCATCGACCACCTCTCCGTTCAAGACCGGGCTCCGATGCAGCACCAGGACGCGCGCCGGCTCCTCAACCAGGAGCGGCAGGAAGCCGTTGGCGCTGAAGAGCAGCTGGTGGCCGTCCGCTCGGTGGCCGGCGGTCAGCAGCCAGGCGCCGGAGCCGCCCACCCGGGCGGCCCCGTCCACCCGGGGTCCTGAGAGGAGCTCCACTCTGGCCCCGGCGACCGGCCGGCCGGCGACGTCGACGACGCGGCCGCTGTAGCTGACGGGGCCTTCCGCGAGAAGGGCGGCGGCGCCCGCCAGCGCGGTCAGGATGGCGAGGGCTAACAATGTCCGGAAGCGGGTGGGGTGCCGCCAGGGAGCGGCCTGCCCTTTCGCTGCCCGCCGGGGCCGGACCAGGCTGACGGTCGTCATGTCCGATCGGTGCTTACGCCCACCGTGTGCGGAAAGTTTGCAATCTGGCGCTCAGAAACGCTACTGGCCGAAGGCAAGCGCCAGGCGCCTGCGCGCGGCGGCCAGAGCGGCCAGGGCCTGGTGCCCGGTCGGCAGGCGGGGCGCCAGACGGATGACGGTGGCGTCCATTAGGCAGTAGCCGCCCGCGATGACTGAGGGCGGATTCCCCTGCGTCAGGTGGGTGAAAGGGGCGACCGGCTGCCAGGCCCAGTTGCCGAAAGAGGTCCCGCAGATCTCCAGCAGGGAGGTGATCAGGAAGGCGGCCGCGTAGACCGGCGCCTGGCGCGAGCGGAGCGTGAAGTAGATGAAGAGCGGCCAGAGCAGCCCACCTGTCAGGTCGACCCGGCCGGTGACCAGCGGCAGCACCGTCAGGCCGGCGAGAGCCCAGGCGCTGGCGAGCAGCAGCGCTGCCCCGACCAGCAGACGGCGCCGCGCCACCATCAGCGGCGTCGTGGCGCTGGTCAGCGCGAAGAGGTAGACCAGGCCGTGCCCGGCCGGTACGTAGAGGGGCACGTTGTCGAAGCGATAGCGATAGAGCCCGACGACGAGCGAGAAGTAGAGCTCGCCGCAGGTGGCGATGACGACTGCCAGCCAGACTTGGCGGCGCTGCAGGGGCGAGGCGAGGCGAGTCGCCAGGACCAGCACTCCGAACGTGATCAGGCCGAGGAATGCCTGCTGCCAGATGTTCGCGACGCGGGAGTCGGCGTAGAGGCCGACCGGCGTGTAAGCCAGCATGAAGAGCTGGTAGCCGTAGGGCTGGAGTCGCCGGAGCCGGCTCACGCCAAAAAGATAACGGGGGCCGCGAGCGCGACCCCCGTCGAGCGGTCGAACAGAAGCTGCAGGCTGCTACTTGCGGGCGTCGATGACCTGGCCGAAGGTCACCCAGTGGTCGCCCTGCCACTTCTCCAGCTGCATCTCCTGGATCGGGAAGTGGTTGGTCTTGGTCGTGTTCACGACCTCGCCGGGTAGGAGAAGCGGGTTGTTGGTCTCGTTGAAGCCACAGCACGCGATGTCCATCACGTGCTTGCGGGTCAGCTGGCCGTCGGCGTTGGCCTTCTTCAGGAGGTCGACGAGCGAAAAGCCGCTCGCCATGCCGGCGACGCAGAAGCCGTCGCTGCCGTCCGCCGGGCAAGGCTGGGAGGGCGCCAGCGCCCCGCCGTACTGTGACATCACGGTCTTGTAGAGCTGGACGCCGGAGTCACTGCCCCACTTGGCTGTGTCCACCGGATCCTTCAAGTAGACGGTGCTGATCATGCCGTCGACCTTCGCGCTGGAGGCGCCGAGCGCCCCCGCAACCTTGCGCCAGGTCGAGGTGCTGTTGGAGACGTTGTTCAGGTAGATCTTCGGGTTCCAGCCGCTGGCGATCGCGTTGGTCACCGCGTTGGCGGCGTAGTTGGGCGTGGCCGCCACGTAGAAGGTGTCGGCGCCAGGGGTCGACTTCAGCTGGTTGACCTGCGACTTCATGTCGATCGGGTCGCCCGTGTTGTAGGTGACCTCCTTGACGATCATCGAGGAGGCTTTATCGCCCAGGCCCTGCTTCAGGCCGTTGACGTAGTCCTTTCCATAGTCGTCGTTCTGGTAGAGGATCCCGATCTTGTCTGAGGACTCGTTCTGGAGCATGTACTTGGCGTAGATCTTGCCTTCGGAGACGTAGTCGGGCTGCCAGCCCAGCGTCCACGGGTACTGGCTGTAGTCGGCGCCCCAGTGGCTCGAGCCCGTGAACACGAAGAGCTGCGGCACCTTCTGCTGGTTGTAGTAGTCGCGCACGGCCAGGTTGTTGGGCGTGCCGAGGTCGCCGTAGGTCAGGAAGACCTGGTCGTCCTGGACCAGCTCCCGCGCCTTGGCGGGCGTGTTGGCAGCGCTGTACGCGTCGTCGACGACGGTGTACTTGATCTTGCGGCCGCCGATCCCGCCGTGCGCGTTGGTGTACTCGAAGTAGGCGTCGGCGCCCTTGGCGACCGAGTAGTAGGCGCTGGCCGGGCCGCTGACCGGGAATGTCCCCCCGATCGTGATGGTGTCCTTGGTGACGCCGACGTCGGTCTGCGTGGTCGACGTCTGACCCTGCTGCGAACCGCACGCCAGGGTGATGATGGCGGCCATGGCTGCGATGCCGAAGGCTCGCATGGGCTTACCGGTCATTCAATCTCCTCCACTTGTCTTCGAACTCACGCCGCGGAGCGACGTTCCACCGAAGCATTCGACGCAGTGAACCTCAGGTCAAGTAATGATCTCGCTCGGCTCACCCCCTTGCGTGGCCTCTTTCAGCACGGCGGGAACCGGCTCCGGCGCCGCACCGCGGCCCGCATCTCGTTTCGAACGGTACCACCTGATGCCGCGGCCGATCAGGCCGGCCAACCCGTTCGGCGCGAAGAAGACGATCAGGATCAAGACGATGCCGAACTCGATGTCGGGCTTGCCGCCGAGGGAGATCGGACCCAGCCGGATGCCGGCCGACTTCTCGGCGAAGTAGGGCAGCCAGACCACCAGCACGGCGCCCAGGATCGGTCCCCAGACGTTGGCCAGACCGCCGATCACCAGCCCGATCAGAAGCGTCAGGGATAGGGCGAGCGAGTAGCTGTCCGGGTCGACGTAGGCATTGTTGATGACGAACAGCGACCCGGCGATGCCGGCGTAGAAGGCGCTGATGGCAAAAGCCAGCGTCTTGTAGTAGGCCAGGCTGATACCGCTGGAGACGGCTGCGGTCTCGCTGTCTCGAATCGCCATCCAGGCTCGTCCGGTCCGCGACCTGAGCATCAAGAACGCGGGGACGTAGAGGATGGCCGCGATCGCCCAGCACATGAGGTAGAGCCATTGGTCGTTGCTGAGGTCGAGCCCGAACGGAGGCCTCGCCGACTTGAGGAAGACGCCGGCATGGCCCCCGGTGAAGCCGTCGTAGTTGTTGAGCACCGGCGTCACCGCCAGGGCGAGGGCGAAGGTCGCGAGGGCCAGGTAGATTCCGCGCAGGCGAAGGGCCGGAATTCCGATCAGGAACCCCAGGAGGGCCGCTACCACACCGGCCAACGGGATGGTGAGGCCATAGGGAACGAAGCCGATGAAGGGAAGTGGCCACTTAGCCGCAAGGAGCGCCGTGGTGTACCCGCCGACAGCCATGAACGCGCCATTTCCGAGCGAGATCTGGCCGCTGTAGCCGGTCAGTATGTTCAGGCCGAGGATCGCGATTACGAACGCGGCCACGTTTGCGAACTGAAACGTTTGGAAGCTGTTGGTGGTGAGCGGGATGCCGATGAAGACGACGAGGCCGGCGATGGCGAGGACGAGGCTGTAGACGGGCAGGCCGGCGACGCGCGCGTTCACACTCGGCGGACCTCCGAACGGCCGAAGAGGCCGGCCGGCTTGATCAGCAGCACTGCGACGATGACGACCAGACCCATCGCGATCCGCAGGTTCTGGCCGCCCGGGACATAGGTACCGAGCAGCGCCAAAAGGACGCCCACCAGGACTCCACCCACGACGGCGCCAAGCGGACTCTCGATCCCGCCCAGCACCGCCGCCACAAACGCGAAGAGCAAGACCGGCTGCATGAAGCCGGGATCCAGGAAAACGACCGGGGCAATCATCATCCCGGACACGGCGCCGACCGCCGCCGAGATTCCCCAGCCGAAGGCGAGCATCCAGCCGGTTCGGACGCCGAGCAGCCGGCTCGCTTCCGGATACAGCGAAGCTGCTCGCATTGCGAGGCCGAGCTTCGTATATCGGAAGAACACGAAGACCAGCGCGAGCACGACCAGGGTGACGCCGATGATCCCGAGGTCCTGATAGCCGATGTAAAGACCCTGGAAGTGCACGGACCCGAACGGGAAGGGGCTGTCGAAGGTCTTGAACACGTAGCCCCAGATCAGGCCCGCGGTGCCGTTCACTATCGAAAACAGCGCCAGCGTGATGATCACCAGAGTGAGCACTGAGGAGCCTTCGAAGGGGCGGATGACTGTGCGCTCCACGAGCACCCCGCCGCCGAAAGAGATGGCGATGGTCAGGGCGAAGGCGAGCAGGTAGGGGAAATGGAAGGTGGTGATCAGCGCGTAGGCGATGAACGTGCTGAACATCGCCATCTCGCCCTGCGCGAAGTTGGCGACGTCCATTGCGCGGTAGATCAGAACCAGGCTCAGCGCTAGGCTGGCGTAGACCGCGCCCGAAGCCAGCCCCGAAACCACCTGCTGGACGAACGCCTGGACCGGGTTTCCCGCGACGAGCTCGATCATTGCCCCAGGTACGACTTGCGCACCGATTCATGGCGAGCCAGCTCGGCGGCGGCGCCTTCGAGGACCACCCGCCCGACCTCCAGGACGTAGGCGCGCTGCGCGGCCCGGAGAGCCAGGTTGGCGTTCTGCTCGACGATCAGCACGGTCAGGTCCTGCTCCTTGCTGATCGTTTGCACGATCTCGAAGATCTCGCGGATGACGATCGGCGCCAATCCGAGGGAGGGCTCGTCGAGCAAGAGCAGGCGGGGCGCCATCATCAGGGCGCGGCCGATCGCCAGCATCTGCTGCTCGCCTCCCGAAAGCAGCGCCGCGACCTGGTCGCGCCGGCGCCGCATCCAGGGGAAGTAGTCCATGACGCGCTCGTAGTCCTGCTTGACGCGCTGCCGATCACGACGGACGTAGGCGCCCATCTGGAGGTTCTCCCAGACGGTCAGCTGCGCGAGCGTGCCGCGGCCCTCCGGTACGTGGGCGATGCCCAGCCGGGCGATGTCCTCCGGCTTGTGGTTGGTGATCTCCTTGCCGTCGAACGAGATCCGGCCCGCGCTCTTCACCATGCCGCTGATCGACCGCAGGGTGGTTGTCTTGCCGGCGCCGTTGGCGCCCAGGATGGCGACGATCGACCCCGGCTCGACTGACACCGAGACGCCGTGCAGCGCCTTGATCGCGCCGTAGCCGGCGTGCACCTCGGTCAGCTCAAGCAGCGCCATCTTCTTCCGCCGTGCCCAGGTAGGCCGCGATCACCCGATTGTCCTCCTGCACCTCGCGCGGCGACCCCTCCGCGATCTTCTTGCCGAAGTCGAGGACGACCACCTGGTCGGAGACCTTCATGACCAGGTTCATGTGGTGCTCCACGATCAGCAGCGTCAGGTCATAGCGCTTCTGAATGTGCTTGATCATCCCCACGAGCTCGGCCACTTCCTCGTGGTTGAGACCACCGGCGGGTTCGTCGAGCAGGAGCAGCCTGGGGTCGCTGGCGAGGCCGCGAGCCAGCTCGACGGCCTTGAGGGTGCCGAACGGCAAGCCGGCAACTGGTCGGTGGGCGACGTCGGCGATGCCGACGTCCTCGAGTATCGCCAGCGCGCGCTCGCGTGCCCTCCGTTCCGCGCGTCGCACGCTCGGCAGGCCGAGCGCAGCCGGCAGGAAGTACCAACGGCTGCGGCTGATCTTGGTGTGGCGGCCGACCAGCACGTTGTCCAGAACCGACATGCGCCGGAAGAGCTCGAGGTTTTGAAAAGTGCGGGCGATGCCGTGGCGAACGATGTCGTGACGCGGAGACCGGAGCAGGCTTTGGCCTTCGAAAAGAATGTCGCCTGACTGGGGCTTGTAGATCCGCGTGATGGCGTTGAAAAGCGTGGTCTTGCCGGCGCCGTTGGGCCCGATCAAGCCGAGCGTGATGCCCTTTTCTACGTCGAAGCTCACACCGTCCAGGGCCACGATGCCGCCAAATCGCACGGTGAGGTCCCGGACGGAGAGGAGAGCCACCCGGCGAGATCACCCCACTAATAGGTAGTCCGGCGACGTACGGCTAGTCTAGGGGTCGGCCTCAGTTCCGGGCCAGAGTCTTCATTCGCTTGGAGTGGGCAGGTCGGGCGGCACGTCCGCGCCGGACGGACCTGGAGGCGGGTCCGGAGGCGGGCCGGGCGGCGGTTCGGCGTCCATGGTGCGCGGGGCTGGGGGCTCCTGCGGCGGCGGCTCCGGCTCCGCCGAGGGCGGTTGGTAGCGCTCGTATAGGTAGGGACGGTCAGCTTCCTCCGCGCTGTGCACCACGGTGACGTTCTCGATCGGCGGCGGGCTGCGCCTGGACCAGAGCCAGTAAGCGAACCCGCCGGCCAGGGCGAGCAAGAGGAGCGCCGGAAAGAAGACGAACGGCGGCCGGACCAGCACGGCGACCGGCGACAGGCCCGGCGTGGCGCGCGCCGAGGGCAGCCCGGCGGCGGGACTGGGGCTGGCCGGTGAGGCGCTCGGTGAGGCTGACTCCGTGGGCGTCGGGCTGGGTGCGGCCTGGAGCTGGAACGGCGCGCAGGAGGAGCCGGACTGGACCTGTACGCAGACCTGGTGGTCGCCGGGGGTGTCGCTCGGGATGACGACGTTCAGGCTGAAATTGCCGTTGCCGTCAGAGGTGGTCGAACCCACCAGTCGCTTGTTGTCCCAGAGGATCGAGATCGGCTGGCCGGACGTGAAGCGAGTCCCGCTGACGTTGATGGTCGCGTCGGCCTG
>CATPBK010000116.1 GCA_955652705.1 Candidatus Dormiibacterota bacterium | reverse complement strand
GCCTGCCGGCTGGTTCGCCGACTATCCGGACCCGCAGGACTGGTTCGACATCTTCCTTTCGACGAGCTGGGGAGAGCAGTGGAGCCACTACTCGGAACCTGCCTTCGATCAGCTCGTCAACGATGCCGACCGCCAGGCCGACCCCGCCCGGCGGGCAGCCGAGTACAGACAGGCCCAGCAGCTGCTGGCGGAGGCTGCGCCGGTGGCCTTCCTGTACCAGTCCCAGGAGCTCGCCCTGAAGCAGCCGTACGTGCAGGGCGTCACGCTGACCGGCCTCGACGACTGGCCCGGCGACCTCCAGGTCGCGGGGGTCTCGCTGACCTCGCACTGAGGGCAGCTTCCCGCGATATACTTTCCGCTTGTCGCCCAATCGGCTGATGCCTCGTGGGAATCGGAATTCGTATTCAAAAGGGAGCCTCTTTGCCGACGATCCAGCAGCTGATCCGGGTGGGCCGGAAAAAGCTGGTCAAGAAGTCAAAGGCGCCGGCGCTCAAGGAGTCGCCGCAGCGTCGCGGCGTCTGCGTGCGCGTCTACACGACCACGCCCAAGAAGCCGAACTCCGCACTTCGGAAGGTGGCCCGTGTGCGCCTCACCACCGGCATCGAGGTGACCGCCTACATCCCCGGAATCGGGCACAACCTGCAGGAGCACTCGGTGGTCCTGATCAGGGGCGGCCGCGTGAAGGACCTGCCTGGCGTCCGCTACCACATCATCAGGGGCACGCTCGACACTTCGGGCGTCCGCAACCGGAAGCAGGGTCGGTCCCGTTACGGCGCCAAACGCGAAGGCGCCGCTTCGACTCGAGCTAGAGCCTAAGCGATGCCGCGTCGCAACCGACCCGACAAGCGTCGTATTGCGCCCGACCCGATCTACAGCTCGGAGGCGGTGGCGAAGTTCGTCAACATCGTCATGAAGAGCGGCAAGCGGTCGGTCGCCGAGGGCATCGTCTACGACGCCCTGCGCCAGGCCGCCCGCCAGGCCAAGAAGGAGCCGCTCGAGGTGTTCGACACGGCGATCCGCAACGCGACGCCGCAGCTGGAGGTGAAGCCCCGCCGCGTCGGCGGCGCCACCTACCAGGTCCCGATCGAGATCCGGCCCGAGCGCCGGCTGGCGCTGGCCCGCCGCTGGCTGGTTCGTTTCGCGCGCCAGCGAACTGGGAAATCTATGGCAGAGAAGCTCGCCTTCGAGCTGCTTGACGCCAGCAACAACGTCGGCGCGACCGTCAAGCGGAAGGAAGAGACGCACCGGATGGCCGAAAGCAACAAAGCCTTTAGTCATTTCCGGTACTGAGATGAAAATGAATCACGCTGGAGAGGCTGCCCGGGGTCCCCGCGAAATCGAAGATTTCGTGGGGTTGAGCCACTTCAGGTACTAATCAGGAGGAATCGCGAAATCACTGCGGTGGCAATGAAAGTCAGCGAGCGGCAGGTCGCGCTCGAGAGGATCCGGAACATCGGCATCATGGCTCATATCGATGCCGGGAAGACGACCACTACCGAGCGGATCCTGTTCTACGCGGGCCGCATCCACAAGATGGGCGAGGTGCACGAGGGCGCCGCGACCATGGACTGGATGGTCCAGGAGCGCGAGCGGGGGATCACCATCACCTCCGCCGCGACCACGTGCACGTGGCGCGACCACCAGATCAACATCATAGACACGCCCGGACACGTTGATTTCACGGTCGAGGTCGAGCGGAGCCTGCGCGTCCTCGACGGCGCGGTCGCCGTTTTCGACGCCGTGGCCGGCGTCGAGCCCCAGTCCGAGACGGTCTGGCGGCAGGCCGACCGCTATGGCGTGCCCCGGATCGCCTTCATCAACAAGATGGACCGGGTTGGAGCCGACTTCTTCGGCTCGCTGGACTCCATCAAGTCGCGGCTCGGCGCCCGCGCCATCGCCATCCAGGTCCCGATCGGGTCCGAGGACTCCTTCAAGGGCGTGGTCGACCTGATCAATCTGCGCGCGATCCTCTATACGGACGACCTCGGCGCCCACTTCGTGTCGGAGGAAGTTCCCGCGGACTTGAAGGAAGTCGTCGCTCAGCACCGCCACGACCTGATCGAGGCCTGCGCTGACTTCGACGACACCGTCATGAACAAGTACCTGGAGTCGGAAGGCGCCGACGTCACCCACGGTGAGATCGTCCGCGCCCTCCGCAAGGGCGTCGTGAGCGGCTTCCTGGTGCCGGTGCTCTGCGGCGCCGCCCTCCGCAACAAGGGCGTCCAGCCGATGCTCGACGCGGTGGTCGACTTCCTGCCTTCGCCGGCCGACATCAAGGCGGTCGAGGGCGTCAACCCGAAGGACGGCAGCCTGGTCCTGCGCGAGCCCGACGAGGAGCAGCCCTTCAGCGCGCTCGCCTTCAAGATCCAGATGGACCCGCAAGGGATCGGCAAGCTGACCTTCTTCCGCGTCTACTCGGGTCGCCTGAAGGCCGGCTCCAGCGTCCTCAACGTGACGCAGGGCAAGCGGGAGCGGGTGGGCCGGATCCTGCGCATGCACGCCATGCGGCGAGAAGAGGTGGAAGAGGTCTTCCCGGGCGATATCGCGGCCGCGGTCGGCCTCAAGACCACCACCACGGGAGACACGCTAGCCGACGAGTCGCAACCCATCCTGCTCGAGTCGATCACCTTCCCGGAGCCGGTCATCTCGGTGGCGATCGAGCCCAGGACGAAGGTCGACCTGGACAAGCTCGGCATGGCCCTGCAGCGGCTCTCCGAGGAGGACCCGACGTTCCGCGTCTTCACCGACGAGGAGACGGGCCAGAACATCATCGCCGGCATGGGCGAGCTCCACCTCGAGATCATCGTCGACCGCCTCCTGCGCGAGTTCAAGGTCGACGCCAACGTGGGCAAGCCGCAGGTCGCCTACAAGGAGACGATCCGCCGGCCCGCGCACGGCACCGGGCGGTTCATCCGCCAGACCGGGGGCAAGGGCCAGTTCGGTCATGTCGAGCTGGAGCTGGAGCCGCTCGACCGCGGCGCCGGGTTCATCTTCGAGGACAAGATCCGGGAGGGCCGGATCCCGCGCGAGTTCATCCCCGCGGTCGAAAAGGGCGTCCGCGAAGCACTCTCCACGGGCGTCGTGGCCGGTTACCCGGTCGTCGATCTGAAGGTGAGGCTCGTCGACGGCTCCTACCATCCGGTCGACTCCAGCGAGATGGCCTTCCAGATCGCCGGCTCCATGGGCCTGAAGGACGGTCTCCGCAAGGCCGACCCGGTGCTTCTGGAACCGGTCATGCTGGTTGAGGTGGTGATGCCCGAGGAGTACCTCGGCGACATCATCGGCGACCTCTCCTCGCGGCGCGGGCACATCCTCGGGATGGAAGGCCGGGGCACGTCTCAGGTGGTCCGCGCCAACGTCCCGCTCGCCGAGATGTTCGGTTACGCGACTCAGCTGCGGTCGATGACTTCGGGTCGCGCCACCTATCACATGGAGTTCAGCAACTACGCGGAGATACCGGCCAACATCGCGGAGTCCGTCGGGCGCCGCGGCGGATCACGAAGCTAGCCAGGAGGAGTTCCAGTGGGTAAGAAGAAGTTCGAGAGGACCAAGCCGCACCTGAACGTCGGGACCATCGGGCACATCGACCATGGCAAGACGACGCTCACCGCCGCCATCACGAAGGTGCTGGCCGAGAAGGGCATGGCGCAGTTCACGCCCTTCGACCAGATCGACAAGGCGCCCGAAGAGAAGCAGCGCGGCATCACGATCTCGATCGCGCACGTCGAGTACGAGACCGAGAAGCGGCACTACGCGCACGTCGACTGCCCGGGCCACCACGACTACATCAAGAACATGATCACGGGGGCCGCCCAGATGGACGGCGCCATCCTGGTCGTGGCCGCCAACGACGGGCCCATGCCGCAGACGCGCGAGCACGTGATTCTCGCCCGCCAGGTCAACGTGCCCTACATCGTGGTCGCCCTGAACAAGGTCGACATGATGGAGGACGAAGAGCTCCTCGAGCTCGTTGAGCTGGAGGTGCGCGAGCTGCTCTCCCGGTACGAGTTCCCCGGCGACGACATCCCGGTCGTGCGCGTCTCCGCGCTGAAGGCGCTGGAGGGCGACGCCGAGTCGGCGGAGGGGATCCTGCGCCTCATGGAGGCCGTCGACACCTACATCCCGGAGCCGGTGCGGGACACGGAGAAGCCATTCCTGATGCCGATCGAGGACGTGTTCACGATCGAGGGTCGCGGCACCGTCGTGACCGGGCGGGTCGAGCGGGGCACGCTCAAGGTCAACGAAGAGGTCGAGATCACGGGCGTCAAGGACACCCGGAAGACTGTCGTGACCGGCATCGAGATGTTCCACAAGCTGCTCGACAACGCCCAGGCCGGCGACAACGTCGGCTGTCTCCTGCGCGGCATCAAGCGGGAGGAGGTGGAGCGCGGCCAGGTGCTGGCCAAGCCCGGCTCGATCAAGCCGCACACCAACTTCAAGGCCAACGTCTACGTCCTGACCCGCGAGGAGGGCGGCCGCCACACGCCGTTCTTCACCGGCTACCGGCCCCAGTTCTACATGCGGACCACCGACGTCACGGGCTCCGTGAAGCTGCCCGACGGCGTCGAGATGGTGCTCCCCGGCGACAACCTGGAGATGGAGGTCGAGCTCGGCACGCCGATCGCCATCGAGGAAGGTCTCCGCTTCGCCATCCGCGAGGGTGGCCGGACGGTGGGCGCGGGCGTGGTCACCTCGGTGACCCAGTAGGCATTTGGAGAGGTAAGGGGCTAGCCAAATGGCGCAGAGGATCAGGATCCGGCTCAAGGCATACGACCACCGGGTGCTCGACCAGGCCGCCGACCGCATCGTCGACACGGCCCGGCGGACCAACGCGCGCACGGCCGGCCCCATCCCGCTCCCGACCGAGATCTCGAAGATGACGGTCATCCGCGGGCCGTTCATCGACAAGGACTCGCGGGAGCAGTTCGAGATGCAGACCCACAAGCGGATCGTGGACATCCTCGATCCCAACCCGCGGGTGGTCGACGCGCTGATGCGCCTGAACCTCCCGGCGGGTGTTTC
>CATPBK010000115.1 GCA_955652705.1 Candidatus Dormiibacterota bacterium | reverse complement strand
GCCCCGACGTTGATGTCGCTCAGGACGGCCGGCAAGTAGGTCCGCATGCGTGCGTGCTCGTCGGCGAACTCCGGAGGTGGCGTCGTGCGGTCGAGGTCGTCGAGCAGCCGCTGGTAAGCGCTTCCCACCCTGGCCAGGAAGGCGGGGCACTCGGAGTGCGCCAGCGTGTCGCAGTCGTGCGCCTGGTAGCCGACGTAGAGTTCGTGGCCCGCAGCTTGGTTGAGCACCTGCTGGTCGCGCTTCAACATGTCCGCATAGCGAGCGGCGGCCGGGCTGGAATGCGCCGGCACCGGGTGCCCAAAAGTCCTCACTGCGAGGATCCCGATGGCGGCCGCTCCCAGCAGGGCTATCAGAGCTACCGCGACTGCCACCGAAAGCCCGCGACCGCTGAACCTGGCTACCGCGACCATCTTCCTTCCTCCTCGGCGCGACCGTGCGCGCAGCGACTCACTGACGCTCGACTTCAGCCATGGCGCCTGCGGGGTCACCGCCTCCAGGGCGCGGACCACCTCGGCGCGCAGCTGACGGTCGCTATCCATTGCCGACCTCCATCGACTGGAGCCGCTTGCGCAGATCGCGCGTCGCGCGCGCGAGCCGGCTCTCCACCGCATGCACGCTCAGGCCGCTCACGTGCGCTATCTCCTCGACCGGCAGGTCGAGGTACCAGCGCAGCACGAGCACCAGGCGGCTGCCGTGTTCGAGCGACCGCAGCGCCCGGCGAACCTCCACCCCGGTGAGCACCGAGTCCGAGCTGGATTCGACTGGACGGTCGCTGACCAGCGCGCTGACCCTTGCCCACCAGCCCGAGCGCCGCGTGTTGCGGCACTCGTTGGCGACGATCCCCAGAAACCAGGGCCGCATCTCGGCTCCCTCGCGCAGGCGGTCGAGCTTGCGCCAGGCCTTGAGGGCGGCTTCCTGGACCGCGTCCGCGGCCGCCGCGGGATCGTGGAGCATGCCGCAAGCCAGCCGGTAGCCGGGCTCCAGGACCGGCTCGAGCAGCGCCGTGAAGGCGACTTCGTCGCGCCTTGCCTCCCGCTCACCGGTCATTGCGGCGTTCTGCATCGGCTTCCTAGCCTCCTATACGTCGGCAAGGTCGCCTTTTCCGTCACACCGGTCCGTCAGCGGCGACGGAGGTGGAGCGGGAGACGGGCTTCGAACCCGCTACCTCAACCTTGGCAAGGTTGCGCTCTACCGAGTGAGCTACTCCCGCGTACCGGCCCCAACTCTACCCAACTTCCCGAGGCGGGTGAAGCCAGCTATGCTGCCCTCGCTGGGACGGCTTGCCGCCGTCCAGCTCGTCTAAGCGGGGAGGGAGCTTTCATGGTACGGACCAGATTCCACCAGATAGCAAAGCTGGGTCACTTCAAGGAGACGCTGGAGTGGGCGAACGAGCTTGATCGCCTCTGCCGCAAGAAGGGCCTGGTGAAGACCCGCTTCCTGAGCCCGGCCTTCGGGAAGACCAACCACCTCATCTTCGAGAACGAGTACCCGGATTGGGCCGCTTACCAGAAGGAGCAGAACGCCTTCTTCTCGGACCTAGAGATCATGACTCTGTTCCGCAAGGGGATCGACTTCAGGGAGCCAGGCGAGCTCCCCTGGAGCGAAGCCGAGGAGGAGGCTCCGCTCCTGGCCTGAACCTTGGCCTGAGTGGCCTGACGCCGCGGAGCGGGTGACGGGAATCGAACCCGTGTAAATAGCTTGGAAGGCTACCGCACTACCACTGTGCTACACCCGCGGAGCGGCGGCCGAGCGCCTGGTGGCCCGTGCGGGCTTCGAACCCGCGATCTCCGGCTTGAAAGGCCGGCGTCCTAGTCCACTAGACGAACGGGCCAGCAGGGCAACCGTGATTGACTTGTCGGGGGCAGGTCGTGGGCGGCCACGGGATCGAACCGCCGACCTCTAGCATGTCAAGCTAGCGCTGAGCTTTCCTGGCCACAGACCGCCTGACCAAATTCGGTTCCAGACGTTTGCTCCCAGGGCGCTGCTCGCCAGTAGTAGCCTGCCAGAGGCCGGGGTCCTCCCGGACCGCCCTCTCGACGTTGGCCATTCTACCGTCGGGTCGCCTGCCCGGCATCAACGACCGGTTCAGCGGGCTCGCCTTACGCAGTGCCATAGCTCGGCTCGCCCATCAGTTGCGGCCCTGCCTGAGGAGCCGCTTCGCGAGCCGGACGGGCGGACCGAGCGGGCTTTGAGCCAGCCGCCGCCTGACGTTTGGTGGCAGCGTGGGGCTTGGCGCCAACCGGACACCCGCCCCGGGGCGCGCCAGGACCAGGATGAACTCGTTGTCCGTGGACCGCTGGGGGGCGGCATAGCCGACCAGTTGGAAGTCGAGCCCGAACTCGCGCCTGAGCGCGACGAAGAAGTCCAGGAAGCTGTCCGGCGTCCAGACGTGGTAATGGATCCTGTAGCGCTTCGCGAGTAAGCGGTCGGCGTGCGCCTCCGCCTCGTCGCCTTGTTTGCCGTCGACGTTCGTTGCCCAGTCGAGGTAGTGTGCGCGCCGGTTGGCCTCGGGGCCGTTCCGACGCTCCTCGAAGAGGTGCTCGATTGTGGTCGGCTGCCGGCCCTGGTCGAATGTGACCCGCCGGTCGGGGAGCGCCATATACAGGATCCCGGCCGGTTTCAGGACCCGCCAGAACTCGCTCAGAGCCCGGATCGGGTCCTCGATGTGCTCGAGCAGGTGGTTGGCGATGACGAAGTCGAGGCTCGCGTCGGCGAAGGCCCGTAAATCCTCGGCGCTTGCTATCACGGACACGGGCGCGAAGGTCTCGCTGGCGAGCTCCGGATAGTGCTCCCGCAGGCCTTTCTCGTCGAGCCAATCGACGTAGGTCACGTGCGCGCCGGGTGGGACGGCCAGGGGATGGTGGAGCGCTCCGATTTCGACCCCATCGCCCTCCAGCCAGACAGCCAAGCGCTCGCGGGAGTCGCCCGCCACCAAGCAAGGATGAGGCTTCTGGTGGCAGGCTCGCAGGGTCGCAGGCGCCAATGGCCGCTGGCTGCGACGGCCAGGCCCTCCTGCCGCCACCCGCGAACTGCTGCCGCTGGGCTACTTAGGACAATGCGCGCCTGCGGTGTCCGATATGCCAAGTTGGGGTTCGTCATTTTCGGAATGGGCAGCCTCAGCACCTGAGTCTTGACCCCCGATCTGCCTTCTTCCTTGGCCCACCCGAGCTTCTGCATCGATTAGAGGGAAGAGCCAGCTGGTGGGCGGCGACGGGATCGAACCGCCGACCTCTAGCATGTCAAGCTAGCGCTCTCCCAGCTGAGCTAGCCGCCCGGTTCAGCCGAGCCCCTATTCTAAGCTCGTGCCCTCAGCCATCGGCAGACCCGCGCGCCGGCGCG
>CATPBK010000114.1 GCA_955652705.1 Candidatus Dormiibacterota bacterium | reverse complement strand
GCCCGCGATCGTGGTCGACGACCCGCAGACCTGCGTCGCCCGCGGGACCGGCCTGGCGCTCGAGCACTTCGAGGTGCTCAAGCGCAACCAGCTTTACCTCCGATAGTCAGCCAGCAGAGCGAAGAGCTTCACCTCGCCGTCGACGGCGGCGCCCTGAGCGAGCCCCGGGCCGGCATGGCCACCTACACCCGCGAGATCCTGCGCGCGATGGTCGCGGCCAGGCCGTTGGCGCGCCTCACCGTCTACCTGCCGGAAGGCGCCGAGCGGCCGCTCGCCGCCACCAACGTCGCTTACCGCGAAATCCCTGGCCCGCGCCTGCTCGGCCGCCACCAGCGCTGGCCGGCCCGGATCCGGCGGCAGGACCCCGACGCCTACTTCAGCCCGATGGGCCAGCTCCCGCTGCTCGATGTCCGATGTCCGTCAGTGCTGACGGTGCACGACCTGGCGATCTACCGCCGTCCGGAATGGTTTCCACCCGGCCAGCCGCTCAGTACCAGGCTCATCGTGCCGCGGTCGATCGACCGCGCCACGGCCCTGATCGCGGTCTCCCGTTCAACGGCCCGTGACCTGGCCGAGCTCTTCGACGCCGGGCCTGACCGGGTGCACGTCGTCCTCGAGGGCGTCAGCGACGCGTTCCAGCCGCTGCCGCCCGAGGAGCTCCAGGAGGTCAAGGACCGCTACGGGCTGCCCGACCGTTTCATCCTCTTCGTGGGAACCATCTCGCCGCGCAAGAACCTGCCCACTCTCGTCGAGGCGTGGCGCACGATGGCCGACCGGCCCCGGCTGGTGCTGGCCGGGCCCTGGGGCTGGCGTCACGAGCAGCTGCAGCGAGAGGTCGAGGAGCTGGGGGAGGCCATCCTCCATCTGCCGTCGGTCCCGCCGGAAGACCTGCCCGCGCTCTACAACCTCGCCACCTGCCTGGCCCACCCTGCCTTCTACGAGGGCTTCGGCCTGACGCCGCTGGAGGCGATGGCGTGCGGCACGCCGGTCGTCTCCTCCGATCGGTCATCACTGCCGGAGGTCGTCGGGGACGCCGCCCTGCTGGCCTCGCCGGACGATGTGGAGGCCTGGCGCAGCGCGCTGGAGGCGGTCCTCTACGACCCGGGGGTGGCCTCGCAGCTGCGGCGCAGAGGGATCCTGCGCGCGGCCGAGTTCACCTGGTCGAAGGCCGCGGAGCGGACCTGGAGGGTCCTGGAGGGGGTAGCCCGACAGCGGCCCGAACCACCTCCGCGACCCCGGCTGCCGTCCGATCCCACGTAAAGGTGCGGGCCCGGCGGCGGCCCTCGGCGGCGAGCCGCGACCGGAGGCTCGGTTCCGCTCTCAGCCGCTCGACCGCTGCAGCCATGCCCTCGGGATCGTCCGCATAGAGGGCGGCCTCACCGGCCACCTCGGGCAGCGAGCCGGCCTGGCTCAAGACGCTCGGCAGCCCGTGCCGCATGGCCTCGAGCACCGGGAAGCCGAAGCCCTCGTACAGGCTCGGGAAGAGGAGCAGCTCCGCCCGCCGGTAGAGGAGGTCGCGGACGTGGTCGTCGACATGTCCGACCAGCCGGCAGCGAGGTGAGGCAGCCAGCCGCGCTCCCATGGCCGGGTCGACGATCCGCCCTGCGCAAACCAGGAGCAGGCCGGGTACCCGCTCGACCGCGGCCAGCGCCGCCAGCTGGTTCTTGCGGGGCTCGATGCGGCCGACGCAGAGCGCGAACGGCGCGTCGATGTCGAGGCCGGCCAGCCGGCGCTCCTCATCCGGGCGGGCCCGCTCGACCGGCACCTCACCGCCCCCCGGGTGAACCACCGCAACGCGCTCGGGGTCGACCCCGTAGAGGTCGGCCAGGTCCCGGCGGGTGGCGTCCGAGACCGCGATCAGCGCCCGGCAGCGAGCGGCCGCTGATCGCGTCGTCCAGCGCAGGTAGGCGCGCTCGCGGGGTCCGTAGGCGTGCGAGAACCGCTCGAAGGCAAGGTCGTGAAACACGGTCACCGCCGGCACCGGGCACCAGGCCGGCACCACGTGGGCCAGCACCAGCAGCAGGGCAGGGCGGCGGCGAGCGAGCTCGATCGGGAGTCGGGCCTGCGACCAGAGGCGGGGAAGGGGCAGCACCGTGAGGTCGACGCCCAGCCCCGGGGCTGGGCGCGAGGCGTAGAAGGTCCAGCTCAGATCGGGCGCGACGGCCGGCAGGCGCCGGACCACCTCACGGGCATAGAGCTCGGTTCCCGTGATGAGGCGCCGGGTGGCCGGGTTTGCATCGACTGCGATCGACGGCGCGAAACCAGGCTCCATTTTTAGATTCATTTCAGCTGAAGCGTCTAAGGTAGGAAAGCAGGTGAATGGTTTGCGCCCCGGCCGCGGGCGGGCGGGCGCGGGCGCGCTGGTCGTGATAGCGGCCACTGCGGTCGCGCAGGCCCTTTCACAAGGATCGTCGATCACGGCGGTTTACGCACGCCCATCCATGCCCGCCCTCACCTACGGCGTCCAGGACGCCGCCCACGCGCCCAAGGCGCCGCCCGCCTCCAGCTGGGTCGTCTACCCGCCCGACTCCAGCTCCAATGTGGTCCCGGTCGGCAAGACCTCTGTCCAGGTGCCGATCCTGATGTACCACTACATCCGGCCGTTGCCCGACCCGGCGGTCGACCGGCTCGGCCATAACCTGTCCGTCTCGCCTGGCGACTTCACCGCCCAGATGGACTGGCTGCGCGACAACGGGTTCAACCCGGTCACCATCTCCGACCTCCGCGCCTATCTCGACGGCAAGCGAGCGCTGCCCGGCCGGCCGGTCGTCCTCAGCTTCGACGACGGTTACCTCGACTTCTACACGACGGCCTGGCCGATCCTGAAGCAGCACCACTTCAAGGCCGTGGCATACATCGTGAGCGGCTTCGCGCAGGACCCGCGCGCCAACTATATGAACGCCGACCAGGTGCGAGAGATCGCCCGCGCCGGGATCGAGATCGGCTCCCATACCGTCACCCATGCCGATCTGGCTCGCACGCCGCGTGCCGAAGTGGTCTGGCAGCTGGCGGAGAGCAAGCGCGTCTTGGAGGGCATGACCGCCGGGCCCGTCGAGGACTTCTGCTACCCGGCCGGCCGCTTCGACCCCTGGGTGGTTCAGGCGGTCAGGGATGCCGGCTATCAGAGCGCCACGACGACGCACGATGGAGCCGCGCACGACTTGAACGGCCGCTTCACCTGGGATCGGGTGCGGGTCGAAGGTGGCGAGCCCCTCGACCTCTTCGCGAAGAACCTTGGCGACCACGAGGATGGCGTCGCGCCGCCGACGATCGTCCCGATCCGCCTGCCACGCACCTGGCCGCTCGTCTACGTGGGGGCGCTGGCTCCGAGCTGAGGCCGCCGAGATAATTCCTCGGCATGGCCACGTCGGTGCGAGTGCTGGGGGTGAGAGTCGACGCCGTGGACACGGCCGAGGCCGTGGCCCGGATCGGCGCGCTGGTGGAGGCGGGCGGCCACCACCAGGTCGCCACGGTGAACCCGGAGTTCATCATGCTGGCCCGCCGCGACCCTGAGTTCGCGCGCATCCTGGAGGCGGCGGACCTCTGCCTGGCCGACGGGTGGGGAGTGACCTGGGCCGCCGACCGGCTGGGCGTGCCCCTGCCGGGGCGGGTGCCAGGAAGCGATTTCCTGGAGCCGCTGTGCGGCCTGGCGGCCGAGCGCGGCTATCGCGTCTACTTTTTAGGTGCGGCCCCCGGCGTGGCCGAAGCGGCCGCTGCCGCGCTGCGCCGCGCGCACCCGCGACTCCAGGTGGCCGGCTGTCACGCCGGGGACGCGGGCCCCGAAGGCGACGCTGAGAGCTTGGCGCTGATCAGGGCGGCGCGAGCCCAGATCCTGCTGGTCGCCTACGGCCACCCGAAACAGGAGCTCTGGATCGAGCGCAACCGGCTTCGAGCGGAGGCGCCGGTCGCAATGGGCGTCGGCGGAGCTTTCGACTTCGTCTCGGGCCGGGTCCCGAGGGCGCCCGTCTGGATGCGAAGGGCGGGCGTCGAATGGCTTTACCGCCTGGGTCGTGAGCCTTGGCGAGCCCGCCGTATGGCGGTGCTGCCAGCCTTTGCCATCCGCGTCTTGCTCGCGGCTGGCCGATAACATCACGGCCCGTGGCACCCGCGCCTCAGCTGTCGGTGGTGATCCCAGCCTTCAATGAGGAGGCACGGGTGCGGCAGAGCCTGGCCCGCATCGCGCCCTACCTGCAGGCCTCTGGTTTCACCTACGAGGTGATCGTTGTCGATGACGGCAGCACCGACTCCACGCCGGCCCTGGTCCGGGAGGCCGCCGCGGCGAACAGCCACGTCCGCGGCCTGGAGCTCAAGCCGAACCAGGGCAAAGGCCGGGCGGTGGCCGAAGGGGTGCTGGCGTCCAGGGGCGAGCTGGTGCTGGTCTCGGACACCGACTTCTCGAGCCCGATCGAGGAGATGTCCAAGCTCCGGGCCGCGATCGACGCCGGCGCGGACATCGCCATCGGCTCCCGCGCGATGCGAGGCGCGCGGGAGAAGGAGCAGCCGATTCACCGGGTCCTGATGGGAAAGACGTTCAACCTCATGGTGCAGGCCGTCGCCCTGCCCGGTCTCTGGGATACGCAATGCGGATTCAAGCTCTACAGAGGAAAGGTCGCGCGAGAGGTCTTCTCGAAGCTGCGGACCGACGGGTTCGCGTTCGACGTCGAGGCCCTCTTGCGCGCCCGCAGGGCCGGCTACAGGGTGGCGGAGGTGCCGGTGGTCTGGCGACACTCGGCCCCGACCAGGATCCTGCCCTTCCGGCATTCGGCCCAGATGGTGCGCGATCTGGTGCGGATCCGGTTCATGCCGTGAGGGGCCGAACGGGCCCGGGTCGCTCCCTCGTCGTCCTGCCGACTTACAACGAGATCGACGACCTGGCGCGCGTCGTACAGGGCATCCGCGCCACCGGCAGTGACGTCCTCGTTGTCGACGACAGCTCGCCCGATGGGACGGGGCGCCTGGCCGACCAGCTGGCCGTCGCTGACGAGGGGGTGTGCGTGCATCACCGTCCAGCCAAGCTCGGTCTCGGCAGCGCGTACGTGGCCGGCTTTCGAATCGGACTCGAACGGGGCTACGACACGCTCGTCGAGATGGATGCCGACGGTTCGCATTTGCCCGCGCACCTGCCGGCGATCCTCGCGGCCGCGCGCGAGGGCGGCGGCATCGGCCTCGGCTCGCGCTACGTAGCCGGCGGCTCCATCACCGGTTGGGGGCCGGCGCGCCAGGTCCTGTCGAGAGGCGCGAACGTATACTGCCGGGCCGTGCTCGGGCTGAGTGTCCACGACTCCACCTCGGGCTACCGGGCTTACACCCGGGAGGTCCTGGAGGCGATCGACCTGAGTCGGCTGATCAGCCAGGGCTACTCGTTCCAGATCGAGATGGTCCATCTGGCGGTGCGCCGGGGCTTCCGGGTCATCGAGGTCCCGATCCATTTCGAGGACCGCGTCGCCGGCCGCTCCAAGGTCTCGGAGGGCGAGGTCCGCAAGGCCCTCTGGAACGTGATCCGGATGAGGTTCGGGTGGCGGTAGCCAGTGAGGCGAAGGCCGGGACCAGCGTAGGCGTCCGGTCGACGATCAGGTCGGGTCTGCCGCTGGCCATGGCCCTGGCGGCCGTGCTCGCGATCCTGACCCTCCTGCCCTATGCCTACGCGCACCTGGCCAGCCCGCCCGGCCGTGCCTTCATGGGATTCTTCTTTCTCGGCGACGACGCCAACACGTATCTGGCCAAGATGCGCGAGGGCTGGGACGGCCAGTGGCTGTGGACGAACCGCTACACGACAGAGTCCAGCCCGCCGGTCTACTTCTTCATCTACTGGCTGGCGCTGGGCAAGCTGGCGGCGGTCCTCCACCTGCCGCTCCTCGGCATGTTCCACCTCGCCCGCGTGGCAGGCGCCTTCCTGCTCCTCTACGCCGGCTGGGTCTTCATCGAGCATTTCATCGAGGAGCCCCGCGCCCGCCGGTTTGCAATCGTCTTCCTGGCTTTCGGACTGGGACTGGGGTGGGTGCTCCAGCTGGCCGGGAAGCCGGTGATCGCCGGCGCCCAGACGGACACGCTCGACTGGCGCATGCCCGAGCTCTCCGCCTTTTATTCGGTCCTGGCGCTGCCCCATTTCGCCTGGGCCGCCGCCTTCCAGGCGCTGGCGGCCATCCTCACGCTCAAAGCCGCCGAGCGCGGCAGCCTGAAGCTGGGCCTGCTGGCCGGGCTGGCCTGGCTCGGGGAGGCGTCCATCCATCCCCAGATGCCGATCCTGGTCGGCGCCGCCGTGGGCGTCGCGCTTGTGTACAGGCGGGTGAGCGTGCGCGGCTACGCCGCCGCCGGGTTGGCACTGGCCATGGTGGCGCCGTACATCGCGTACTCGTACTTCGCGTTCCTGGGCAACCCGGAGGTCACTCGCTGGAGCTCGCAGTGGCGCAACAACCTGGCCCCGGACCTGGTCAGCCTCGGGATGGCGCTTCTGCCCCAGCTGGTGCTGGCGGCCTTCGCGGTCCCGACCATGCTGCGCCGGCGCTCCCGGGGGGACGTGTTCCTGCTCGCCTGGCTGCTGCTTTTGGCAGCGATCCTCTGGCTGCCCAACCCGGCCGGCAACCTCCGGCGGCGCTTCTTCGACGGCGTCTACCTGCCGCTCGTCGTCATGGCCGCGCAGGGTCTCTACGGCACGATCCTGCCCCGGCTCCAGGGCCGTGTCCGCCGGCTCCTCCCCTTCAGCTACGCCGCCTTCAGCGTCATCGGGAGCGCCTTCCTGCTCTTCGGCCCGCTCCTGGTCGCGGCCAGCCCGCAGTACTCGGTGCCGGCCGGCGACTACCAGGCGCTGCTCTGGCTCGACACCCAGCCGGCGGGTGTGGTCGTCTCCTCGTCGAGGCTGGGGCTGATGATCCCCGCCTATACGTCGGACACCGTGTACGTGGGCCAGTACAGCGAGACCTATAACTGGACCGTCAAGTCGCGGCAGGTCGACGCCTTGCTGCACGGCCAGGGCGACATCGCGGCGTTCGCCCGGCAGCAGGGCGCCCAGTACGTGGTCTGGTCGGCGGCGGATACCTCAGAGGCGCCACCGGCGTCGCTGGGGACGCCGGCTTTCCGTGCCCCCGGCGTCTACGTCTTCCGGACCTAAGACGCCCCTGGAAGCGGATCGTCAGGCAGGCGTGAGGTCGGTGTAGTCGTTCGCGATCACCGCGGAGCCGCCGTTGGGGGACGAACCGAGGCCCCAGCTCTTGGAATACGGCCCGCTCGTCTGCGAGAGCACCTTGCCGGTCGCGTCCCTGGTGGTGAGCGTGGCCGTCCCGTGCAGGGTGACGCCTACCAAGCGAGGAGCCTGGGTGCTGAACTTGGGCAGCCACAGGCCGAGGCTGGCCTGGTCGAAGCTGTAAGTCTTCTGGACGATCGTCCCGCCCGAGACGTCCTGGTTGATGACGTCGGTGAACTCCTTCAGGGCGTCGCCGTCGGCGGCGGTCGCCGCCAGCTTCGAGTCGTGAGAGCGGCGTGCCTCGGACTCGACGATGAGGTCGAGCACGACGTCATGACCCATCCTGGCGGCCTCCTGAGGCGTCAGCGATGGATCGAAGGCGGTCACGTTCGCGGGGATGCTGACGGCGGGTATCGAAGGCAGCACCCAGATCCGGGCCGATGCCGCCCCCGGCTCAGTCTTTCCAACTGGTGGCAGCGCAGCCTCGGCCGCGCCGGTCATCCAGGCGGCGACGCCTGGCCCTGAGCTGACCTTGAGGGTGATGGTGGGCGAGGAGCCGTCCGGAAGCTCAGCGGCCGGCTCGGGGCTATGGGTGGAGAGGCTGGCGGCCACGGGCAGGCTCTCCGTGAAAAGGAGGAGCAATGCGATGGTTGCCGCGACCGGCCAGAACCGCCGCCGCCGATTCACCGTTCTGGCGCCTGGTTCAAGGTGCGCAAACGCTCGCGCCAGAGCGAAGCGCAGCACACAGGCGATGACCAGGCTGGCGAGGATCGCCGTCTTGGTCCAGAACTCGAGAGTGGTGGGGCCGAGCAGGACCACGGCCAGCAGGGCCACGACAACTCCGAACACGATCCTGGCCACCGGGCCATCGGGGACCGTCCTGGGGTCCGGGATCATGAACAGCGCAAAGATCAGCACCTCCGGCGAGGTGACCAGGACCTGCCAGAGCTCCAGCCCGCACATGGGAGTCGCGTGCCAGCTGGCGACCATGCAGTGATCCGGTATCGAAGCCAGCGCCAGATAGAGGAACGCCGCGAACCCGGCGATGAAACCGAGCTCCAGGCCAAGCAGGCGAAGCTCCCACGCGATCAAGAACCCTCCGACGATTAAGATCGCGTAGGCCACGATCATCCAGGTGCCCAGGGGGGCCCACCAGAGATCGAGCGGTTCTGTATACCGTGGCCCCAGCGTCACAAACGCCAGAACCAGACCCAGGTTGGAAGGGTTGAAGATGTGTCTTCCGTGCCAGCGGATGAGGTACTTCGACGCCATCGATACAGCGACCACGCCGATGAAGATCCAGATCCCGTGGACGCTCCACCAGTCGCCATGCACAGTGCCCGGGACCCTGAGGATGAAGGCGGAACTGTTGCCGGTGAGCAATCCGCTGGCGGGCCACAGGAACGTCTTGTCCTTGAAGACGCTGACGCTGAACTCGATCAGCGCGCCGGCCGCGAGGCAGGCCAGGATCTGCGCCACCGAAAGTCGAAAGCCGAGAACGGTCTGGCCCAGTACCTGCAGAGTCAGCAGCACCACGGCGACGTGCAGGCGGGGATCGCGGATGCTGGGCAGAATGACGCGGTAGTCGCGACCGCCGATCCGGACAGTACTGGCGTGAGTCACCGCGCACGGGCCATCGTAGTCGGAGCCGCAGCTCTTGCCCTCCTGGCCGCGTGTGACCTGCCCTTGGGACTCGGACTGCCGACCACTCGTGCCCTGGAGAGCGGGGCTGCCGATTCGTTGAGCGCGGCCAAGAGCTTCCAGATCACAGGCGCCTACAGCGAGTCCGGAACCCGGTGGTCGATCGACCTGCAGCTGACCCGCCCGGCCACCCAGCACGTAGTCATGAGTGCAGGGAACGTGATGTTGGAAGCCATCGTCACCAGCGGCGGCACATACTTCCGCGGCCAGCAGTTCCTATCGGATCACCTCGGCGGCGATCCCCTTGCGCGCAACCTTGTCAAGGCCGCTGGGAACGCCTGGTGGAAGGGCTCGGCCGGCCAGGTGCCGCAGCTGCCGGATCTCACCGACGGCGTCAGGTTCAGGGCGACCTTCCTCGGTTCCGCGGTGACCCAGCGGTCTGACCACGTCTCGGTTGACAAGATCGATGCGGTCGACCTCTCAGGCGCCAGAGCTGACGTGTATATCGCCGCCCAGTCGCCTCACCAGCTGCTGCGCGTGCACATGAAGAAGGGCGTCGCGATCGATGGCACCAACGATGGTGACCTGCGCTACGGCAACTTCGACCGAGACTTCCAGATCATGGCTCCGACTAACGTGATCGACTTCGCGAATCTCTCCACGCTGCCTCCTGTCTACACGGTGGTGTCCGTTGACACATCGGGATGCGGCGCGCCCTGCGTCGTGTCGGCGGTGCTGAAGAACCTGGGCGGCATGAGTGGCGCCAAAGCGCCGTCCACAGTGACGTTCAGCGTCACCGATACGGCCTCAAACAACGTGGTTGGCGGCTGTCAGGCGCAGGTCAACGCGGACGTCGGATACAACGCCACGATGACTGTCGCGTGCACCGTCAGCGGCCTCAACAGCCAGCAAGAAAACGCGGCGCTGGTCACGGCGACGGCCGACAACCCCGGTCGCGGCTGAAAGCTCCTAGGGCTTCCGAATATAGATCACGGCGACGTCGTCCTGGTAGACCCGCTGCCAGTTCGGCTCCGTAGCGAGCACGTTGGCCAGCGCCTCGTCCCGGTTGTAGACGACGTAGTCGACCTGGTAGTCGTCGAGGACCTGGACCCAGTCGCGGCGCAGGGTCTGGACGTCCTGGTATTGCTGGAGGAGCCGGTCGCCCATCAGAGTCGCCTCGCCGAAGATGAAGACCCTCCGGCTGGCGTCCGGGTAGAAGCGGCCGGCCAGGTAGCCGCCCCAGCCGTACTGGTTGTACATCCGGGTGCCGACCTCGGGGTGCGCCTGGAGCCAGTCGCCCGCCGCGACCGGGTAGGACGCTCGCGTGTCAGCGTCCTGGTGAGCGAGCGCGGTGGCGATCCGGTAGCCGGACGCGCCGGCGATCACCATCAGCGCAAGAGCTGTAAGCGCGGCGAAGAGCGGTGCGGGCGCAGCTCCAGGCAATCGCCAGCCGCGCCGCTCGGATTCCTCTCGCCAGGTCGCCGAGAAGCTCTCGATGAGGATCGGCGTCACGGCCGCGATGAAAAGGACCAGGTTGCGGACCGACTCCAGCGAGAGGGCGAGAGCAGCCAGGGCCAGGAAGAGGTCATAGGCTGTCGGGCGCCGCAGGGCAAAGGCAAGGAAGAGCAGCAGGATCGCGGCGAGGAAAGGCAGCAGCACGGTCAGGTGGAAGTCCGGCGAGAACCACTCCACGATCAGCCGCCGCTGGGTCGGGCTGCTGAGGGTTTCCAGCGGGTTCAAGAAGACCCTGTAGAAGTGAGGAGTGGCCAGCGCGGCCAGCAGCGAGAGGGCCAGCACCCTGCCCAGCGTGCCCAGGCGGTTGAGGTGCGCCGCCTCCCGGCGATCGAGCACCCAGCCCACCGCCTCGGCGGCGATCGCCACGCCCAGGAACACGTAGGCGACCAGGAACCCGCCGTGGAAGTTGGCCCAGATCGCGACGACTAGGGGCAGCCAGTTGATCGCGCGGCTGCGCCCTTTCAGGTAGCCGCGTAGCCAGTAGAGCTCCAGGCAGGAGAAGAAGAAGGTGATCATCTGGGCGCGCGGCCCCCAGATGGGTGCGCCGGCGAGCGCGGCGAGGGCGATGCCGAGGCCAGCGATGACATAGGGGCGGCGTCCGGCCCCGGCGGTCTTGTAGATCAGCCAGAAGCCCGCCCAGGTCAGGGCGCCGAAGAAGAGGCTGACCGCGGCCAGCCCCCCCCAGCCTTGGAGCAGGGCTATCAGCACCTCCGAGAGGTACTCGTGGTCGATCCAGGCGTGGCCTGTCGCCGTGTAGGTGAAGAGGTCGGTCGAGGGCAGGCGTCCGTTGTCGAGCATCCACCGACCGACCCGGTAGTGCCACCAGTAGTCCGGGTCCTGCACGGAGCTCGTGAAGGCCGCCCAGATGGCGACCATGACGCCGCCCAGGAAGAGCGTGCGCGCGGTCAGCGTCCGGGTCAGCGAGACCGGCGCCAGGGTTGTGGAATGAACCGAGGTACCGATTTGAAGTACTCCTTGTAGTCGTCAGGGAAAGTGCGGGCCAGCACCTGCTCCTCCCACCGGATTCGGAGCAGCTGACAAGCGATGAAGACGACCAGGACGAGCGCCTGCCAGGGGCCGAAGTTGGGCAGCACGACGCCCAGGCTGGCGGTGAACTCGCCGAGGTAAAGAGGATTGCGCGAGAGCCCGTACGGCCCGGTCGTGACCAGGCGGCGCGCTTCCGGCAGGATCGAGAAGGACCGGCGCAGGTAGAGCAGGCCCCAGAGGGCGTAGGCGACGCCGACGGTGATGAGCAGGTTGGCCACAACGACTACGCCGGCTCCGTGGTGGACGCCGGGCAGGTAAGCAACGGAGAGGATCGCGAAAGTGCCCGCGAAGGAGACCACCCAGACCTCCGGGCGGCGAAGCCCCGCCCTGGGCTTCAAGCGCACCACATAGAGGAAGAGCAGGAGGCCGAAGTAGGCCAGGCTCAAGACGCGGTTCAGGGCGCTCTGCCAGGCTCCGGCCGAACCGTGCACCGCAACCGAGCGGAGAGCGTCGGCGAGGAGCAGGCCCTGGTCGAGCAGGAAGACGCCAGCCACCAGGGCCGGGATGGTCCGCCCAAAGGCGAGGTCGGACCAATAGGCGCGGTCGCGCTGCGCCCGCTGGCGCGCAGGCGCGGCGGGTGGGACGTCAGTGTCAGCGACGCGCGCGGTGCGCATTTGGGCGGCCGTAATCTAACATCCGCCTGCGCACGGCCCAGATGAGCCTCCCCGAACCCGCGACAGGCGTCTCACCGGTGACACTGCTGGCCAGCCTCGACAGTGAGGCGGGCCGGCTTAGCGAGCTGGTGGCCCGCCTCCAGCGCGAGCTCGACGACGCCGCCGATGCGGGCGAGGAGGCGGACGTGATCCGCCGCCATGTCCTCCGGCATCCCGAGCGGTTCGCCCCGGACGAGCGCGAGCGGGCCAGTGACCGGGCCCAGGAGCTAGCCGGGAAACGCCGGACCCTGGAGGAGCGCTTGCAGGCTGCTCATGAGCGGGCGGCACTCTGCGCCGAGATGGGGACGATGCTGCGGGGAGCCCTGGAGCAGATCAGCGAAGGGGCGGAGCACGTGGTCCAGACCACCAGCGCGCTCGAGCTCTACCAGGCGGTCGAGGCCGAGCGCCTCCGAATCGCCCGCGACCTCCACGACGGCCCCGCCCAGGTCCTCGCTGACCTCGTGCTCAGGGCCGAGATCCTGGACAAGATCGCCGAGTCGAACCCTGATGGGCTCCACCAGGAGCTGGCGGAGTTCAAGAACTCGGTGCGCAACGTGGTGGCCGACCTCCGGAAGTTCATGTTCGACCTCCGCCCGGACTCGCTCGACGACCTTGGGCTGGTGGCCACTATGCGCCGCTACACGAACTCTTTCGAGGACCGGACCGGTGTGACCTGCCGCTTCAACGTGACCGGGGAGGACCGCCGGCTCCCGCCCAGCCTGGAGGAGGCGCTCTTCCGGATCATGCAAGAGGCGCTCACCAACGTCCAGCGGCACTCCGGGGCCAAGACGGTGGAGGTGACGTTGAACCTGACCGACGCGCGCGCGACCGCGCGCATCCGCGACGACGGAGCCGGATTCGACTCCGGCCACTACCAGGAGCCGGTCGGTCGCCGCAAGCTGGGGGTGCTCGGGATGACCGAGCGCGCGGCCGCGCTGGGCGGCCGGCTGGAGGTGTCCAGCCAGCCTGGGCGAGGTACCGAGATCCTCGCCGAGTTCGAGCTCGGAGCCTAGCCTCGCTCGGCGGGTGTCAAACGGGGCACCCGGGAATCGTCTGTAACTTACCGATTGTCAGGTGCGAACCTTGTCGCTACCATGTGGGCGCTTCAAAAGAAGTTGATCGACCAGGAGGCGCAAGAAACGCGTTTCTCAAGCGGTCATAGATTCAGTTCGTCAACGTCTTGAAAAGGAGGTGAACAGCTAGGTGAACGCTCTTATGTGGAGGCTTCGTGGCCTTCTTACCCGTCAGGAGGGCCAGGGTATGGTCGAGTACGCCCTGATCCTCGTCCTCGTTTCGATCGTCGTCATCGTCATCCTTCTTACGATGGGCGGCCAGATCAAGAACGTCTTCTCCAACGTCGTAAGCGCTCTCAACTCATAGCCCAAAGGGGATCACCCAAAAGCGCATACCTTCACAGAGAGCCCCTCGATCGGGGCTCTCTGCTTTTCAAAACGGTCCCCGGTCCCCATAATGGCGGCGACTTACGGCGTCCTCGCAATTCCCTGGAGGTGAACAACCAGTGGCAGTAGCTCCCCAGGCGGCACCCCGGCCCCGAGCGGGCGGTGGTCGTCTCTTCATCATTCTCGGTGTCGTCATGTTCCTGGTGGCAACCGGCATCCTGATCGCGCTGGGAAGCTTCACCAGGGGAGGGGGGGGCGGGGGAACCGTCGGCGGAGCCAACACCAAGGTCGTGTACGCGGCCAAGGACATCCCGCTGCGGACACAGATCTTGAGCCAGGACCAGATCACGGTGAAATCCGTGCCGTCCGACCTGGTGCCGGGCGCCTTCACACTCGACAGCGGCATCTCTGACTCGCAGGCGCAGAAAGCAGCCTTCTCGCGAGTCCAGAGCCTGATCGCCGAGGTCAACATCTCGGCCGGCCAGCCTCTCCTGCAGAACGCGCTGGCCAAGCCTGGCGACATCGTCAGCGGCGCCCAGGCCGCCTTCCTACCGATCCCAGAGGGCTACGTGGCGTTCACGATCCCGACCAGCGAGCAGACCGGCGTCGCCGGCAACGTGCAGCCCAACGACTACATCACGGTTCTGGCCACGGCGGGCTCAGGCAAGTCCTCGGCGACGGTGACCATCTTCACGCAGCTCCATGTCATCCGGGTCGGCCCCGCCAACCTGACGGTGACCAGCTCTGGCACGACCCAGAACAACACGGCGCAGCAGGTTGCCAACGCCAGCAGCCTGACAGTGGTGACGACCCCCTGCCAGTCGGAGCTCATGACCTGGTTTGTCAGCAACGCCCAGCTGCGGTACGAGCTGGAGTCGTTCCACGACTACGCGCCGGCCGTCAGCGGACCTGACGCGAGCTGCCCCGGCGTGACCAAGGCGACGGGCATCACCGCGACTGACATCGTGAAGAAGTTTCCCGCCTTCGCGCAGGCGTACGGGGGCTGACGCAGGGTCAGGCCAGGAGGAACCTCCGACGGCGGACAGCCAGCCCATCCGGGTGATCATCATCGATGACATCCCGTCGACGGTCGACAACCTGAAGAAGCTCTTGAGCTTCGAGAAGGACATCGATGTCGTGGGAACTGCTCTCACGGCCGAAGCCGGGATCACGGAGGTCCGCAACCTCCTGCCCGACGTCGTCCTCATGGACGTCAACATGCCGGGCCAGGACGGCATCCACGCGACCGAGATCCTGGTGGCGGAGCCGCCCCACGTGCCGGTTGTGCTGATGTCGGTCCAGGAGGATCGGGAGTACCTGCGGCGCGCCATGCAGGCGGGCGCGCGCGAGTTCCTGGTGAAGCCGTTCAGCGGCGACGAGCTGGTAGCGGCCCTGCGGCGCGTCAACCAGGTCGAGAAGCTGAAGAGGCAGCACCTGATGCCGCTCGTCAGCGAAGAGACGGCTGCCCAGGGCGGCGGCCGCAGCGACGGCGCCTCGGGGCGCCGCGCGCAGGGCGAGATCCATGTCGTCTACAGCGGGAAGGGTGGCGTCGGCAAGTCGATGGTCGCCGTGAACCTGGCCGCCGCCCTGGTCTCGGAGACCGGTGAGAAGGTCGCCCTGGTGGACTTCGATCTCCAGTTCGGCGACCTTGGCGTCCTGCTCGGTCTGGACTCCGCCCGCAACATCTATCACGCCGTCGAGAACTTTCCGAGCATCGACGCCGAGTACATCGATGCGCTGATGCCGGAGGCCCCGGGCGGTTTCAAAGTGCTGCTCGGCCCGCAGAGCCCCGAGCTGGCGGATCTGGTCTCGACGCAGCACACCCGGATGATCCTGGACATCCTGACCGACTCCTACGCCCACGTCGTGGTGGACACCAGCTCCCACCTCGGAGAGGTGGTCGTGGAGGCGATCGAGCACGCGACACACGTGATTCTCGTCATCGACTTGAGCCTGCCGGCGGTCAAGGAGGCGAAGCTGATCCTGCGCGTCCTCGAGCGGCTCAAGATCGCGTCCGAGCGGATCCTGCTCGTGGTCAACCGTTCGGACGCCAATTCGGGCATCACCGCGGCCCAGGTCGAGGCCAGCCTCGACGTGCCGATCAAAGTCCAGATTCCGAGCGACGGCAAGCTGATGCTGAAATCACTCGACCGCGCCGAGCCGTTCATCACGCTCTTCCCCGACGCCGACGTGTCCCAACGGATTAGAGAACTCGCCAGCTCTCTGCTACCGTTGCAGGCTGCCGAATCGGCCCGGGCCCGCTCCGGCAAGCGAGCGGCCTTCTGGTCGCGGACCGGACCGTCCTGAGGTTCATGACATGGGTCTCCTAGATCGCGTCAACCAGGCCAACCTCCAGCAGCGCCAGAGCGGCTCTGCAGCGGGCGCCACGGTGGCGCCGCCGCCGGTCGTGCCCTCCGGCAACGGACCAACGATCGCGCCGCCGCCGCCTGCACCGCCGCCGAAGGCCTCCGAGCCGCCGAAAGCCGGCGAGCCGCCGAAGGCTACCAGTGGCCTGACTGAACGGGCCGCCGCCGCGGGCGGTGCGATCGGCGTCACGCCGCAGTTTGCGGCCGCCAAGACCGCGGTCCACGCCAAGCTGCTCGAGCAGTACGCCAACAAGATCGACGTCACCGACCGGGAGTTCGTACGCGAGAAGATCGTCGAGCTCACCGACGAGTACGTGCGCAACTCGGGCCTGACACTGACGCGCCCCGACAAGGAGCGCCTGATCGAGTCGCTGATGGACGACATCCTCGGTCTGGGGCCGCTGGAGGTCCTCCTCAACGACCGGGACATCACCGAGATCATGATCAACCACCCGAAGCAGATCTACATCGAGCGCAAGGGCGTGCCGATGCTCTCGGACGTGACTTTCGAAAACGACAAGCAGCTGATGCGCGTTATCGACCGCGTCGTCTCCAGCGTCGGCCGGCGCGTCGACGAGTCGTCGCCGATGGCCGACGCTCGCTTGAAGGACGGTTCCCGCGTCAACGTGATCATCCCGCCGCTGGCGCTCAAGGGCCCGTGCATGACCATCCGGAAGTTCTCCAAAGAGAAGATGGGCGTGGCCGACCTGATCAAGTTCAGAAGCAGCACCGAAGCGATGAACAGCTTCATGGAGGCGGCGGTCCGTTCCCGGCTCAACGTCCTCGTCTCAGGTGGCACCGGTTCCGGCAAGACCACGCTCCTCAACATCCTGTCGTCCTTCATCCCGGTCGAGGAGCGCGTCATCACGTGCGAGGATGCCGCTGAGCTGCAGCTCCAGCAGGACCACGTGATCACGCTCGAGTCTCGCCCCGCCAACGTCGAAGGCAAGGGCGCGGTGCCGATTCGGGAGCTGGTCAAGAACTGCCTCCGGATGCGCCCCGACCGGATCATCGTCGGCGAGTGCCGTGGAGGGGAGGCCCTGGACATGCTCCAGGCGATGAACACCGGCCACGAAGGCTCCATGTCCACCCTGCACGCGAACAGCCCGCGCGAGGCGATCGGCCGCCTCGAGACGCTGGTGTTGATGGCGGGCGCCGACCTGCCTTCGCGCGCGATCCGCGACCAGATGGCCTCGGCGGTGCACTACATCGTCCAGCAGCAGCGTCTGCGCGGCGGTCCCCGCAAGATCGTCAGCATCGCGGAGATTACCGGTATCGAAGACGGCGAGCTGACCTACGAGGAGATTTTTGTTTTCAAGCAGACCGGCCTGCGCGACGGCAAGGCTGTCGGTTACCACACGGCGACGGGCATCAAGCCGATCCGGCTCGAGCACATGCGGAGCATGGGCGAGGAAATTCCGGACGACATCTTCGAGCCCACCAAGGAGCCTCGTGAAGAGGACCTCTACTGAGTCAAGCAATGGTTAGGAGGCAGGCACCCTGATGGACATTCCGCACCTCGCCCTGGCTGTCATCGGGGGCATCGGCATGCTCGCGATATTCGTCGGCCTCGCCCAGCGGCGACGCTCCGCCGAGGAGTTCCAATCGCGACTCGCGCAGTATGGAGTCCTCGACGGCGCGGCCACGATGGGTCAGCCGCCGCCGGCCGACTTCCGGGAGGGCCTGGCGCGCGTCTTCCAGCCGGCCGCCGATCGCCTCGCCGCGCGGGGGGCGAAGAAGGGGCGTCCGACGCTGACCGAGCAGTTGGCCAAGGCCGACTTGAAGCTGCGCACTTCCGAGTACTTCATGATCCAGGTCGGGATCGTGGTCTTCCTGGGCCTGATCGGGCTGCTCCGCTTCGGGTTCGGGATCCAGTTCATCGTGATGGCGATCGCGGGCTACTTCGTCCCCGGTCTTTACGTGAAGTTCCGCCAGCGGCGCCGTCTCAAGGCATTCAACAACCAGCTCGGTGACACCCTGCTCCTCCTCTCCAACGCGCTCAAGGCCGGCTACTCGTTCGCGCAAGCTGTTGACACCGTCGCCAAGAACGCGGCCCCGCCCATCGCGGAGGAGTTCTCTCGAGCGGTTCGAGAGATGAACCTGGGCAGCACGGTCGAGGAGTCGCTGGCCAACATGGTCAAGCGGATCGAGTCCGACGACCTCGACCTGATGGTTACGGCGGTGGCCATCCATCGCCAGATCGGCGGCAACCTGGCCGAGATCCTCGACAACATCGCGTTCACGATCCGGGAGCGGGTCCGCATCAAGGGCCAGATCTCGACGCTGACCGCCAGCGCCAGGGCCTCTGGCCGGCTAATCACGGGCCTCCCGATCATCCTGGCGATCTTCATGTACTTCGCCACTCCCAGCTACTTCCAGCCGATGACGCAGAACGCGATCGGCTGGATCATCATCGCGGTGGCGGCGTTCATGATCTTCCTCGGCAACCTGGTCATGAGCCGCGTTACGGCGATCGAGGTCTAAGAAATGCCCACCTTCTACCTGCTCGCGATCGTCGGCGGCGCCGGCGTCTTTCTCTTCTTCTGGGGCATGTACATGGGCAGTCGCAGCTCTGCATCCGGCGACCTCGTGCAGGAGCGCCTGCAGGCCTTCGCCGGCAACCGCCCGCTGACGCTCGACGAGGTCGAGCTCCAGAAACCGTTTGAAGAGCGGTTCATCCGGCCGATGATCGAGCGTTTCGGCAAATATCTCGCCGATCGGACGCCCGAGAGGGCGCGCCAGGACCTTCAGAACAAGCTCAACCTGGCCGGCCGGCCTGGCAACCTCTCGCCATCCGACTTCACCGCGCTCCGCTACGGGTCGGCCATCGTCCTGTTCATCATCGGGCTGCTCATCGGGCTGCTCTTCCAAAACCCGGTGCTGCTGGCGCTGTCCGCGGCCTTCGGGGCGATCATCGGGTTCGTCGCCCCCAACTTCTGGCTGAACAGCAAGGTTCGCGGCCGGCGTAAGGAAATCCAGCTCGCTTTGCCGGACGCGATGGACCTGCTGACAATCGCAGTGGAGGCCGGCCTCGGCTTCGACCAGGCGCTGCAACGACTGACCTCGAAGTTCCACAACGCGCTCTCCGACGAGTTCAACATCGTGCTTCAGGAGGTCCGGCTCGGGCGGCCTCGGCTGGAGGCTCTGGACGACATGGGGCGGCGCTGCGGCGTGGATGACCTCCACAACTTCACGCAGGCCGTGATTCAGTCGGAGCAGATGGGTGTCGGCTTGGCGAAGATCCTGCGCCTCCAGTCCGAGGAGATGCGGCGGCGCCGCCGCCAGCGGGCGGAGGAACTGGCCGCCCAGGCCTCGCTCAAGATGATGTTGCCGATGGTCGGCTGCATCTTCCCAACGCTCTGGCTGATCCTGCTCGGGCCGGCCGCCCTGATCATCCTGAAAGTCCAGCACGGCGGCTAGCCCGCCGCCCAGAGAGCTTCGGCTAAGCGTTGTTCCATCTTGGAGTTGCCTGGTGGGAGCTCGTCGTCCGTGCTGTCGTCATCTATACCGCGCTCTTGGTCGGCCTGCGCCTCTTCGGAAAGCGCGAGGTCGGCCAGTTCACGCTCTTCGACCTGGTGCTGGTCCTGCTCGTCGCCAACTCCGTCCAGCCGGCGGTGACCGGCCCCGATTCCTCGCTTCTCGGCGGCCTGATCATCGTGCTTTCGCTGCTGGCCGTGAACCTGGTCGTGGCGCGGCTCGACGGCGTGCAGTTCTTCCACCGGCTGCTCTCGCCGTCACCGGCCGTCATCATCCAGGAGGGCAAGTACCTGGTGGGTGCCTTGCGGCGCGAGGGCGTCGACCGCGAGGAATGCGAGATGGCCATGCGGGAGCATGGCGTCGATGACGTCAAGGATGTCAAGCTCGCAGTCCTCGAGTCCGACGGCTCCATCAGCATCGTCCCCAAGGACGCCACGGTCCAGCGGACTCGGCGGCGCGTTCGCTACACGAGGCACAACTGACGTGGATAGTGGCGGCGGACCATCGGCATCCGGCCGCCCATTTCCGCCGGGCGCCCTTCGGACGCTGATGCCGTTGTCTGGGGGCCCGGCGCGCTCCGTCACGCATCTTGGATGCGCTCCTCGCCGCGCCACCCCATCCTAGGCACTGACGGTCTGGGCGACCGGCCCGATGGGCCCTTCGGGCTGCTGGGTGTCCCGCCGCCACAGTCCACGACCCTCTTAAAGGTCGGGCTCCTCGTCGGCCTCGTCGAGCTGACCCTCTACAACGCCTACCAGTACGCCTCCTGGATCCCGCGCGGGCTGGCCTGGAACGACTTCCGGCTTTTCTACGCGGCTGCCACGATCGGGCTGCGTCATGGCTGGAGCCACATCTACGATCCCGACCTCCAGCGGGCGGCGGTGCAGGCGGCCTGGCCGGCCGGCCCGGAGGTGCGCTGGTTTCCCTTCGTGAACCCGCCGCCGGTGGCCTGGCTGATGGCGCCTCTGACCACCCTGCCCGCCCCCGTCGCTTACGTGCCCTGGGTGGGACTCGTGTTCGCCTGCCTGGTCGCGGCGGCGTTGCTGCTGGCGCCGCGCGACCTGCTCACCCGGGGCATTTACCTGGGCCTTGCGCTGGGCTTTCTGCCGACCTTCGTGGCGATCGCCTATGGCCAGCTGGGCCCCTTGGTCGCGGTATCGCTGGCCGGTTCCTGGCTGTTTTTGCGGCGCCGTCGAGAGGTGGCCGCGGGCCTGCTCCTCAGCACCATCGCACTGAAACCGCAGCTGGCGCTCCTCGTGCCGCTGGCGCTTCTCGCGGCTGGCTACCGGCGCGCGTTCCTGGCGGCGGCCGCGGCTGGCGCGGCGCTGACCGCCCTCTCCCTAGCCAGCCTGGGAATGCACGGCCTCAGCAATTACCGCCTCCTGGCGGGAAGCCTGTTCACGGACGCCTACTTCCAACGCTGGTCGCTGACCCCACTGGTAGGAGACGGTTGGCCCTGGGTGGTCGCGGTTTTAGTGGTGGCAATAGCAACGCTGCTGGTCGCGCGAGCTCACCGGGGCGACGCTGGGAGCGCGATCGCGCTCGGCGTGGCTGGCTCGCTGCTTACCAACCACTATCTGACGGCGAGCGACTTCACCATCCTGTTGGTACCGGTCTGGTTGATGCTGCGCCGGCCCCAGCCGGCCTGGGTCCTGGCCGTGCTGGCGGCTGGCTGGCTGGCTGGTTGGTTCTCGCTCGCCTTCGGGTGGCCGGTCGTGGTCTTCGAGGTGACGCTCGTGGTGTCGCTCGCCGTTACTTCGAGAGGAACTCCAGCGCCCGCTCCTTCAGCGCTCGCGCCGGCACCGCCGTAGCGTGGTCGCGGCCGGGCACCTCGAAGTAGACGGCGCCCGGGATCATCTCGGCCAGCTCCTTGGCGCCCCGGGCGATCGGGTCCTCACTGCCCACGGCGACCAGGACCGGCGTCTGGATTCCGGCGAGCATTTTGGCTGTGAGCGGGGAGTCGGACCCGAGCGCCAGGCAAGCCAGCGCCTCCAGGTCGTTGCCCGGCACGCGTACCGCGAAGTCATGGAACATGACCGCGATCGGATCGTCGACGGACGCATCGCCACGCAGCCGGCGCGCCACGGTGTCGGCCGAGGGCCCGATCCCGCGCAGGCCGTGCTTGCCAAGGCCCGCCAGCACGGCCCTGCGCACTCGCCCGGGGTGGTCGACGAGCGTGCGCAGGCCGATCTGAGAGCCCATCGAGTAGCCAACGTAGTCCGCCCGCTCGAGGTCCAGGTGGTCGAGGAGGGCCACCACGTCCGCGACCAGGTGGTGCCCGTAGGCAGCCGGGTCGTGAGGCTTGTCGCTGCCGCCGTGGCCGCGGGGTTCCAGGCCGATGACGCGGCGGCCGGCGGCGACGAACGTCTCCTGCCAGCGCGAGCCGACCCAGTTGACCTGGTAGTTGCTGCAGTAGCCGTTGACGAAGAGGGTGGGCGGGCCGTCCTCGGGGCCGTGCAGCTCGTAGTGGAGGCGAACCCCCTCGTTCTCGAAATGCGGCATCTCCGCGATAGTAGGATTTCGGCTCCAATGGCCAACTTCATCCGGGTCGTCCATCGCCAGGGCTGGGACGTCGAGCAGGTCGGCGAAGAGAGCAAGCGCAACTTCGGCTCCCATGACGAGGCCATGGAGTTCGCGATCGGGCAGGCGCCTGACTGGATCGAGGTGGGAGAGGTCGTCTACGAGACGCCCGAGGTGCCTCAGCACCACCGCTGGACAACACTCCGGAGGCGGCCGGACGGTACCTACCAGGAAACCGGCTTGAAGTGGGGTGGCAAACCTGCCGAAGGCTAGCCTTTGGACTCACGAATTCGCTCGGCGTCTCATCGGCTCTGGACGCCGCTGCCGGTGTTAGAGGCCCCGGCCCGAGTGCTCAGGCATCTTCAGATGCATTCCGCCTCGGGCCACCCCTGCCTTGGCAGCGACGCCCAGACCGGCGGCCTTCGGCCGCCTGCCGCGATCCGCTGGAGCAACCCTTGAGTCCAAAGGCTGAGGGCGCGGTGCTGAGCCTCGTCCACCCGGCCAGCGGACGGGTCCTGGCGGAGACCCTGGAGGAACCCAGGACTTTCTTCGGACGCGGCCTCGGCCTGATGTTCCGGCGCGGGCTGGACCCAGGGCGCGGCATGTTGATCGAGCCCTGCAACGGGATCCACATGCTCTTCATGCGCTTCCCGATCGACGCCCTCTTCCTGGACCGGCGGGACCGGGTGCGCAAGGTCTACCGCCGCCTGCCCGCCTGGTACGGGATCGTGCCCATCGTGTTCGGGGCGCGCAAGGTGGTCGAGCTTCCGCCCGGCACGCTGGACGGGCTCGAGCTACCTCGCGGGGAGCAGCTAAAACTCCAGTGCGCCTAAAGCCAGGATGCGGGGCCCCGGCCGAAGGCCAGGGGCGGCGCCGGGTGGCGCCGAAGGGGGGCAGGGCCGTGCGGAGCGCGGCCCGCCGCCGGGGTCAAGACCGCCAAAGGCGGGCGAGCGCAGGCGAGCCGGAGTCTTGACGCCGGCGTTGTCGGGGGGGCGGAGCCCCCCAGGTAGGGTGGCTGTGGCGGGGCCACCGCGCCTTATCGAAGGCGGGATGGGTCCTCGGCCGAAGGCCAGGGGCCGAAGGGGGGGCGGAGCCCCCACCGGTAACGGCTTTACAGGCGCTATTGCCCGCCCAAGTAGCGTCGAGGACGTGCTCGACGCCTTCCTGGACGTGCTGCTGCCCCCCCGCTGCGGCGGCTGCAACCGCTTCTCCGACTGGTACTGCCCGGACTGCCGGGAAGCCACGCGGCGCCTCCGGGAGCCTCTCTGCCTCCGCTGCGGCGCCGAGTCCGAGTTCGTCCGCCGGGAATGTGGCTGCCGCGCCCGCCTCCGCTCGCTGGGCCGCCTCCGCTCGGCAGCCGCTTTCGAAGGGGTTCTCGAGAAGGCGATCCACCGCTTCAAGTACGGCGGCCGGAAGCCTCTCGCCGCCCCGCTCGCGCTCCTCCTGGCCGAGCGGCTGGCCGTCGACGGACTCTCCGGTGAAGCTGTGGCCTGGGTTCCGCTCCACTCCCGGCGCCGCCGGCGGCGCGGCTACAACCAGGCCGAGCTGCTGGCCCACCGGTTCGCCGCGCTGGCCGGGCTGCCTCTCCTGCCCGGCCTCGAGCGGACCCGTGACACGCCGCCCCAGGTCGGCCTCGACCGCCTGCGCCGCCTCACCAACGTGAGCGGCGCCTTCGCCTGGAAAGGGCCGCCGCTGGGGCGCCAGGCGGTCATCCTGGTCGACGACGTGGCTACCACTGGGGCCACCCTGGAGGCCTGCGCGGCGGCTCTCCGCGCCGCCGGAAGCGGTCCAGTGCTTGGACTTACTGTCGCCAGAACGCCGTTTTAGGGGTACTTCGAGCGTTATAGTTCCAGCGCACTTTTCCAGCGGAGGTATTAATGGCAGTCCGCATCCCAGGTATCGATCTTCAGGAGTACTACACCCAACTCGGGCCGATCCAGCCTGTCATCGAAGACGATCGGGTCACCGAGGTCATGGTCAACGGGATCGACCACGTCTATGTCGAGATGAACGGCAAGGTCGTCCTCACCGGCATCAAGTTCGAGAGTGAAGACCAACTTCTCAACGTGATTCAGTTCATCGTCCGTTCGGTCGGCCGCCGGATCGACGAGCGCGTACCCCTCGCCGACGCCCGCCTCGCCGACGGCTCCCGAGTCAACGCCGTCATCCGCCCGCTGGCAGTCGACGGCCCGCTGCTGACGATCCGCAAGTTCTCCAAGGACCCGCTCCAGGTCGAGGACCTGATCCGGTTCGGCAGCTGCACCGAGAGTGGCTTCGGCTTCATGAAGGCTTGCGTGATGGCGAAGGCGAACATCATCGTCTCGGGCGGTACCGGCACCGGCAAGACGACGTTTCTGAACGTCCTCTCCAGCTTCATCCCGCCCGAGGACCGGATCGTCACGATCGAGGACGCCGCCGAGCTCCAGCTCCACCAGGAGCACGTCTGCCGGCTGGAGTCGCGCCCCAAGGACATCAACGGCGAGGGCGAGATCTCGATCCAGCGGCTCGTCATCAACTCCCTGCGTATGCGTCCCGAGCGGATCGTCGTGGGTGAGTGCCGCTCCGGCGAGGCGCTCGACATGCTGCAGGCCATGAACACCGGCCACGACGGGTCCATGACCACGATTCACGCGAACAGCCCGCGTGATGCGCTGGCCCGTCTCGAGACGCTGGTGCTGATGGCGGGCGTCGAGCTCCCGGTCAAGGCCATTCGCCAGCAGGTCGCCGGCGCGATCAACATCTTCTGCCAGCTGAGCCGCCTTCGCGACGGCTCCCGCAAGGTCACCAGCATCACCGAGGTGACCGGCATGGAAGGCGAGACCATCACCATGCAGGAGATCTTCGCCTTCGAGTCGCAGGGCGCGGGCCCGGACGGCAAGATCATCGGCTCCTTCAAGGCGACCGGCATCCGGCCGCATATCCTGGACCGCATGTTCGCGATGGGCCTCCAGCTGCCGACCGAGATTCAGACGCTCTTCCCCGACCCGCGCATGATGGCCCAGCGCTAGAAGCCCTCCAGACAGACCTCAAAGCGTCCCGGTCTACACTCAGGAAGACCAGAAACCCCCATGCCGGGAGGCTGTCAATGAAGGTTGTCATCCACGACCGGACCGCGGAGCTGGCCGCTCCTCTGCGCACTTACACCGAGAAGCGCCTCTCCAAGCTCAGCCGCCACTTCGAGCGAGTCCTCGAGGCGGACGTGCTCTTCACTGAGAACGGCCGGCATAGCCAGGAGCCGGAACGGGCGGTCAAGATCACCGTGCGCATGGACGGACGCAAGACTCCCCTGCTGACCGCGCACGAGAAAGGCCGCGACCTCCAGGCGGTGCTGGACCTGGCCCTGGACAAGGTCGACCGCCAGATTGTGAAGCTGAAGGATCGGATCGTGGACCGGCACAAGAACCGCACTCCGGCCCGCCTGGCCGCCACGGAGGAGGAGGGCCCGACCGCCCCGATTCAGGACGAGCCCGAGCGGGTAAGACAGAGGGTGCGGCCCGAGTCGGTCGCCGAGGCGGCCAAGGCGCTTGACGCCAACGGGCATCTCTTCCACGTCTTCTTGAACGAGGACACCGGGGAGGTCAACGTGATCTACCGCCGGGCGGACGACTCGCTGGCCGTCATCGAGCCTGTCGTCACATGAGGAGAAAGGAAGACACCGCTTGGCGTTCCTGACAAGGCTGATCGACCCGAATGAGCGGGAGGTCAGGCAGCACCTCCTGGTCGCGCGCCAGATCGGCGAGCTGGAGCCCGAGCTGGAGGCCCTCGACGACACCGCGTTGCGGGCCCGCTCGGACGAGCTCCGTCAGCGGGCTGAGGGCAGGGAGGACCTCGACGACCTCCTGATCGAGGGCTTCGCGCTGGTCCGGGAGGCGGCTCGCCGGACCATCGGCCTCCGCCATTTCGACGTCCAGCTCGTGGGCGGGATCGTCCTCGATCACGGAAAGATCGCCGAGATGAAGACCGGCGAAGGCAAGACGCTCGTCGCCAGCCTGCCGCTCTACCTGAACGCGCTCCAGGGCAAGGGCGCGCATCTGGTCACGGTCAACGACTACCTGGCCCGCCGCGACGCCGGCTGGATGGGACCGCTCTTCCACCTGCTCGGGCTCTCGGTGGGCGTGATCGCTCACGAGACCTCGGTCCTTTACGACCCCGAGTACCTGGACGAGACGCACGCCGATAGCAGGCTCCAGCACTTCCGCCCAGTCAGCCGCGCCGAGGCTTATCGGGCCGACGTCACGTACGGAACCAACAACGAGTTCGGCTTCGACTACCTCCGCGACAACATGGCGGGAGACCTCACGATGTGCGTGCAGCGTGAGCTCAGCTACGCGATCGTCGACGAGGTCGACTCGATCCTGATCGACGAGGCGAGGACGCCGCTGATCATCTCCGGGCAGGGCGAGGACTCGACCGACAAGTACTACCAGTACGCCCGCCTGGCGGCGCGCCTCCAGGAGGAGGTGGACTACACGGTCGAGCTGAAGCACCGCTCCGCCTCGCTGACCGAGGAAGGCATCGCCAAGATGGAGCGCTGGACCGGCGTCGCCAACATCTACGACCTCGAGCACGTCGTCGAGGCCCACCAGATCAACCAGGCGCTGAAGGCGAAGGCGCTCTACCTGCGTGACCGCGACTACCTCGTGAAGGACGCTAAGGTCGTCATCGTCGACGAGTTCACCGGCCGCCTCATGCCCGGCCGGCGCTGGTCGGACGGACTTCACCAGGCGGTCGAGGCGAAGGAAGGCCTGAAGGTCGAGCAGGAGCAGAAGACGATGGCGACCATCACGCTCCAGAACTACTTCCGTCTCTACGAAAAGCTGGCCGGCATGACGGGCACGGCGCTCACCGAAGCCGAGGAGTTCCACAAGATCTACGGGCTTGACGTGGCGGTAATCCCGACCAACAAGCCGATGGTCCGCGGGGATCAGCCGGACGTCATCTACCGCACCGAGGAGTCCAAGTTCGAGGCGGTCATCGACGAGATCCTGGAGCTGAACAAGGAGGGCCGGCCGGTGCTGGTGGGCACGGTCTCGGTCGAGAAGTCGGAGCGCCTGGCCCGGATGCTGGAGAAGCGAGGGGTGCCGCACGCGGTCCTCAACGCCAAGCAGCACGAACGGGAGGCTGCGATCGTGGCCGGCGCGGGCCAGAAGGGCGCCGTCATGATCGCCACCAACATGGCGGGCCGCGGCACCGACATCGTGCTCGGCGACGGTGTCCGCGAAGTCGGCGGGCTGCACATCATCGGCACCGAACGCCACGAGTCGCGCCGGATCGACAACCAGCTGCGCGGCCGGTCGGGCCGGCAGGGCGACCCGGGCTCGTCGCGCTTTTTCATCTCGCTCGAGGACGACCTCATGAAGAAGTTCGGGCCGGCCGCGGACCGGATCGGTTCGATGATGGAGCGGCTGGAGGTGGAGCCCATCGAGCACCCCTGGGTGGCGCGGTCGATCGAGAGCGCCCAGAAGAAGGTCGAGGGCTTCAACTTCGACGCCCGCAAGCACGTCGTCGAGTACGACGACGTCATGAACAAGCAGCGCGAGATCATCTACGGCGAGCGCCGCAAGATCCTGGAAGGCGCCGACACGCGCACCAACGTCGAGGCGTACATCCGGGAGCTGATCGAAAAAGGGATCGAGGTCCACTGCCAGGGCCGCCACGCCGAGAACTGGGACGTCGAGGGCCTGGTCAGCTACCTGTCGCTTTACTTCCCGATCCCGCCGGAGCAGTCGATCGCGCCCGAGGTGCTGGGCCGGGGCCGCGAAGCGCTGGCGGCGACGCTCCTGGACTCCGCCATGGCCGCGTACCAGGCGAAAGAGGAGCAGATCGGGACTGAGGTCATGCGTCAGGTCGAGCGGTACGTGATGCTGCGCACGATCGACAGCAAGTGGATCGACTACCTAACGCAGATGGAGCACTTCCGGGAGGGCATTGGGCTGCGCGCCTACGGTCAGCGCGACCCGCTGGTCGAGTACAAGAACGAGGCCTTCACAATGTTCCGCGAGCTCACCGAGTCGATTCAGGCGGACATCGTGGCGAACATGTTCCGCGTCCAGGTGATGCAGGAGCCACCCCCGCCGGTCGCGGCGCCGAAGGGCATCCCGAACCGAAGCGGAGGCGAAGGACCGGTCGGCAGAGGCGGCAATGGCGGGGGGTCCACGGCCGCCGTCCCGGCGGGTAAGATCGGCCGCAACGATCCGTGCCCCTGCGGGTCGGGCCGCAAGTACAAGAAGTGCCATGGACGCTGAATCGACGCCCCAAGAGCTGCTGCAGCGCATCCTCCAGATGAAGGAGCACCTTTGACCTGCCGGCTAAGGCCGCCCGCGCCGCCGAGCTGGAGAGCCTCCTAGCCCGGCCCGGGATCTGGGACGACCCGGCGCAGGCCGCCCGCTACGGGCGGGAGGCGTCGGAGCTTCGCGAAGAGGTCGCTCGTTGGGAGCGCCTGGAGGCGCGGGCCCGCGACCTGGTCGAGCTGGCCGGGCTCGAAGACCCTGAGCTGGTGACGCAGCTGGAGCGGGAGCGGGCGGAGATCGAAAGCCAGCTCCGGGCGCTGGAGCTCGACCTTCTCTTCACCGATCCTTACTCCTCTCACAACGCGATCCTCTCGATCAGCGCCGGGGCGGGCGGCGTCGACGCCCAGGACTGGGTGGAGATGCTGATGCGGATGTACCTCAAGTGGGCTGAAAGGCGCCGGTTCAAGACGGAAGTGCTGGAGGCGACGCCGGGAGAGGAGGCTGGCCTGAAGGGGGTATCGCTCCTGATCGCCGGGCCGCGGGCGTACGGCCTGCTCCGTTCCGAGCACGGCGTCCACCGCCTGGTGCGGATCTCGCCCTTCGACCAGAACCACCGCCGGCACACCTCTTTCGCGCTGGTCGAGGTCATGCCTGAGCTGGAGGAGACAGACGCCCAGATCAAGATCGACCCGGACGACCTGAAGATCGACACCTACCGGTCGACCGGGGCGGGGGGCCAGCACGTCAACAAAACGGAGTCGGCCGTCCGCATCACCCATTTGCCGACCGGGATCGTGGTCACCTGCCAGAACGAGCGCTCGCAGCTGAAGAACCGGGAACTGGCCATGAAGATGCTGCGCGGCCGCCTCTTCGAGCGCCAGCAGGAGGAGTCCGCCAAGCAGCGCGAGGCCCTCAAAGGGGCCCAGATGCCGGCCGAGTTCGGTTCCCAGATCCGCAACTACGTGCTGCAGCCCTACACGCTGGTGAAGGACGTGCGTACCGGTTACGAAACCGGCAACGTTGAAGCGGTGCTGAACGGTGGCGAGATTGATCCCTTCATCGAAGGCTGGCTGCGCTGGAAGCTCTCGCACGAGACCCGCGTCCCGAACTAGAGCCCTGCCGGTAGCACTGCTGTTCGTGGCTGTTGCCTGCGGCCAGCAGGCCACCACGTCGCGCCCGCTGACGCCGGCTGCCAGCCCATCGCCGGCCGCCTCGTCCGCCGCGCTGAGCCTCGACGCAGAGGTGGGAGCGGTGATCATGGCGGGCTTCCAGGGCCCGCTCACCGACGCGGTGCTGGCGGACTGGCGGCAGCGGCGGTTTGGCGGGCTGCTGGTCGTCAACCTGAACGCCAACGCCACCAGCTCGGTGGAGATGAGCGACCTGATCAGCCGGGTTCGAACGGCCCAGGGCCGGCGCCTGCTGGCGGCGACCGACCAGGAGGGCGGCCAGATCTGCCTCGCCCTGGCCGAGGTGCCCTGCCTCAAGATGCCGGTCGATGGGGCCGGCTCGACCCGGATGGCGGCGGCGCTCCGGGCGGTCGGCTTCGACCTCGATCTAGGCCCGGTGGCTGACGTCTGCCCGGGGCCGGCTTCCTACATGTGGGGCCGCTGCTACGGGACCGACCCGGCCGCGGTCAGCCTGGCCGTCGGCGCGGCAGTGGACGGCATCCACGCCGGCCATGAGCTGGCCGCCGCAAAGCACTTCCCCGGCCATGGCAGCGCCAACGGCAACTCGCACGAAGAGCTGCCCGCGGTCGCCGCGGACCTGGCGACCCTGCAAGCCCGAGACTGGCCGCCGTTCAAGGCGGCGGTGGCGCATGGCGTCGACTTCGTCATGCTCGGTCACCTGAGCGTGCCGGCGCTCGACTCCAGGGGGCCTTCGAGCCTTTCGCCGGTGACCGTCCAGCGGCTGCGCCAGGACGTCGGGTTCCAGGGCCCGATCATCTCCGACGACCTCGAGATGAAGGCGGTCACCGACAGCGTGCCGACGCCGGAGGCGGCCATCAACTTCCTTCTCAACGGCGGCGACCTGGTGATGATCGCGCACAACCTCGGCGTCGCCGACGCGGTCTTCGACGCGATCAAGGCGGCGGTGCTCAGCGGCCGCCTGCCGCGCCAGCGCCTGGATCAGGCCGTGGCCGCCCTCGACGCCCTCAAAACGGCTTGAAATACATCAGCCAGAAGAGGACCAAGAGGCCGGCGGTGCCGATGACGAGCAAGAGGTTCGGATGCGTCGCATCGAGCGCTGAAGTGAGGTCTTCCGGCGCCGCCGGATCCGCCGCGCGAGCGCGGTGATAACCGCCGAAAAAACCCATGGCGAGCGACACCAGCACGAACACCACGATCGAAGCCCACATCCACGGGCGGTTCCACCAGCCACCCATGAATCCGAGGGCGATCCCGCTGGCGATGAGCAGCAGAAGGAACGGGGCCGAGGCGTAAAGGGAGAGCTCCGAGAGCTTCAGCAGAGCCCGCGCCGGCTCCGGACGGCGCTCGCCACGCAGCTGCCAGCCGGCGAACGCCGAGCCACCATGCGCAAAGAGGAACCCGAACACGCTGGCCACATGGGTCGCGAGGACCCACCGGTACATGAGCCGCCAATTTTAGCGGTGGTTTGACCGTATCCGGCTAGCTGGCTATACTCCGTAGCCGGCCATCTCCGGGCACGCGTCTCGCAACGTTCCCGCATCACGAATCACCATGGTCTTAACAGCCGATTTTTCACAGCGGCCTCTCATCAGCCTCCAGCATGTCTGGAAGCGGTACGCCAACGGCACCGAGGCTCTGCGCGACGTCGAGCTGACCGTCCCTGAGGGCGATTTCCTCTTCCTGGTCGGCGCCTCGGGCGCCGGAAAATCCACGCTCATCCGTCTGCTGGTCCGTGAGGAGAAGCCGACGAAGGGCAAGATCTTCGTCGACGGGCAGGAGCTGGGTCGCATGAAGCGCCGCCACTTGCCCAGCTACCGCCGAAAGGTCGGGCTGGTCTTCCAGGACTTCAAGCTGCTGCCGCGCCTCACCGCCTACGAGAACGTGGCCTTCGCCCTGCGGGTGCTGGGCGAGCCGGGCAGGGTCGTCCAGGCCCGCTCCCGGGAGGCCCTGGAGGTCGTCGGTCTGTCAAACAAGCACTACACCTACCCCCGTGAGCTTTCCGGTGGGGAGCAGCAGCGCGTTGCCATCGCCCGGGCGCTCGTGCACAATCCGCGCCTGATCGTGGCCGACGAGCCGACCGGTAACCTCGACCCGGCCACGGGGTGGGAGATCATGCAGCTTTTCCTGCAGATCAACCAGCGCGGTTCGACCGTGCTGATGGCGACGCACAACCGCGACATCGTCGACGTGCTCCGGCGCCGCGTCGTGGCGATCGACGGCGGCCAGGTGGTTCGGGACGACCGGGCCGGTGGATACCATGAAGCTCTGGCGGCATCTGCTCTTCGCGCTTAACTCCGCCTGGCAGAGCTTCTGGCGGAGCGCCGCCGTAAGCCTGGCGGCGACGGCCACCATCACGCTGATCCTGACCATGGCCGGCATCAACCTGCTGGTCGGACACACGCTGGCAGGCGTCCTGGATCAGTACCGGGCCCGCGTCAGCGTGATCAGCATCAGCGTCGCGGACGACACGCCCCTGACGACCGTCACCGACTTCGAGGACCAGCTGCGCAGCGATCCGCGGGTCGCCGGCGTCAGCTACCTGAGCAAGGACGAGGCGCTGGCGCGCTTCCAGGCCGACCCGGTCAACGCCGACATCGCACGACAAATCGAGGGCAACCCGCTCGCCGCCAAGCTCGAGGTGCGGGTTGGCAAGCTCGCCGACGTGGCTGCGATTGACGCTCTGGCCCGCCAGTGGCGGGGCGCCGACCGCAACGATCCAACCGACTACCAGGGCGAGTTCATCGCCCGCATGCTGCGGCTCTCGGCCTGGCTCAACCTGGCGGGCATCGTGATCCTGTTCGTGCTGCTCCTGATCTCGATCTTCATCGTCATGAACACGATCCGGACGGCGGTCTACCACCGCCGCCATGAGATCGAAGTGATGAAGCTAGTGGGAGCCACCGAGTGGTTCGTGCGCGGCCCGTTTGTACTTGAAGGCGTCCTGACTGGCGTGCTGGCGGGCGGCCTGGCCTTGGGCGGGCTCCTGCTCGCCTACCGGCCCTTCGTCGACCGCTTCCACTCCGACCTCTTCTTCGTGCCGCTCGGGTACGATCCCGCCTTCGTCGGTGAGCTGGCCCGCGACGTGCTGGTCGCCGGGGCCCTGCTCGGCGCCCTCGGCAGCTACATCGGCGTGCGCCGGTTCGTGCGCGTCTGATGCACGTCAGGCTCGCTGCGTTCGCCGCGGCCGTCGCGTTGCTGGCGGCCCTCCTGCCGTCCGCGGCGGTTCGGGCCGACCCGCCACCCACCTGCGCGTCCGGCGACGTGATCTGCGAGCAGCTGGTCCAGTCCATGAACCAGCAAGCGGCCGACCAGGCCCGCCTGGCCCAGATCCAGAACAACATCAACGACGTCCAGAAGAAGATGAAGGCGCTCTACGCCTACATCCAGCAGCTGAGCAACCAGATCTCGGCCCAGCAAGCGGCCATCGCCGCCACCATCGCGCAGATCAACGCCCTCGACGCCAAGATCCGGGCGACGCTGGCCGACATCATGCGCCGGCAGGCGCATCTCGACGTCCGCGAAGAGCTCTTCGGCCAGCGCGCCCGATCGATCGCCAAGCACGGCACCGTCAACTACATGGCCCTGGTGCTGACCGCACAGAACTTCAACCAGCTGATCGACCGCGTCCTCATGGCGCAGGAGATCATCCACGCCGATCGCACACTGCTCGACGCTCTGCGGACGGAGAAGGCCCATATCGGCGACCTGAAAGACCAGCTCGCCGGTCAGCGCAACCAGGAGTCCGACCTGCTCGCCCAGCAGAAAGCTCAGGAGGCGAGCCTGGAGGCGACCCGCGTCCAGCAGCAGGCCGCGTACACCTACCTGGCCCAGCTGGAGGCCCAGTACAGGCAGCAGGCGGAGGAGATGGCTGCGGCGATCGCCGCCATCACCGACCAGGTGAACATGCTCCAGCAGGCGTACGCGGCGGAGATCGCCAACGCGGGTGGTGGCACCGGGCAGTTCGTCTGGCCGGAGGTGCCGCACTGGCTGAGCCAGGGCTTTGGCTGCAGCCCCTATCCCTTCGAGATTTACTGGCCTTCCTGCCCGACCAGGCATTTCCATACCGGCATCGACATCGCCGAGCCGTACGGGAGCCAGATATACGCGGCCGACAGCGGTGTCATCGGGGCCTACTACACCTGCTGCGGGTATGGCATCTACGGCGTCATCGACCACGGCAACGGGTACGCCACCCTCTACGGCCACATGAGCGGCTTCGCACCGGGCATACATACTGGACAGGTCGTGTACAGGGGCCAGGTCATCGGCTATGAGGGCAGCTCCGGCAACTCCACCGGACCGCACCTCCACTTCGAGATCCGCTACAACGGCAACTACGTAGACCCCTGCGCCTACCTGGGTTGCTGAAAGCGGGGCGCCGCACCTGGCAGCTCGTCGCGGGGCTGCTGGTCGGGGCCGCGATCGGCCTCCTGGGAGGAATCTATCTAGACCAGCTCTACCCAGCCGACATGCCTGCGTTGGGGTACTCGCAGCCGGCCAAGGGCAAGCTTGACCAGCAGACGCTGGACCGGGCGCTGCGGGTGCTGCAGAGCAACTACTACGACTCCCGGTTCGACTACGCCAAGCTCTCACAGGGCACCATCAGGGGGCTGGTCCTGGGGCTCAACGACCCCTTCTCGTACTACCTCGACCCGACCGAGTACCAGCGCCAGCTCAACACCTACGCGGGGCGCTACGTCGGGATCGGGATCGAGGTCGGCTACCAGGGCGAATACCCGACGGTCATCACCGTGTTCGTAGACTCACCCGCCGACAAGGCCGGACTCAAGGCCGGCGACGTTCTTCTCAAAGCGGACGGCCATGACCTCCACAACATCAACTCCGACCAGGCCTCGCTCCTGATTCGAGGGCCGGCCGGATCGCCGGTCGTCCTGGCCGTGCGGCGCAACGGACAGGTCCAGGACTTCACGGTCACCCGCGGCAATGTGGTGATTCCGTCCGTGCGCTCGACGAAGCTCGAGGACGGCATGCTCTACATCCGGATCTACAGCTTCGGCGAGTCCACCGGCAGCGACTTCGACCGCCTGCTCAAGGCCGGCCTGGCCGGCTCGGGCGGCGTGGTCGTCGATCTCCGCGACGACGGTGGCGGCTTCGTCGACGCGGCCCAGAACGTGGTCAGCCAGTTCGTGGCGTCAGGAGAGGCCTTCGAGCTGCGCGACCGCAACGGCCGCGTGGAGCGGCACGACGTGAGCGGCGACCACCTGGCCGCCACCATCCCGGTCGTGGTCCTCGTCAACTCGAACACGGCGTCGGCGGCGGAGATCGTCTCCGGCTCGCTCTTGGTCCGCCGGCGGGCACCGCTGGTCGGGACGGTCACTTATGGCAAGGGCTCGGTCCAGCAGGACTTCCCGCTCCCGGACGGATCGGACCTCCATATCACGATCAAGCGCTGGTACCTGCCCGACGGCACCTCGGTCGACAGGGTGGGCCTCCACCCGACCGACGAGGTCCCGCTGCCGAGCCCGGACCAGATGTACGACGTGGCGCGGCCGGCGGCTGGCCACGCGGCCGACAGCCAGCTCAACGCCGCGCTCAGGCTCCTCGAGCACCCGACGGCGGTCGTGCCCGGCCAGGCCGCTGGGTAGACTGTTGCCGCCAGCTCTGCGGGCGGTTAGCTCAGCCGGTTTAGAGCGCCTCGCTTACACCGAGGAGGTCGGGAGTTCGATCCTCTCACCGCCCACCAATGTGCTAGGTTTGGCCGGTCGCCGTCAGGTCCTGTAGCTCAAAGGAGGTGCGTCTTGGAGACCAGTGTCTTTGAGCGTGCCCGTGTCCTGGAGAGCTGCCCTTAGCCGCTGATCGTTTCCTCCTGCAATGAGAGGCCGCTCTACCGAGCGGCTTTTTATTTCAAGGAGAGCGTTTCAGTTGCGAATCGAAGCCCTCGAGCCCTTCTTCGACGAGGGGCTCATCGAAAGCGTTATTCGTCAAGTCAAGAGCGGGAAGGAGGCCACGGTCTACATGTGCCGTGCCCGGCCCTGGACCGGAGCCGAGCTCTTCGCGGCCAAGGTCTACCGGCCCCGCGAGGAGAGGTCCTTCCGGAACGACGCCATGTATCGCGAGGGCCGCATGGCGGTCCTCAATGAGCGTGACCGGCGGGCCGTGGGGAAGAAGAGCGGCTGGGGCCGCGAGGTCCTCTTCGGCCAGTGGCTCTTCCAGGAGTACGAGAACCTCGAGGTCCTGCACGCGGCGGGCGCGCGCGTGCCGCGACCGGTCGCGCGCGGCGAAAGCGCGGTGCTGCTGGAGTGGATCGGCGACGAGGGCGGCCCGGCCCCGCACCTGCGCGAGGTTCGGCCTTCACCCGACGATGCGCCGGCACTATTGGACGTCCTGGTCGGCCAGGTCGAGCTCTTCCTTCGGGAGAACCTGGTCCACGGCGACCTCTCCGACTACAACGTCCTCTACTGGCAGGGCGGCCTGACCGTCATCGACCTGCCTCAGATGGTCGACCCGCGCTTCAACCACAGCGCCCACCGGCTGCTCACGCGCGACCTGGAGAACATCTGCCGCTACTTCGGCCGGTTTGGGGTGCAGCGCGAAGGGCGCTGGCTGGCGGCGGGTCTCTGGGACCGCTGGCTGCGGTCGGAGCTCTGAGTGCCCTTTGTAGAATTACGACCCGTGCCGAGGTAGCTCAGTTCGGTAGAGCACTTGACTGAAAATCAAGGTGTCCCCAGTTCAAATCTGGGCCTCGGCACCACCTCTCCATCTCGAGTTCGTTTGCAGCACTTGATAGTTTGCATGGGTCTGCTAGACGAGCCTTCGACAGGGTTGAGTTTGCACAGTTAAGTGGTCTAATACAGCGAGCGCGCGAAAAAGCCCCTGTAATTCCAGCCGGGCTTGACGCACGTCGCCAGCAAGAACCCGTTCGGGCTTACCTCGGCAAAAGCTCAGGCGCTGCTGGTGGTCTCCTCCGTCCCGGACCGGGCGAGCTCGGCGCGCGTCATCGTAGGCGACCGCTCGGCCTGCTGAGCCGGATCGCGGCCGCTCGACCTCGCGCAGTCAGCCCCGCTCAGTCTAGAGCCGCGTGTGGATGGGAACTTACCCACATGCCGTGTGCTAAGCCGTGCACCATGGGGTCGTGGCTCAGAAGGGCGCACGGCGCCTGAGCGTAACGCTGGACTCCGATCGTGCGCGAAGCTTGCTCAGTTGGCGGTAAGAACCCACATTCAGGAAGGTCGGAGACCGCGTGAAGGCTTGACAGCGAGACGAAACCAGCGTGGCGGCCACCACCCGGTACCCATCACGGTCAACTTCAGCTGAACAATCGATCAAGCTCGGCCCAGCTTCCTGGCTTCCTGGGAAGCTGTATGGTTCAAGCATGCCCAAAGTCAAGGTGACGTTCGAACTGGACGAGCGCGTACGCCGAGCACTCAAGCAGGCTGCCCTCAACATGCGCCTCAAGGAGAAGGACATCCACGAGCGGGCGCTGCGCCAGTACCTCGGCCTGGACCTCATCGAGCGCTTGCGGCAGCGGCCGAGCGAGTTGACAGAGGAAGAGGCGCTCGAGCTCGCAAACGCGGAACTGCACGCCAGCAGAGGCGAGGGGAGCAAGGCTGCCCGGCACCGCCGCTGAGCCTTGATCCTGACCGTCGTGCCGGACGCGACGGTCCTTGTCTCGGCAGCTATCAGTCGGGTCGGCAACCCCGACCGCATCGTCAGGGCCTGGCAAGACGCGGAGCTGAACCTGGTCGTCTGCCCAGAGCTGCTGCGCGAGGTTCGCTCGGTCCTGGGCCGGCCCCGCCTGCGCCGCTACATCTCGGAGGTAGAAGCTACCGAGTACGTCGACCTGCTCGCGGCGGCCGCCGATGTCCGGGAAGACCCCTTGTTGGTCGAGCCGGTTGTCTTGGCTGACCCGCGTGACGACTACCTCTTCGCCTTGGCAAGGGAAGCCGGCGTGGACTTCGTTGTTTCGGGGGACAAGCACCTGACCAGCCTTCAAGCCTCCAGACCGCCGGTCGTAACCCCGGCGCAGCTCGTCGCCGAGCTCGAGCGCCGACGACTACAAGGCAACGTCTAACCGGTCTCAAGGCTCTGTGCGCGCGACGCCCTCGTCGAGCAGCTCGGCGACACCAATGATGACCCGCGCCCGTAGGAGGCCGGCGACGATCCGGCCGATGGAACTCGGCCTCTAGCCGCGCTCGGCTCGACCGCGAGCTGGCATTGCGAGGATGGTCGGCACAGGACCTGGTGAGGGAGTCGGGGATCACGGGACTCTCGGTTGGCGGTTTGGTTCGCCTGCTGCTCGACGACGCAGCGCGGCCACGCGTGAACTGGGAGCCCAGACCTCTGCCATTCGCCGTTGAAGCATTCCTGCCGAGCCTGTCATTTGTGGACGCTTCAACGGCGTGGATCCTGGCCAGCCGACGGTGCGACGGCAACTCAGAGGACGCGTCCCTCTACGTCACCACAGACTTCGGTGTCAGCTGGGCGGTACGCGCGCAGGTAGACGAACATCACCCCGTTGTCCACTGACTTTCCCGTTCGCGATGCAAGCGCATGTTTCATTTCGAAGATGCCGAGACCGGATGGTCGACCGCCGAAGTGCTTTATCGCACTACTGACGGCGGACGGTCATGGACAACTGGACCCTGGCCGTGGCCTACAGCTTGGTCCGTCACAGCCGTACCGATCGTCGTGAAGGTTCTTTCGTCCGGACATCACTTGACCGCCGTCCAAGGAACCTCGGCGATCGATCCAACACGGTGTCGGCGATCGTGCCCCAGGGGCCCCAGCCCTCCTGACTGACGAGTCTTTTGGTTGCTACGAACCAAAAATGAAACCCAGGACGTCGGCCAGATTCGGTCAAGGGAACGTCGCCAGACGCTTCGGAGTATCTCGCGGTGATGAAGGTGTCGAATGGGATTGCAGCGACAGTCGCATCACTTGGCGTCGGCGCCGCGGCATCCCCAGCCTCAAGCTGAGCGGCCTCAGGAACCCAGACGAGCCACCAGAATGCCCACCAGCACGCTGAACGAGACCGCGGGGGCGGCCACGCGCATTGTTGGAGTCTTCGTTGCCGCGTTTCTGGCGATGGCCTGCTCCGGCACGGCAATAACGACCCGACCATCGCCTGCTATCCGGGCCGCCCCACCACCAAGCCCTCTCGCGAACGCCATCCCCGTCTCCGGAGGCTGCGGCTCAACGCAGGTGTACAGAGGAGGAATGCCGACCTGGCTCCACGACGGGATTCAGGGCCTCACCGAAATGGAGGACGCTCCTTATGCCCTAGCTGGTCCCTCGCCCATAGCTGGTTTCCTCTTGGCCTACCCCCTCAAGGCTGACGCTAACGCGCCGGCGAAGATTCTATGGGTTGTGGGTACGCCGCGGAACCACGGCTCATTGGAGATTCGTGTACACCCAACAGGAGCTGCCGAGCCCGCCTTGACGGCCTCTCGTCCGGCTGACTCCGGCCCGACGATCTATCCCGATGGAGTGCAGGTACCGACCGCCGGCTGCTGGCACTTCAGTCTTCAATGGGCTACAGGACACGCCGACCTCGACTTGCTGTACTCGCCCTAGTCCTACAAAGGAAGTGATGCTCCAATCCACCGAGCCCCTGCGCCTACCTTTCATGACCAGAACTGTCTCAGGTTCCTGAGCCCCTGCACTCAGGTGGGTCGACTCTCGGCACGTCCAATCGTGGAGCAGCTCTTGCTCATTCAAGAGCCAAACTGACCCCCATTGGGGGGAGCAAGATAGGCCGGGTCCGGCAGGCACCCCAGCTTGCACGACGCTTCAGCCAGGCCGACACACAACCCGAAGGCCAGCTCGCGACATGGTCTGGCTTGGCCAGCGCTGACCGCGAAAGACTCGGCGTCCTGCCACGCACGCGGAGGCCGTGGCCAAAGGGTCGACCGACGGCGGCGGTTCCGGAGGTGATGCCAGAAGCCGCAGGCGCGGGGTGATCAGTGCGTATGAAGCGGTGGCTCGCGGGCACATTGATCGGCGTGGCGGTGGCAGCCGTAGTCGTAGGCCTGCCGCAGCTCTGGTTTCTGATGAACTACCGCCACCGCGCCTGGGACGCCGCGACCTGGTTCCTGATCCTCGCGCCCAACGTGGTCTTGTTTCTGCTCGTTGGGGTCGCGGCCGCCGGGCTCTATTTTCTGGCTACGCGGCGGCGGTGATCGTCGAGCGCGATCAGTGCATCGAGAGGTCGACGACTGCTTAACGTTGCGATGCGAGACAAGAGGTCCGCGCACGATCAAAGGTTCAGGCTTGGCGCGCTGCGTCAGCGGCGTCAGGAGTCGAGCCGGGCAGCCTCCGAGCGAGGAAGGCCCAGTGATGCCAGGATGGCGAGCCGCTAGCTCGGATCTGCAGCCGCGCCGGTAGTGACTCGGTCGCGACAGCGCCGGGCGAAACCCGCTGTTTGGCAGCCGCCAAGGCAGCTCTGAACAGTCGAATCAGCCCTGATTGAAGTTGCAGAGTCAGGACCTTCACTGCAGCGGTTCTAGGAGTCAAGGGCTGCTCCCGAATTCAGAATCTGCCAAATCGAGCGCAGCAGAGCCATTGACTGAAAATCAAGGTGTCCCCAGTTCAAATCTGGGCCTCGGCACCACTTCTGGGAACGGCGCGGGTCAGTTGATGACGGCCAGCAGAGCGGTGTTGTGGACGGCCACGACCAGCAATCCCACCACCGATAGCTGGAGCGCGCGCCAGACGAAGTGATAGGCCTGCTCCGAGGCGCGGCCCGGGTTGCGCATTGCGTAGAGCTGAACCAGCAGGCTGACGATCGCCATCGCGCCAACCAGCGCCAGCTTCAGCACGAACACGAGCCCGAGCCCGCCCATTCCGAGCAGCGTCCCGACCAGAACATTGCCCTCGACACCGCCGCGCGCCATGTCGGCACCGGTCGTGATGACGTCACAGATCTGGGCGAGGGCGAGGAGCGCGATCCAGACGGCCAGGAGGCGGAAGGAGGGTGTCTGTCGGCGGCTCCTGGCTGCTCCGACCACTATCACTAAATATGATAGCGGCTTTGGCGGTCGGCCATGTGAAGCTTAGCCTAGCGCAAAGTCACCAGGCGACGTGCGGAGTTACTGCGCGGGCGGCTTGCCCGGCAGCCGGCGCCATTGGCGCGGCCCGACCCCGGCGCTGGGGTTGCCGGGCACGAAGGCGACGGCCTCGGGATTGACCATGCAAAGGTCCTTGCGGACGACGCTGCGGTCTCCGCTCCCCGGATGTTCGACGACGACAGTTCGCTCCAGCACTGCCCGGACTCGGACCGGCTCACCGTCGACCACGGCGTCGAATCCGCCGCCGACCTCGTGGTTGGCGGGCGGGACGATCGTGGCGAGGGGGACTAGCTCAGTGATACTGCTCATGCTTAGACACCTTCCAAATGAAACCGGCCCCATCCCAGCAGGCGGGAGGGCCGGTGGCAGTGCAACTTGTAGATTCTAGCAAATTCGCGGCCGAGTTCCGCGCGCGCGTGCGCGCGCGATGCGCCGCCCTTCCAACAAGTGATAGAGGAGGTCCGTCGCTACGCCGGTGCTGTTAGCCGCGCCGGTGCCTCGTCTGCTCTCAGCTCCACCCCGAACGCGCTCTCAAAGTGGCGTGCGTAGGCCTGGGCGGCTTCCTTGACGGGTACGCGGCGACCAGTCAGCCGCTCGACCGAGGTGGTCTTCTTGTCGGGCAGCCCGCACGGCACGATCCCGTCGAAGTAGGCGAGGTCGGTCGTCAGGTTGAGCGCGAACCCGTGGCTCAGCACGCGTCCGGTCAGCTTCACGCCGATCGCAGCTACCTTGGCGTCCCCGGCCCAGACCCCGGTCAGTCCGGGAACCGGCCCGCCTGCGATGCCGAGCTCCGCCAGGTAGGCGATCAGCGAGCCCTCAAGGCGGCGCAGGTAGGTGAGCAGATCGCCGCCCATCCGGTCGAGGTCGAGGACCGGATAACCGACCAGCTGGCCGGGACCGTGATAGGTCGCGTCGCCGCCCCGGTCGCTCCAGACCAGCTCCACTTCGCGGCGCCCGCGCTCGGTTTCGTCCCAGAGGACGTGATCCTCAGTGCCCCGCCGCCCGAGCGTGAAGACGTGCGGGTGCTCCAACAGGAGGAGCGTGTCCGGAGCCGTCCCGGCCTTGACGCCCTCGACCAGCTCGCGCTGGAGGTCCCAGGCGTCCCGGTAGGGGACCCTACCCAGCCAGCAGTCTCTGACGACCAGCGGGGATTTGCTCATCAGCGTGGTATGAAGAACGGACCAGAGCGCCCGACTCGACGTGCGCGAAGCCCATCCGAAGCGCGTCGGACTTGAGCTCGTCGAACTCCGCGGGCGGGTAGTAGCGGAGGACCTCCGCATGCTTTTTCGAGGGGCGCAGGTACTGGCCGACCGTGAGCACGTCAACGCGGTGCTCGCGCATGTTGCGGAAGACCTGGAGGAGCTCGTCCCTGGTCTCACCAAGTCCGACCATCACACCCGACTTGGTCACCAGGTCGGGCCGCAGCTCCTTGACGTGACGCAGGATTCCCAGGCTGCTGGCGTAGACGGCCTTGGGCCGAATCCGGGCGTAGAGTCGGGGCACCGTCTCGGTGTTGTGGTTGAAGATGTCGGGACCTGCCTCGACGACGGTGCGGACCGCGTCATGGTCGCCCTGGAAGTCGGGCGTCAGCACCTCCACGCTGGTGTCAGGGCTGCGTCGCCGAATGGCGCGGATGGTGCGGGCGAAGATCTCGGCGCCGCCGTCGCGCAGGTCGTCGCGGTCGACAGATGTGATCACCGCATGGCGCAGGCCCAGCCTGGCCACGGACTCGGCGACCCGGAGCGGCTCGGTGATGTCGAACTCGGTGGGCCGGCCCGAGGTGACCGCGCAGAAGCGGCAGGCGCGCGTGCAGACGGCGCCCAGGATCATGAAAGTGGCCGTGCGCCGGTTCCAGCAGTCATAGATGTTGGGGCAATGAGCTTCTTCGCAAACTGTGTGCAGCCGCTGATCGCGAACCAGCTGCTTCAGCTCCTTGTAGTTCTCACCTTCGGTGACGCGGACCTTGATCCAGTCCGGGATCTTTCGTGTCGGCGTGATCGGATCGCTCACAGCTTGATCGAAGCCGGGGACCAGTCTTCGAGGCGCTTCTTGATCCAGTTCACGAACTGGCCCGCCTGGTACCCGTCCAGGATCCGGTGATCGAAGCTCATGCACATGTTCATCATGCTCCGGATGGTCGTGCCCTCCCCGATCACGACCGGCCTTCGCACTATCGATTCGGTAGTCAGGATGGCAGCCTGCGGCTGGTTGATGATCGGCATCGAGGCGATCGAGCCGGTAGCCCCGGTGTTGTTCAGGGTGAAGGTGCCACCCTGGACGTCATCGGTCTTGAGCTGCTTCTGGCGGGCCCGGTTCGTCAGGTCCGAGATGGCCTTGACCAGATCGGTGAACCCGAGCCGGTCGGCGTCCTTGACGACCGGGACGATGAGGCCGTCGGGGGGAACGGCGACAGCGATGCCGAGGTTGACGTAACGCTTGAGCAGGATGCCGTCGTCGGTCCAGCTCGAGTTGAGGTACGGAAACTCCTGCAGGGCCTCGCAGAGGATCTGCGCGACGAAGGGCAGGTAAGTCAGGTTGAGGCCGTGACGCTGCTGGTAGTCGTCCTTCTCCGCCTCCCGGTAGCGGACCAGGCCGGTCATGTCGACCTCGACCATCGTCCAGACGTGGGGCGAGGTCTGGACGCTGCGGACCATGTGCTCGGCGATCTGCCGCCGGACCGCGTTGATCCTGACCAGCTCCTCACGGTCGCCGGCCTTGGTGGGAGCGGGTGCAGGCGCCGCAGCCGCCGCGGGAGCGCCGCCCTTCTGCACGAAGGCGAGCACGTCGTCGCGGGTGACGCGGCCGCTTTCCCCGGTGCCGGTGATCGTCGTCGGGTCGATCCCGTGCTCCTCGGCGAGCCGCCGGACGGCGGGGCTGAACCGTGGCCGCTCGCCGGCGGGCTGCGCGGCGGGCCGAGGCACCTCCACGGTGGGGGTGGCCACCGCCGGAGCTGGTGTTTCGGCAGTCGGCGTCGGGGTGCTGGCCGGCGCTCCGTCGCCGCCGGCGGTTTCGATCTGCGCGATCTCGATTCCGATCGCGACCGTCGTGCCCTCCGGCACACTGATCTTGAGCAGCTTGCCTTCGAACGGGGAGGGGATCTCGGCGTTGACCTTGTCGGTCACCACCTCGACGATGGGCTCGTCCTTCTTGACGAACTCACCTTCCTTCTTGAGCCAGCGATCGACGGTGCCCTCGGTGACCGATTCACCCAGCTGGGGCATCTTGATCGTGCTGACACCCATCTACGGGAAGTATAGAAACCGGGTCAGGCTCCCCCGACAGCGCTCGGTAAACTGACCTCGGCTAGGGCGACGTAGCCAAGTGGCAAGGCAGAGGTCTGCAAAACCTCCACCGGCGGTTCGATTCCGCCCGTCGCCTCCAACCCTCCTCGAATTCGGAGTCGGTCCTCTAACAGCCCCTCGATCCCTCACAGCAACTACGGTCGCCTCGCCAGCCAGGGCAGGCGCGGCGGTCGTGTTCTCACCGCGCCCTCGAGTTCCCAGCGTGAGTCTCACCTTTTTGACGTCCGAAGGTATATAGTCAGGCGTAGGGCCAAGCCCGCTTCGGCGGGGTGATGAGCGACGGTTACGCTTCAGGCCCGATCGAGGCTCAAGAGCAGACGTGGAAGGGGTTCTTGGGCCTTGATGCATCTCTAATCCGCGGGGCTAGTCGGTCAACAGAACCCACGACTCTTCCCGTCCTAGCGCGCGGCTGAATCTCCCGGTTCGCCTCGGATCTGCTTTTCCTGGATGGGCTCGAACCCTTCCGTCCTGGTGATCGTCGCGACGTCGATGAAGCCGCCGACCCCGCGAATGCCGACCGTCCATCTCTGGGCCGAGACCGTCGTCCTGATCAGGAAGATCGAAAGGTCGATGCAATCCTGCAGCGGCAGGAACTGGTAAGGGATGCGAATACCGACTTCCGGCGGCAGCGCCTGCTCCAGTGTTGTCTTTTGAGCCGGGGTCAGGTTGAGCGCCTTCGTGGCGATGTCGGGAAGACGGCCGTCATAGCCATTTAGCAACCGCTGGACGTACTCGGTCTGGCCGCCGTAGACGATCCCGAACAGGTTCGGCGATTGCTCCACAGCCTCGGGCGCGCCTGGTATGGCGACGAGGAACACCCGCCCGTACGTTGCGTCCTGGTCGAACCCGGCGACCAGGAAGTACAGGGGATCGGCGCCGGCGGGCATGCTCGCCTGGTTCCACCTGGCCAGGAAGAACCGGCCCAGCCGGTCGGCCAGTGGCTTGATTCCCAGACGGCCGACTTTCTCCGCCCCCAGCTCCGCCTCGAACTCGGGGATGTAGCTGTGGGCCGTTCGAGGTTCGGCTTGGCCCAGGGCACCCTGGCCGTAGGTGACAACCCCGGCGAAGTCCTGGCCCCGGATTCTCAAGAGCTTGGTCGCGTTGTCGAAGTAGGCGGGCAGGAGGACGTTGTTGGGCAGATTCGCCGTCAGGGTGACGCGGCTGTCGGCCGCCAGTACGACGCCCTCGGGCCCCTTGAAGACGATGCCTAACGACACGCCGAGACGCTATCACCCCGGCATCCAGCGGCGGGTCTATAGTTCAGCCGGCTGTCACTGCGGGCGTTGCAAGGGGAGGTGATTGCGACGATCGAGTTTGATATCACGGTTGAGATCAAGCGACCGCTCGACGAAGTCTGGGATTACATGACCAACCCGGACAACATGACCCAGTGGATATCGGTGATCCAGGAGGTGAAGCAGGAAGGGTCGGGGCCGGTGGGCAAGGGCAGCCGGGCACATCAGATCGCCAGGTTCCTCGGCAAGCGGATTGAAACGACCACCGAGATCACTGACTGGGATCCAAAGCGGAAGTTCACGGCGAATGCCATTACAGGCCCGCTCCCCTTTGAGCAGACGATGGCGTTCAGCCGCGAGGGAGATCTGACCCGCGTCGACGTGCATTTGAAGGGCGAGTCGAAAGGATTCTTCAGGCTTGCCGACCCTGTTGTCGGAACCATGGCGCGGCGTCAATTCGCGGCTGACTACGCGAACCTGAAGGACCTCCTCGAGGCCGGGATCGCCACCGCCGGCAAGCCCGAGGCCAAGGTCTAGGCCCAGCACCGGGACTGGAGGCGGCGCGCCAGACAGCCCGCGCCGCCTCACCGGTTGCGGAGACAATGGATGCGGCCTTGAACGGATCTTTCGCGCGTCGCCTCGCGGCTCTCGGGGGCTCCCTCGCCATCCTTCCGCTGGCGGCCTGCGTCCTGGCCTGGAACCAGGCCGGCCTTCGAGTCATCGCCGCTTTCGTCGCCCTCTACCTTGCGGAGGCCCTCTACCTGCTGCCGGCGGCGATCGCCTGGCTGTGGCCTGGGCTCGACAGCCGGACGATCATCCGCCTCAACTTGACGCTGGGCTGGTCTGGTCTCGGCTGGCTCGTCGCGCTGATGCTGGCGGTCTGGCCGGAGCCGAGTCAGAAACATCGCTCAGCGCTGGCAGCTCGCCTGGTCGATCTCTGAGGGGTGGATTCCGAGCGCTTCCGCAGTGCCTTGGCCCGTCACGCGGCCGGCGCCGTGTTGATCAGCGCGGGCCAGGCCAACGCCTGGCGGGGCCTCACCGCGACGAGCTTCACCGCTGTCTCCATCGAGCCGCCGCTGGTGTTGGTCTGCCTGGACAGGTTTGCCGTCACCCGTGACGCGGTCCTCGAAACCGCGGTCTTCAACGTGAGCCTGCTCTCCTCCCGCCAGGAGTTCATCGCCGAGCGCTTTGCGGGCCGGGCCCCCCAGGTCGATACCAGCTGGCGTGAGATCCCGCACCGCCTCGGCTCTAACGGAGTCGCCCTCCTGGAAGGCGCCATTGCGTGGCTCGAGTGCAGGCTTGAGGCGGTCCACCCGGCCGGAGACCACGACATCGTGGTGGGGGCGGTGACCGAGGCGGCGGAAGGCACCGGCGACCCGCTCATCCTCTGGGACCGGGCCTTTTGGGACCTGCGAGCGCGCTAGGCAGAGAGCTGAAAGAGGGCGTCGAGCGATCAGCCGATCCTGGCGAGTCGATCCGGCGGAGGCGACGGAGCACCGGAGGGACCGCAGCCAAAGCTGCCTGACCGAGGAGCGGACGAGCCGACTGACGGATCGGCCGTCAGGGCGGCTCAGCGCCGACGCCGCGTCCCAAAGGGGGCGCGGAACCCTCTTTCAGTTCTCTGCCCAGATTCAGTAGGGGAGGTCTGACTCCTCCATGCCGAAATGGTGGCCGACCTCGTGCAGGATCGTCCGCCGCACCTCGGCGACGAGCTCCTCCCAGGTCTCGCAGCTCTGCTCGTGCTGCTCCTTGTAGACGGTGACGCGCTCGGGGAGTCCCTCGCCCGCGGCCAGTGCCGTCGCGCCTTCGTAGAGGCCGAGCAGACCGTCCGGCGAGCTCCTTTCGATGACGAACTGGGTGTTGTCCAGGTACGGCAGGAACGGCTCCGGGATGGAGGCGATCGCCTCCTCAACTGCCGCCTGGAACCGGTCCATGCTGACGTGCACGCCGAGTCCGTATCTTGAGGCGAAAGGTCTGAAAGGTATGGAATTCGTGAACCTCGGCAGGGCGGGACTGAAGGTGAGCCGACTCTGCCTCGGCACGATGGTTTTCGGCGCCCAATGCGACGAGGTGCAGAGCGCCCTGGTCCTCGATGCAGCCGCCGAGCTCGGGTTCAACCTCCTCGACACCGCCGACGTCTACCCGGTGCCACCCGACCCGAAGACGGCGGGCCGAACCGAGGAGATCGTCGGCCGCTGGCTCCGCGGCAAGCGCGAGCGCTTCGTGGTGGCGACCAAGTTCACCAACGCGATGGGGCCTGGGCCCAACGACCAGGGCGGCAGCCGCAAGCACGTCATCGAGGCTTGTGAGGCAAGCCTGGGCCGCCTTGGCGTCGACCGGATCGACCTTTACTACATGCATCACGCCGACGAGTCGACGCCTGTCGATGAAACGCTCGAGGCGCTCGACCGGCTGGTCCAGGACGGCAAGGTCTTCTACGTCGGCCTTTCCAACTTCGAGGCCTGGCAGCTGGGTCTGGCCCAGGCCATCGTGCGCGAGCGTCGCCTGGCGGCCATCACCGCGCTGCAGCCTCGCTACAACCTGCTTTTCCGCCAACCGGAGCGGGACCTCTTTCCCTTCTGCAAGGCGGCCGGCATCGGCGTCATGCCCTACAACCCGCTCGGCGCCGGGATGCTGACCGGCAAGTACCAGCGCGGACAGGAGCCGCCGCCCGAGTCCCGGTTCAGTTGGGGCGACTACGGCCGGATGTACCAGGGCCGCTACTGGTCGGAGGAGATGTTCACGGTGGTCGGGGCCCTGATGCAGGTGGCCGAGCAGGAGGGGATGACCCCGGCCCAGGCCGCTCTGGCCTGGATCCTGAGCCACGACGCCGTCACCAGCCCGATCGTGGGAGCCTCCCGGCCCGAACAGCTGCGCGAAACTGTCAAGTCGCTCGAGGTGAAGCTCTCGGAGCAGGCAGTCGCCAAGCTCGACGAGGCGTCGAAGACCTTTCTCTAAGGCTTAGATTGTCGCCGCGGGTGTGGCGAAATTCGGCAGACGCAGGGCACTTAAAATGCCCCGCCGCAAGGCGTGTGGGTTCGAATCCCACCACCCGCACCTGAAGTCCCGCTGAGCCTTGACAGGGTCAAAGGTGACGGTCAAGCTGGTACGTCGACCGGGGGGTGGAGACCGACACACCGGGGGTGACGACTCTGATGACACCAGACCCGCAAGGGTGGCAGGAGGACCCGCGCCAGCTGCCCTCGGTCCGCGGCGACAGCGTCCTCGCCGGGGCTGGTGACAGGCGGCCCGGCGCCAGGTTCTGCGCCCTCTGCGCGACACCCCTCGAGGGCGGCGCGGTGCTGCGCGGGATGTGGGCCTACTGCAGCATCGAATGCGCGCTCAAGGTCGAGCGCGAGGACAAGCTGATCTAGCCGGCTACGCCGACCTCGTCGCCGCTTTCAATTTCGACGCGGTGGCCGAACAGCGCCCCTGCGGGCAGCTTCTTCGCCTCGACCGCCCAGGCCTCTTGCTCGATCAGCCGGTATCCCCAGCCGGGCACCTTGGCGGCGTTGGCGCGCGCTTCGTCGAGCGCCCTGGTCATGAGCCGGATCCCCTCCAGGCCGGGCAGCCGGCCGATTTTCTCGTCGATTCCCTGCAAAGCCTCCGAGCCGGGCTTGTCGTCGAACAGGTAGAGGCCGAGAGCGTCGACCTCCTCCTGCGTCTTGACGCCCTTCCCGACGACCACCCAGGTCTTGTCCAGGATGAAGCGGTCGAGCTTCTGGGCCCGGCGGTTGCCCTCCAGCCATTGCTTGGCGCTGTTGTAGTAGAAGGCGAAATGCCGGCGCTCATCCTTCTGGATGCGCCCCAGCAGGTCCTGCAAGACGGGGTGCTGGCACTTGCGCGCGAGGGCGGCGTAGCCGGTCGCGGTGCTCAGCTCGTTGATGGCGCCCACCGAGAGGTAGATCGCCGCGAAGTCCTCGAGCAGCCACGATCCGACCATGGTCGTGAAGATGCTCATCGTGTTCTGGAAGCCGAGGCCGGCTCGGATCTGCGCAATCCGCTCATCGGTGTCGAACTCGACCCCGTAGGACTGCAGGAACTTGCCTAGGTTCTCGCCATGCCAGAGCTCCTCGTAGACCCAGCAGGAGAGGAAGGCGGTCAGAACCGGGTTCATGCACGCCCGCGTCACGAGCAGGTGCGAGAGGTAGAGGGACGTGTGGTTCTCGACGTCCATCATGTAGTGCAGGCAGAAGAGGTCGCCCTTCGAGAGGGGGTGCTTCGTGATGTCGTCCCAGGCGACGCCGCTGGTGTCCAGCCGCCTGGACTCTTCCTTGTAGCGGTCGATGCTGAAACTCACGGGCGTGCCCTCCTGTGCCCCGGACGTCCGTCGGTCGGTAAGGATACGACCCCCGCACCTGCTGAGATTGGACGACCGGGCGGAGCCCCTTCGGGCTGCGAGGGTTTCCGCCGAGACGGTCCACTAGAATCGAGCAGATGCCTCATCGGCACGACGTGCTCGATCCGGACGAGCTGCCTGAAATCGAGCCGGACGACCCGGATGAACCTGACGAGGAGCCGGGTCCGAATACCGGCGGCAGTGCGGTTGCGGCGCCCCAGGTCAGCAACGGCACCGGCGACCGCGAATGGGAGTTCCGCACCGAGATGCTGAGCCTGGCCGAGGTCACCGACGGCAAGACACTGGCGGATCGGTTGACGGCCGCCTCCGCCGACGGCTGGCACCTTGTGGATGTGGTCGATGCTGGCGAACGTCGAGTGCTGGTCCTGCGCAAGCCGCGCAAACCGGAACGGGAGCGGCGAACAGTCGGCTTCGCCCCGCCCGGCCGGTCCTGACCAGCCGCTGAGGCAAATGCCGGAAGCACAGCCCGCGGCGCAGGCGCGTAAGCGCGTCCTCCTGATCGAGGACGAACCGGCGATCCGCACGGTCGTCATCGAGATCTTGCGCCGCGAGGGCTACGAGGTCATCGAGTCCGCGAGCGGACAGCAGGGGATCCGGGCTGCGGTTTCGCGCGAGCCCGACCTGGTCTTGCTGGACTGGGTGCTGCCCGACATCAGTGGACTGGACGTCTGCCGCGAGATCCGCCGGCAGGGGGTGCTCTGCCCGGTTGTCATGCTCACCGGTCGCAGCTCCAAAGTGGACATGGTCGTGGGCCTCGAGGTGGGCGCGGACGACTACATAACGAAGCCCTTCGACGCGCGCGAGCTGGCCGCTCGCCTGCGCGCTCACCTGCGGCGCGCCGACCAGAGCCCCTCGGCCAGCCGGCGCGAGGGTCTGCTGGTCGTGGGCGGCGTCCAGGTCGACACCGAGAGCCGGCGAGTCCGGGTGTCAGACGAGGAGATCCCGCTCACGATGACCGAGTTCAACTTGCTCGCTCTGCTCGCCGCCAACGCGGGGCGTGTCCTGACGCGGGCCCAGCTCCTGGAGAAGGTGTGGGGCTACCTGGCCGACGTCGACTACCACTCGGTCGATCCCCACATGCAGCGGCTGCGTCGCAAGCTCAACTCGCGGGACGCCGCCGGGGTTGCCCTGGAAGCCGTGCCTGGGCTCGGCTACCGCCTGACTCCTTTGACCTAGGAAGAACCCACCTATGGCCGATTCCCGACCTATCGGCGTGTTCGACTCCGGTGTGGGCGGCCTCACCGTGCTGCGCGAGATCCACGATCGGCTGCCCAGCGAGTCGACCATCTACCTGGGCGACCTGAAACACTTTCCCTACGGGCCGCGTTACCCGAATGAGGTCCGCGGCTTCGCCTTCGACATCATCCGCTACCTGCAGGGCCGAGACGTGAAGCTGGTGGTGATCGCCTGCAACACGGCCACCGCCGCGGCCTTGAGTCAGGCCCGGGAGACCTTCGACGTCCCCATCGTCGGCGTCATCGGCCCCGGAGCCCACGCCGCGGTCGAAGCCACCCGCAAGGGTCTGGTCGGCGTCATCTCGACCGAGGGCACGGCGGCCAGCCAGGAGTACCTGCACGCGATCAAGGAGATCGATCCGATGATCGGCGTCTTCCAGAAGGCCTGCCCCGAGTTGGTCGAGATCGTCGAGCAGGGGGACGCCGACTCGCCGCGCGCGGAGGCCGCTCTTGAGCGCGACCTGGCCGAGATCGTCAAGCTGGGAGCGGACGTTCTGGTGTTGGGGTGCACGCACTACCCGCTCCTGAAGCCGGCCATCGGCCGCGTCTTCCCGGGCTGCTTTCAGCTCGTGGACTCGGCCAGCACCACCGCCGAAAAGGTGCGGCGCCAGCTCGAGCACGCCAACCTGCTGGCGGACGGCGTCCGGCCCGAGCACGAGATCGTGGTGACCTCGGTGCCGGAACGCTTCAACGAGGTGGCCGAGATCCTCTTCGGCGAGCGGGTGCCAGAGGTGACGGAGGTGGACATCTGGGAAGGCAAATGACGGCGGCGCCGTTCGGGCCGGTCGCTGAAGACCTCGCCCGGGTCGACGAGCTGCTCTACAAATCGATCGCGGAGGACGGCGACGCGATGTCGGCGCCCATGTCCGAGCTCTTCCTGGCGGGCGGAAAGCGCTTGCGGCCGGCGCTGGTGCTGCTCGCGGGTGGGCTCGGCCGCTATGACCCGGAGCCGCTTGTGGCAGCTGCAATGGGCGTGGAGCTGGTTCACGCGGCGACTCTGGTCCACGACGACGTCATCGACCACGCCCTGTTGCGGCGGGGACAGCCGACCGTCGCAGCCGCTCTCGGCGATTCGCCGGCCATCGTCGTGGGCGACTACTACTTTGCCAAGGCCTACGGCCACGCCAGCCTGACTCGCCGGCCGGCGGCTGTCCATGAGCTGGCCAGCGCTGTGATGCGGATCTGCCTGGGCGAGCTCCTGCAGCAGCGCGATCGCTTTCACTACCGGCCCACGCGCGCCGAATACCTGGCCCGGATCGAGGCCAAGACCGCGACCCTGCTGGCGTGCAGCTGCTGGATCGGCGGCCTGCTGGCCGGGCTCGGCGAGGTGGAGCTGGCCGCCCTGCGTCATTACGGCATCTCGCTCGGCCTCGCCTTCCAGATCGCCGACGACGTGCTCGACTACGTCGCCGATCAGGCCATCCTGGGCAAGCCCACCGGCCAGGACCTGCTCGAGGGCCACGCGACGCTGCCGCTCATGCTGGCGCTCGAGGAGGCGGGTGTCGCGGCTACCATCGGCGATCTGCTGGCCGACGGACGCCGGCTGGGGCGCCCGGAAGTGGACCAGGTGGTCGCCCGCGTGCGAGGCTCGAACGGCCCGTCGGCGGCTTTGGCCGAAGCGGACCAGCTGGCGGCAGCCGCCCGCGACCACCTCGAATCTCTGCCGGCGGGGCCGTCCCGTGACGCGCTGGCGGCGCTGACCGAATACGTGGTCAGGCGGGAGCTGTGAACAACCACCGCGTGCACCTGGTCGGGATCGGGCCGGGCTCGCCGGATCTGCTGACCTTGAAGGCCGCCGAGTCGATCCGGGCGGCCGACGTGATCCGCCACCCGCCGGGCGTCGCCGCGGCGATCTTGAGTCACGCCCGCCCGGGAGCCCAAATCGGCCCCTATGAGAGCGACGACGAGATCCTCCATCTCGCCTCCCACGAGCACCGGGTGGCGGTGCTCTTTTTCGGCGACCCGTTTGCCTTTTCGCCCGGCGCCGAGCTCGCCGGCAGGCTGAGCACGGCCGGCCTCGAGTTCGACGTGGTGCCCGGGATCTTGCACGAGTCGGCGGGCTCCGCAATCAGCGGCATCACCCTGAGCGTGATCGGGCTGACCCCAGCCGATGGCTCGACCGGCGCCTTCAGGATTCCGGCCGGGGAGATGCAGGCCTCCGTCAGCAACCTGCTGGAGCAGGGCCACTCGCCCGACGCCGCCGCCGCGGTCATCTTCAACCCGGGCGGCCCCGGCCAGCGCAAGGTGATGGCGCCGCTGCGCCATCTGGCCGGGCTGGCGGCCGCCGGGGTCGAGGGCGACGTGCTGCTGGTGGTGGGGCCCGGCGTCGAATCGGGCGACCGGCTCGACACGCTCGCTCGCCGGCCGCTCCACGGCTTCCGGGTCCTGGTCACTCGCGCTCGCCAGCAGTCGGAGGAGTTCCATCGCCAGCTCTCCGACCTGGGCGCCTGGGTGGTCGACGTTCCCACCATCGAGGTGCGCCCAACCCGGCTCGACGCCCGCATGCGAGAGGCGATCGAACGCCTGCCGGACACCTCCCTGGTGGTCTTCGCTTCCTCCAATGCGGTCGAGATCTTCTTCGACATGCTGTTCGAGCTCGGGCAGGACGCCCGCCGTCTGCGCGACTGCCGGCTCTGCGCGATCGGCCCGGAGACGGCCCGCTCGCTGGAGTCGCACGGCCTCCGCCCGGATCGCGTCTCGGGCGAGTACACCGCCGAAGGCCTGGTCGAGACGCTCCGCGGTTGGGATCTCCGGGGCGCCCGCATCCTGGTGCCGCGCTCGCGGCAGAACCGGGACGCCTTGCCGGCGCTGCTCGCCCAGCACGGCGCTGAGGTGGAGCTGCTCTTCGTCTATGAGCTGGCCTGCCCGGCCGCGGCCGCGCCCGCGCTGCGCCGGCTCTTCGAAGCCGAGCCGGTCGACGTGGTCACATTCACGAGCTCCTCCACGGCGGTCAACTTCGCGTCTGCCTTCGGGGAGGATCTGAAGGGTGCCCTGGAAGAGACCAAGGTCGCCTGCATGGGGCCGGTCACGGCCGACACCGCCCGCCAGCTCGGGATGCGCGTCGATATAATCGCCGGCGAGTACACGAGCCGCGGCCTGGCCTCCGCCATCGCCGCTTTCTTCACCTCATGAGCATCTCCAGCAGCCAGTCCGGCACGTCTCGCCGTCGCGGCCGCCGCCCGGGACCCGCCCAGGAAGTCCAGGAGGCCGAGGCGCCCTGGCGCTTACCCGACCTCCCGGCCCTGCTCACGCTGGGGGTGATCCTGGCGCTGCTGCTGGGGCTGGGGTTCGGCCTGTTTAAAGCCCTGGAGGTCAAGCCCGCGGGCCCCTTCGCCAAGTGCAAGACGGCGGCCCAGCTCGGTCCCCACCTCTACGCGGGCCCACCGGCCATGTGCATCGACGTCAACAAGACGTACATGGCGAACCTACACACGACCCGCGGCACGATCAGCATCTCGATGATTGCCAAGGACGCGCCGCAAACCATCAACAACTTCATAGTCCTGGGCGTCAACGGCTACTACAACGGGCTTGGCTTCTGGCGTATCGAGAAGTGGATCATCCAGAGCGGCGACCCCAGCGGGGACGGGACCGGAGGACCCGGCTATACGTTGCCTCCCGAGCCGAACAGCAACGCCTGGGCGCCGGGCTCGGTGGGCATGGCGAGGGATCCGTCGGGGCCCGTCAACGGCAGCCAGTTCTTCATCCTGAAGGACGCCTGGCCCGGCTCCGGCCCAGGCGGCGTGGTCTACAACCAGTTCGGCACGGCGCTGATCGGGTTCGAACTGGTCGCCCAGCTCAACGACTCCGACCGGGTCTTGGGCTTCGACGTCAAGCTTCAGTCGTAGCCGCGGCGCCGAGCTCGCGGGCGACCGAGAGAGACGAGTCGGGGTAAACTGCGCGCATGCCCGGGTTCATAGGCCACTGGTGGTTCATCATCCTGCTGGTGATCGTGCTGATCATCTTCGGGCCGGGCAAGCTGCCCCAGCTCGGTGGGGCGGTCGGCCAGGCCATCAAGGAGTTTCGCAAGGCGACGAGCGAGCTGCGGGACGAAGTCACGCGCGCCACGTCGACCGAGCCTGAGCAGCCGCCGCCGGCTCCGGCTCCAGCTCCACCGCCCGCCGCTTCGACCCCCACCCCCGAACCGATCAAGGAAGCGCACCCCGAGCCCAAGGCTTAGCGGGCGCGCCGGCTGATGGCACTCCTGGACCGCGTTCTCCAGCGCGGGCCCTCCGGATCCGCCCCCGAGGACTTCGACGACGCCCGGATGACGATCCTGGAGCACCTTCGGGACCTGCGCCGGGTGCTCATCGTCTCGATGATCGCCTGGGCGCTGGGGACGGCGATCGCCTTCGCCTTCTGGCCCAGGATCCTGGAATTCCTGATCCAGCGGGGCGCCGTGAAGCACCTCGTCTACCTGGGCCCGCCGGGCGCTCTCACCCTCGGCCTCAAAATCGCGCTTTTCGTCGGGATCGTGGTCGCCGCCCCGGTCTGGATCCAGCAGCTCTGGTGGTTCGTCAGCCCCGGGCTGCACCAGAAGGAAAAGCGGCTGATCCTCCCGCTGATCCTGGCCACGATCGCCTTCTTCGCCATCGGCGTGGCCTTCGCTCTCTTCTCGCTGCCCCTTTTCTTGCGGATCCTGAACGGGTTCGCGCCACCGGACCTGAGCTACCTCGGCGTCGCCGACGAGTACATCAGCTTCGTCCTGCTGCTAGTCGTCGGCTTCGGCATCGTTTTCGAGCTGCCGATCGTGATCTTCGTACTTGGCTTGATCGGGATCATCAAGTCGAAGTGGCTCTACCGGAACCGCTTCTACTGGATCATCGGGCTCGGAGTGATCTCCAACCTGCTGACGCCGGGCGTCGACCCGATCACGCCGCTCTTCATGTGGGTTCCGCTTTACCTGTTCTGGGAAGCGACCGCCCTGCTCTTGAAGCTCCTTGGTAAGTAAGCTCGGCAACGTGCAAAGGCACGACGGCCGCGTGGCAGACGAGCTCCGGCCGGTCCGCATCACGATGAGCACCAACGCGTACGCCGAGGGCTCCTGCGTGATCGAGATGGGACGCACGCGGGTCAACGTCACCGCCAGCGTCGAGGACCGGGTGCCCGCGCACCGCCGCGGCACCGGCCACGGCTGGATCACCGCCGAGTACTCGATGCTGCCGCGGGCCACGCACGACCGCGGCATGCGCGAGTCCATCCAGGGCCGGCTCGGCGGCCGCACGCACGAGATCCAGCGCCTGATCGGCCGGGCGCTCCGGGCGGGCGTCGACATGTCCCGCCTCGGCGAGCGCACGATCACCCTCGACTGTGACGTGCTCCAGGCGGACGGGGGCACCCGCACCGCCTCGATCACAGGGGCTTTCGTGGCCCTCGCGCAGGCCCTCGGCCGCATGCAGTCGGCGGGCCAGCTGGGCGGCGCCTCACCAGTCCGGCAGCACATCGCGGCGGTCAGCTGCGGCGTCGTGGAGGGCACGCCGGTGCTGGACCTCGACTACGCGGAGGATTTCCGGGCCGAGACCGACCTCAACTGCGTCATGGGCGAGGACCTGCGCCTGATCGAGCTGCAGGCGACGGCCGAGCGCCAGCCCTTCAGCAAAGATGAGCTGGACGCGATGGTGCGGCTCGCCGGCAAGGGCATCGGCGAGCTCATCGCCGCCCAGAAGAGGGCTCTCGCGTCACTCGACTGAGCCGGCTCGTCGCGCCGTGAGCCACTTGGTCGTCGCTTCTGGCAATGAGGGGAAGTTGCGTGAGTACCGCGACCTGCTCGAACCAGCCGGATTCGAGGTCGTCCCATTCGATACGGGCATCGAGGAGACCGGCTCCACCTACCTCGAGAATGCGGTCCTCAAGGCGGAGGCGGCGGCGGCCGCCGCGGGTGCGCCGGCGGTCGGCGACGACAGCGGTGTCGAGGTGGAGGCGCTGGACGGCTTCCCGGGCCTCTACTCGGCTCGGCTCGGCAAGACGCAGCCAGAGCGGACGGCGGAGCTCCTGCGGCGGCTGGAGCCCCATCCGCGACCGTGGCGGGCGAGATTCACCTGCACGATCGCGCTGTCCAGGCCTGGAGAGCCGACCCGCTCGGTGACGGGTGAGCGTTGGGGCGAGATCGTGCCGGAGTGGCGGGGCGGGGTCGGCTTCGGCTACGACCCGGTCTTCTACATAGCCGAGGCAGGGAAGACGTTCGGCGAGATGGACCCCGAGGAAAAGCACCGCTGGAGTCACCGGGGCGCCGCCGTCCGGGCTCTGCTCGCCAGCGGCTGGCTATCCTGATACCCGCCTCTTCGGGCGGTAGCTTAGCCCGGTAAAGCGCCTGGTTTGGGACCAGGAGATCGCGAGTTCGAATCTCGCCCGCCCGACTTCGTTTTGAACCGATCGACACCACCTCAACAACCGGCGCTTCGATTCCGCGGGGACTTTCTGGACAGCCCGTCAACCATGGAGTGGTCCGCGCACCGGCAGGATGACTTCAGGTTCGTCTCCGACGCAGCTTCGCTCTCCAGCTCAGTCTTCTCTGAACTCGGCAGCGTACGCAACGGCGCGTTCTTCGAAGGCGACGAGGGCGACTAACCAAAAAGAGGTAAAGCGGCCGACGCGCAGCTGCTGGGGTTAGTCCCGGGCGGGTCGACGCGCCTTGCTGACCTTCAGCGCGAGGTCGATCCGGTCGTCGAGGCCCCATTCCCGTTCGCAGTCGCGGACCTGGCCGAGCAGGTCTTCGAGGGCCACCTGGGTTTCGGCCAAGACCTCCGCGAATTGCTCCTCCGAACGCTCGCTTTCCAACACCGTCGCGCCTCCTTTCCTCTGCCTGGAAGCTAGACGCGAGGACCCTCACTGGCAATAGGTCATTTGCATCACGTTGCCTGGCTACCCTTTTCAGGCAGGACACTTCAGTCATACGTTCTGCGCGAGGGCCAAGAAGACTCGAAGAGTCCGGAAAAACCGCTAGCCTTCGGCGAACCGCACGGTGAGCCGGGCCAGGTGCCTGATGGCGTTCTCGAAGTCCTGCAGCCGCATGAACTCGTTGGGGCTGTGGGCTCGGTTGAAGTTGCCCCAGCCCACGCCCGGCGCCACCACCGGCACGCCGTGCTCCGTGAACAGGAAGGTGGGCGTTGTGCCGCCGCTCAGCGGCGTGATCATGGCCTGCTTGCCATACACGGCCTCGCCCGTCTCGGCCATCCAGCGCACGAGGTCTGCGTCCGGCTTGGTCAGGCCGGGCCGCTCGGCGCCCAACACCTCGATCTCGACATCCTCGAAACCCTCCTTGTCGAGGTGGCGGCGCAGCTTCGTCTCGATGTCGTAGGGGTCCTGCTCCGGCACCAGCCTGAAGTCGACCTTGCACGTCGCCCGCGACGGGATCACCGTCTTCGAGCCCGGTCCCTGGTAGCCGCCGCCGATCCCGGCGATGTTGCAGGTAGGGTCGAACGTCGCCGCCGCCACGTCGATGCCCCGCCGGTCGAGCAGGAGGCGCCCGATGCCGTACTCCTTCCGGATGTTCTCCTCCTGGCTCGGCAGCTTGGCCAGCAGCTCTCGCTCAGCGGGCGAGGGGTGGCGCACCGCGTCATAGAAGCCGGCGATGTTGATGCGCTCATCGACGCCCTTCAAGCCGGCCAGCGCCCAAACCAGGCGCCAGACGGCGTTCGGCAGCAGGTTGGCCTGTCCTGAATGGGCGTCGCGGGAGATGGTCTGCACCCGCAGCTCGACGTAGAGAAGCCCGCGTACGCCGAGCGTGATGAGCGGATGGCCCTGGGCATCGATGCCGCCCTCCTCCCAGATCGCGCCGTCGACGGCGAGCTCCTTGCGATGCTGCTCGACCCACTCCGGCAGGTGCGGGCTGCCGACCTCCTCCTCGCCCTCGGCCAGCCAGGTCAGGCGGCACGGGTAGCCGCCGCCCGCGTTGGCCAGGGCGTCGAGGGCGGCCAGCCGCGCCACGAACTCGCCCTTGTCATCCTTGGAGCCGCGGGCGAAGACGGCGCCCTCCCGCTGGGTCAGCTCGAACGGCGGGCTCTCCCAGAGGTCGAGGGGCTCCGGCGGCTGGACGTCGTAGTGGTTGTAGAAGAGGAGGTCGCGCCCGGGATTGGCCCCGTCGGCGTGCGCCAGCACGACCGGGTGGCCGCCGTTCGTGGCGGAGACCTGGGCATCAAAGCGGCGCCGGCGCAGCATGCTCGCGACCAGCTCCGCGCAGGGCTCGATGGCCTCATGCCGGGCGGAGACGCTCGGCACCGCGCAGAGCTCTTTCAGCTCTCCGAGCCAGTCGCCCAGGTGGTCGTGGAT